>NZ_JBIVHB010000024.1:0-93786 GCF_044748965.1 Cupriavidus sp. NPDC089707
CCGCACCCCGGGCTGGATCTCGCAGTGGGAAGAGATGATCACCGATCCGGAATACAAGATCGGCCGTCCGCGCCAGCTGTTCGTCGGCGCCGCCACTCGCGACGTGCCGGACGTGGCTAAGCGCTAAGCGCAGTTCATCCGATCCGCTGCGCAGTGCAGCAATTGCAGACGCCCCGGCCCGCCGGGGCGTTTGTCTTTTCTGCGCCGGTGCGCCTTGTGCAGCGCAACGACGGCAAGGGCAGGAAATTGCACCTTGAATGGTCCAGGGCGCAATTAGTGGAAAATTGTGTCGCGTTTTCCCAATGGGGTTCCGCATTTATTGTGCGATTGTCGCGTACCGCAGGAAATTTGACCCTATAATGCGGGCTGCTTTGCCGACGGCAGCCGGGCCATCCCTCCGGCATGTGGTGCGGCAAGCGGGGCAGGCGAATCGCTTGCGCAATAGAGAACGCATCAAACGTTGTCTTTCCGAACCTTGGTCCCCATACCACAGCGGGACTGACACATGCCGGGCCCCGCATCTCTTGAGCTTTTCCGCAGGCCCGTCTTCCGCGTCTCGGACCGCTTTTCTGCCGTTCCGATCTCTGTAGTCCGCGGGTGTTGTTCGATTGCGCAGGTCATTCCGTTTCTGCCCGGATGACCCAAACATAAATCGAGGAGCTCCTGATGACGCTGTCCTGCCTTACGTCCCGCATCACTTCCATTTCGCTGGCCGCCATGCTGGCCACCTTTGGCGCCGCCGCCAACGCCGAAACCGTGAAGATCGCCATTGCCGGCCCGATGAGCGGCTCGGTGGCGCAGTACGGCGACATGGTCAAGGCCGGTGCGCTGACCGCCATCGAACAGATCAATGCAGCCGGCGGCGCCGGCGGCAACAAGTTCGAAGTGGTGATGATGGACGACGCCTGCGAACCCAAGCAGGCCGTCGCGGTGGCCAACAAGATCGTCAGCCAGAACATCAAGTACGTGATCGGCCACGTGTGCTCGGGCTCGACCATCCCGGCCTCGGACATCTACGAGAACGAAGGCATCGTGATGGTTACGCCGTCGGCCACTGCGCCGCAGCTGACCGAGGCCAGGAAGCGCAAGTTCATCTTCCGCACCATCGGCCGCGACGACCAGCAGGGCCCGGCCGCCGCCCAGTACATCATCGGCAAGGTCAAGCCGAAGAAGGTGGCCGTGCTGCACGACAAGCAGTCGTACGGCCAGGGCATCGCCAGCTCGGTGAAGAAGGACCTGGAAGCCGCCAAGATCCCGGTGGCCGTGTTCGAGGGCATCAACGCCGGCGATTCGGATTACTCCGCTGTCATCACCAAGCTGAAGGCGCAGGGCGTGGACTTCGTCTACTTCGGCGGCTACCACCCGGAAATGGGCCTGCTGCTGCGCCAGGCGCGCGAGCAGGGCGTGAAGGCCACCTTCATGGGCCCCGAGGGCGTGGGCAACAAGGACGTGACCGCGATCGCCGGCCCGTCGTCGGAAGGCATGCTGGTGACGCTGCCGGCCGACTTCTCGGCCGACCCGGCCAACGCCGGCCTGGTGAAGGCTTTCGCCGACAAGAAGCGTGACGCCAACGGTCCGTTCCAGATGCCGGCCTACGCCGCCGTCAAGATCATCGGCGACGCCATTGCCGGCGCCAAGAGCACCGACCCGGCCAAGGTCGCGGCGTACATGCACAAGAACGCCTTCACCACCCCGATCGGCAAGGTCGAGTACGACGACAAGGGTGACCTGAAGTCCTTCAAGTTCGTGGTCTACACCTGGCACAAGGACGCCAGCAAGACCGCGGCGAACTGAGGCGCTTCATATCCCGAAGGGTTGCTCCCCTCTCCCGCTTGCGGGAGAGGGGCAGGGGGCGAGGGCGGGCGGATCAAAGGCTGAGGCCTGTGGGTTCAAACCGTTGGCCCCGCTTGATGTGGCTCCTCGCTAAACCACCCCTCACCCCGGCCCTCTCCCCATGCGGGGAGAGGGAGAACACCTTGCTTTGGCAAGTTCGAATGGTTTTGGTGCATCCCTGCTGAGGCCAGCTCTGCGGCTTCGAGGTTTCCCCCCCAATGAATGAATTCCTTCCACAGTTCACCCAGCAGCTGGTCAATGGCCTGACGCTGGGTGCGATCTATGCGCTGATCGCCATTGGCTACACAATGGTCTACGGCATCATCGGCATGATCAATTTCGCGCACGGCGAGATTTACATGATCGGTGCCTATGTCGGCCTGGTCACGCTCACCGCAATCGGCGCCCAGGCAGGCTACCCCCTGCCGCTGGTGCTGGGCGCCGCCTTGCTGGTCTCGGTGCTGGTCACCGGCGTCTACGGCTTCGCGGTCGAGCGGGTGGCATACCGGCCCTTGCGCGGCGGTCCGCGGCTGGTGCCGCTGATCTCCGCCATCGGCATGTCGATCTTCCTGCAGAACTATGTCCAGATCGGGCAGGGCGCGCGCGACGTGTCCGTGCCGGTGCTGATCTCTGGCGCCATCGAATTCCAGATGGGCGGCGACTTCACGGTGACCGTGCCGTATTCGCGCCTGCTGATCGTGGGCGTGACGCTGGTGATGATGATCGCGCTGACGATGTTCATCGGCCGTTCACGCATGGGCCGCGCCTGCCGCGCCTGCGCTGAAGACATGCGCATGGCCAACTTGCTCGGCATCGACACCAACAAGGTGATCTCGTTCACCTTCGTGCTGGGCGCGATGCTGGCCGCCGTCGGCGGCGTGCTGATCGGGCTGAGCATCGGCAAGCTCAATCCCTTTATCGGCTTTATCGCTGGCATCAAGGCCTTTACCGCGGCGGTGCTGGGCGGCATCGGCAGCATCCCGGGCGCGATGCTAGGCGGCGTGCTGCTGGGCCTGGCGGAAACCTTCGCCTCGGGCTACATGCCGGCCGAATACAAGGACGTGGTTGCATTCAGCTTGCTGGTGCTGGTGCTGCTGTTCCGTCCGACCGGGCTGCTGGGCAAGCCTGATGTCGAGAAGGTGTGAGGGAGGGCGAGACCATGACTAACCAAGTTTCTGCGATGTCCGCCGGGCAGGCAGCGCGCGGCGCCACGCCGGGCCAGTCGCTGAAAAACGCGATCACGGCAGCCGTGATGACGGCGATTCTGACCATCCCCATCCTGGGCCTGCAGCTCAGGCTGGAAGGCTACAAGGTGGTGCTCGAGCCGCACTGGCGTCCGGTATGGATTGCCGTGGCGGCGGTGTTTCTGTTCCAGCTGTTCAAGCCGATGCTGTCGCGTGCCGGCAGTGCCGTGCGCCTGCCGTCGATTCCGCAGCTCGGTATGCGCCAGCAGCGCGTGGCGATATGGGTGCTGCTGGCGGTCGGGCTCGTGTGGCCGTTCTTCGGCTCGCGCGGCGCGGTCGACGTGGCCACGCTGGCGCTGATCTATGTGATCCTGGGGCTGGGCCTGAATATCGTGGTGGGCTATGCCGGCCTGCTCGACCTGGGCTACGTCGGCTTCTATGCAATCGGCGGCTATACCTATGCGCTGCTGAACCAGCATTTCGGGCTGGGCTTCTGGGAATGCCTGCCGATCGCAGCGGCGATGTCGGCGACCTTCGGCTTCCTGCTGGGCTTCCCGGTGCTGCGGCTGCGCGGCGACTACCTCGCCATCGTGACGCTGGGCTTCGGCGAGATCATCCGCCTGCTGGCCAACAACCTGACCAGCCTGACCGGCGGCCCGGATGGTGTCTCGGGCATTCCCAAGCCGTCCGTGTTCGGCATCGAGATGGCGCGCAGCGCGAGCGTGGAGGGTGCCAAGACCTTCCATGACCTGATCGGCCTGGACTACAGCGGCCAGCACATGGTGATTTTCCTGTACTTGCTGGCGCTGCTGCTGGTGGGCTTCACGCTGTTCGTCACCAGCCGCCTGATCCGCATGCCGATGGGCCGTGCCTGGGAAGCGCTGCGCGACGATGAGATCGCGTGCCGCTCGCTGGGCCTGAACCCGACCCGCATCAAGCTGTCGGCGTTCACGCTGGGCGCATCGTTTGCCGGCATTGGCGGCGCGTTCTTCGCGGCGCGGCAGGGGCTGGTCAATCCGGAATCGTTCACCTTCATCGAGTCGGCGCTGATCCTTGCCGTGGTGGTGCTGGGCGGCATGGGCTCGCAGCTGGGCGTGATCCTGGCGGCAATCCTGCTGACGGTGCTGCCCGAGGTGGCGCGCGGCTTTGCCGAATATCGCATGCTGATCTTCGGCCTGGTGATGGTGCTGATGATGATGTGGCGTCCGCAGGGCCTGCTGCCCGCGAGCCGTCCCCACGTGGAGCTTCCTCGATGAATGCCCCGATGACTAATTTGCAACAAGCCGAGTTGCTGAAGGTATCCGGCCTGCAGATGCGCTTCGGCGGCCTGCTGGCCGTGGACGGCATCGATTTCGATGTCCGCAAGGATGAGGTCTTCGCCATCATCGGCCCCAACGGCGCGGGCAAGACCACGGTGTTCAACTGCGTCGGCGGCTTCTACAAGCCGACCGCGGGTGATGTCACGCTGGACGGCCACGCCATTGCCGGCCTCCCCAGCCACAAGGTGGCGCGGCAGGGCCTGGTGCGGACCTTCCAGAACATCCGCCTGTTCAAATCCCTGACGGTGGTGGAGAACCTGCTGGTGGCGCAACACCTGCAGGTGCAGGCCGGCATCCTGCGTGGCCTGTTTGCCACGCCGGCCTATCGCCGTGCCGAGCGCGAGGCGCTGGAGCGCGCCGCAGTATGGCTGGAGCGAATGGGCCTGACCAAGGTTGCCAACCGCGAGGCGGGCACGCTGTCGTATGGCCACCAGCGCCGGCTTGAGATCGCGCGCTGCATGATCACCAAGCCGCGCCTGCTGATGCTGGACGAGCCCGCCGCCGGCCTGAACCCGCAGGAAAAGGTCGAATTGCAGCAATTGATCGACCAGCTGCGCCGCGAGTTCGGCATTGCCGTGCTGCTGATCGAGCACGACATGAGCCTGGTGATGGGTGTGTCCGACCGCATCCTGGTGATGGAGCACGGCAAGCCGATCGTGATCGGCAAGCCCGACGAAGTGCGGAACGACCCGCGCGTGATCAAGGCCTACCTGGGAGAGGACTGATGCTGAAGCTGGAACAGGTCCATACCCACTACGGCGCCGTCGAGGCGCTGTCGGGCGTATCGATCGAAGTCAACAAAGGGGAGATCGTCACCCTGATCGGCAGCAATGGCGCCGGCAAGACGACGCTGATGATGACCGTTTGCGGCACGCCGCGCGCCTCGAGCGGGCGCGTGCTGTTCGAGGGCGAGGACATCACCAACCGCTCGACGCACGAGATCATGCGGCTGGGCATGGCGATCTCGCCCGAGGGCCGGCGCGTGTTCCCGAGCCTGACGGTGCTGGAAAACCTGCAGATGGGCGGCTTCTTTGCCAAGCGCGACGAGGTCGAGGCCGGCATCGAGCACGTCTTCAAGCTGTTCCCGCGCCTGAACCAGCGCGCCAGCCAGCGTGCCGGCACCATGTCGGGCGGCGAGCAGCAGATGCTGGCGATCGGCCGCGCGCTGATGAGCCGGCCGCGTTTGTTGCTGCTGGACGAGCCCACGCTCGGCCTCGCGCCGCTGATCATCGCGCAGATCTTCGACATCATCCGGACCATTCGTGACGAGGGCGTCACTGTGTTCCTCGTCGAGCAGAATGCCAACAAGGCGCTGCAGGTCGCGGACCGGGGCTATGTGCTGGAAACCGGCAAGGTGGTGCTGGCCGATACCGGTGCCAACCTGCTGGCCAACGACCGGATCAAGGCTGCGTACCTGGGCGGCTGACGAAGCCGCCCCAAAACCCGGAAGGAGAGAGCGGTTTTGGGTGCGCCCAAGCCGCCCGAGCTAGCCCAAGCAAGGTGTTCTCCCTCTCCCCTCATGGGGAGAGGGTTGGGGTGAGGGGTGGGCTAGCAAGGAACCACCAGAAGCGAGGCCAACGGTTTTTTTCTGGCATGGCGGCCTTCGCAAGGCCTGTGGTTTTATCCAACCCGGAGGCTTCGGCCAGCGCCTGCCCTCACCCCCGGCCCCTCTCCCGCGCGCGGGAGAGGGGAGCAAACCGGCACCACGCCGGCCTTTTCGCCATCCGCGAAAGCCCCCTTTCGCCAATCACATTACATTCCAGGCGTCGTCCCGGCCGGGCAGGGCGCTGATCCCCATACCCCCTGTGGCATAATCGATTGCCAAGTCAAGCATTGCAGCATCGCTTGAAATAACGCTCGCTTCAGGCGGCTTCCGGCGCGATCATCGCGATTGATTGCTATATCGACGCCCGTGTTCGCCACCGCGACCGAAGCGAACAAAAACCCCTGCAAACTACTGCGCGGCCACCGCGGACCTCTCCTGCAAGGGATCGGTCATTCGGCCCGCCATCGCATCATGGCCAAGACGCTCTACGACAAACTCTGGGATGACCACACCGTCCACGTCGAGGAAGACGGCACCACGCTGCTCTACATCGACCGCCACCTGCTGCATGAAGTGACCAGCCCGCAGGCGTTCGAGGGCCTGAAGATGGCGGAGCGTCCGGTATGGCGCATCAGCGCGAACCTGGCCGTGTCGGACCACAACGTGCCGACCACCGACCGCAGCCAGGGTATCGCCGACCCGGTGTCGAAGCTGCAGGTGGATACGCTGGATGCAAACTGCGACAGCTTCGGTATCACCCAGTTCAAGATGACCGATCACCGCCAGGGCATCGTGCACGTGATCGGGCCGGAGCAGGGCGCGACGCTGCCCGGCATGACGGTGGTGTGCGGCGACTCGCATACCAGCACGCACGGCGCCTTCGGTGCGCTGGCACACGGCATCGGCACGTCTGAAGTCGAGCACGTGCTGGCCACGCAGACGCTGCTGGGCAAGAAGGCCAGGAACATGCTGGTCAAGGTGGAAGGCAAGCTGCCGCGCGGCTGCACCGCCAAGGACATCGTGCTTGCCATCATCGGCAAGATCGGCACCGCCGGCGGCACCGGCTACACCATCGAGTTCGCCGGCTCGGCCATCCGTGACCTGACCATGGAAGGCCGCATGACCGTCTGCAACATGGCCATCGAGGCCGGCGCGCGCGCCGGGCTGGTGGCGGTGGACGACGTCACGCTGGAATACGTCAAGGGCCGCCCGTACGCGCCGCAGGGCGTGGAGTGGGAGCAGGCCGTGGCCTACTGGCGCACGCTGCATTCGGATGCGGGCGCAAAATTCGACCAGGTAGTCGAATTGCGTGCCGAAGAGGTCCGCCCACAGGTGACCTGGGGCACTTCGCCGGAAATGGTCATCAGCATCGAAGACCGCGTTCCGGATCCCGAGAAGGAAAAGGATTCGAGCAAGCGCAACGCCATGGAGCGCGCGCTGGAGTACATGGGCCTGCAGCCCAACGTGCCGGTCGAAAGCATCAATATCGACAAGGTCTTCATCGGCTCGTGCACCAACAGCCGTATCGAAGACATGCGCGCTGCCGCGTGGGTGGTGCAAAAGCTGGGCCGCAAGATCGCTGCCAACGTGAAGCTGGCGATGGTGGTGCCGGGTTCGGGCCTGGTCAAGGAACAGGCCGAGCGCGAAGGCCTGGACAAGATCTTCAAGGCCGCCGGCTTTGAGTGGCGCGAGCCGGGCTGCTCGATGTGCCTGGCCATGAACGCCGACCGCCTCGATCCGGGCGAGCGCTGCGCGTCGACCTCGAACCGCAACTTCGAGGGCCGGCAGGGCGCCGGTGGCCGTACCCACCTGGTGAGCCCGGCGATGGCAGCGGCTGCCGCCATCGAAGGTCATTTCGTCGACATCCGCAAGCTGGGCTGAGCGGAGCGCGCCAGATGAAAAGGACCCTGATCGCATTGCTGGCATGCCTGGGCATGCTGCAGCTGGCTGGCTGCAATACCATGGCCGGCCTGGGCAAGGACACGCAGGCCGCCGGCAGCTCGCTCGAGCGCGCGGCCAAGAAGTAAGGAAAGAGACATGGACAAGTTCACTGTACACAGCGGCCTCGTGGCACCGCTCGACCGCGAAAACGTCGACACCGACGCCATCATCCCGAAGCAGTTCCTGAAGTCGATCAAGCGCACCGGCTTCGGCCCCAACCTGTTTGACGAGTGGCGCTACAAGGATGTCGGCGAGCCCGGCATGGACAACAGCAAGCGTCCGCTGAACCCGGACTTCGTGCTGAACCAGCAGCGCTACCAGGGCGCGTCGATCCTGCTGGCGCGCCGCAACTTCGGCTGCGGCAGCTCGCGCGAGCATGCGCCGTGGGCGCTGACGCAATACGGCTTCCGCGCCGTGATCGCGCCCAGCTTCGCCGATATCTTCTTCAATAACTGCTACAAGAACGGCTTGTTGCCGGTGGTGCTGAGCGAGCAGCAGGTCGACCACCTGTTCAACGAGACCAACGCGTTCAACGGCTACCAGCTAACCATCGACCTGGACAAGCAGGTTGTGCTCACGCCGTCGGGCCAGGGCTACGAGTTCGACATCGCCCCGTTCCGCAAGTACTGCATGCTGAACGGCTTCGACGACATCGGCCTGACCCTGCGCCATGCTGACAAGATCAAGGCCTACGAGGCCGAGCGCGTGGCGAAGATGCCGTGGCTGAACAACCGCCTGGTCGGATAAGACTCAACGAGGGAAGACAACAATGAAGATCGCAGTCCTGCCGGGTGACGGCATCGGTCCCGAAATCGTGACGGAGGCCGTCAAGGTCCTGAACGCGCTCGACGAGAAGTTTGAACTGGAAACCGCGCCCGTGGGCGGTGCCGGCTACGAGGCCGAAGGCCATCCGCTGCCGGAGAGCACGCTGAAGCTGGCCAAGGAAGCCGACGCCATCCTGTTTGGCGCCGTCGGCGACTGGAAGTACGACAGCCTGGAGCGCGCGCTGCGCCCCGAGCAGGCCATCCTGGGCCTGCGCAAGCACCTGCAGCTGTTCGCCAACTTCCGTCCGGCGATCTGCTATCCGGAACTGACCGGCGCCTCGAGCCTGAAGCCCGAGCTGGTGGCCGGCCTGGATATCCTGATCGTGCGCGAACTGAACGGCGACATCTACTTCGGGCAGCCGCGCGGACTGCGCGAAGCGCCGGATGGCCTGTTCAAGGGCGAACGTGAAGCCTTCGACACCATGCGCTACAGCGAGCCGGAAATCCGCCGCATCGCGCATGTGGCGTTCCAGGCCGCGGCCAAGCGCGGCAAGAAGCTGTGCAGCGTCGACAAGGCCAATGTGCTCGAGACCTTCCAGTTCTGGAAGGACATCGTGATCGACGTCAGCAAGGAATATCCGGAAGTCGAGCTGTCGCACATGTACGTGGACAACGCGGCGATGCAGCTGGTCAAGGCGCCCAAGAGCTTCGACGTGATCGTCACCGGCAATATGTTCGGCGACATCCTGTCGGACGAGGCCGCCATGCTGACCGGCTCGATCGGCATGCTGCCGTCGGCGTCGCTGGATGCGAACAACAAGGGCCTGTACGAGCCCTCGCACGGCTCGGCGCCGGACATCGCCGGCAAGGGCGTGGCCAATCCGCTGGCGACCATCCTGTCGGCGGCGATGATGCTGCGCTACTCGCTGAACAAGGCCGAGCAGGCCGACCGCATCGAGAACGCCGTCAAGAAGGTGCTGGCCCAGGGCTACCGCACCGGCGACATCCTGACGCCGGGCTGCAAGCAAGTTGGCACCCGCGAGATGGGTGAAGCCGTACTGGCGGCACTGTAAGTCACACACAAGTGGGCACCGCCAGCGCGGTGCCCTGCGCTTTATTTGTCCCCAATTTGCACGGTGCGGCAGCGCCGCAAATTCGTGTAGACTCTGCGAATGGCCCGATTTTCCCAGTCCACCCTGACTGCTGTTGTCGCCCTGACCGCCACCCGCGGCCCGGTCGGCACGATTTCGCTCGGCCAGACCGCAACGACGATTAAAACCATTATTAAAACCGCGATCGCCTAGATCCGTTCGTCGTGCCTGCCCGTCTTCCCCGCGCAGCCACGCCGGGCGAGGAAAATGGCGGGGAAGTAAAAATCACATCCGAGGTAAATCATGATTGTAGGTCTCGTCGGTTGGCGGGGTATGGTCGGCAGCGTCCTGATGCAACGCATGCAGGAAGAGCGTGACTTCGACCACATCGAACCCGTCTTCTTCAGCACGTCCAACGCCGGCGGCAAGGCGCCCGCCATGGCCAAGAACGAAACCACGCTCAAGGATGCCAACGACATCGAGGCACTGAAGAAGTGCGACGTGGTGCTGACCGCCCAGGGCGGCGACTACACCAACGAGGTCTTCCCCAAGCTGCGCGCGGCTGGCTGGAAGGGCTACTGGATCGACGCGGCTTCGTCGCTGCGCATGAAGGACGATGCCATCATCGTGCTGGATCCGGTCAACCAGGGTGTGATCAAGGACGCGCTGTCCAAGGGCGTCAAGAATTTCATCGGCGGCAACTGCACGGTCAGCTGCATGCTGATCGGCCTGGGTGGCCTGTTCCAGGCCGACATGGTCGAATGGATGACCTCGATGACCTACCAGGCCGCTTCGGGCGGCGGCGCCCAGCACATGCGCGAACTGCTGACGCAGTTCGGCACGCTGAACGCGTCGGTCAAGCCGCTGCTGGACAACCCGGCATCGGCCATCCTGGAAATCGACCGCCAGATCCTGGCGACCCAGCACGGCCTGTCGGCGGAAGAAACCAAGCAGTTCGGCGTGCCGCTGGCCGGCAACCTGATTCCCTGGATCGACAAGGACCTGGGCAACGGCCAGTCCAAGGAAGAGTGGAAGGGCGGCGCCGAGACCAACAAGATCCTGGGCCGTGGCGAAGGCTTCCTGGGTGCGACCGGCGCCACGCCGATCGCAGTGGATGGCCTGTGCGTGCGCATCGGCGCGATGCGCTGCCACTCGCAGGCACTGACCATCAAGCTGCGCCGCGACGTGCCGCTGGACGAGATCGAAGGCATGCTGGCTGCCCACAACCCGTGGGCCAAGGTGGTGCCGAACACGCGTGAAGCCAGCATGACCGACCTGACCCCGGCGGCCGTGACCGGCACGCTGACGATCCCGGTTGGCCGCCTGCGCAAGATGCAGATGGGCGGCGAGTACCTGTCGGCCTTCACAGTCGGCGACCAGCTGCTGTGGGGCGCGGCCGAGCCGCTGCGCCGCATGCTGCGTATCCTGATCGAATCCTGATGGGAAGCTGCCTGGTTGCGTCCGTTGCAGCCAGGCAACAGAAAAGACCGCTTTGCCGACAACGCCGCGCCCACGCGCGGCGTTGTTGTATCCGGGCGCCTATTTTCCCGGGCGATGCGTCACAATACGCCGGCATGCGCCCCGGCCCGCAGGGGTCGGCGCCTGCGCGCCGGCTGGTAAGGGGGTGCAACCAAAAGGGGCTGCAACCAGAATACCCCGCCAGCCTGCCGGACCTGTTTATGGGGTCGGTTTGTCGATGTATATCGCTACTAAAACATAACGGAGCATAAGGTGAGTGTGAGCCAACATCGCCGGAAAGATGCGCCTACTGCCCGTCAGCGCTGGTCAACGCTGGCCGTCACGGCACTGGGCCTGCTGCTTGCGCAGCCGGCCGCATATGCCGCGGGGTTCGGGCAATTGCGGGTTCAGTCGAATCTGGGGCAGCCGCTGCAGGCTGAGATCGACATCAGTGGGGTCACGCCCGAGGAGGCTGCCGGGCTGAACGTCAAGCTGGCGTCGCCGGGGGCGTATGCCGCAGCCGGGCTGACCTACCAGCCAGCGGTCAGCACGCTGCGCCTGGAGATCGAGCGCCGCCCGAACGGCAGCTATGTCGCCAAGGTCCGTTCGTCGCAGCCGATCAGCGAGCCGTTCGTCGACATCCTGGTCGACATGAGCTGGGCCAGCGGCAAGGTTTCGCGCGCCTACACATTCCTGCTTGATCCCGCCGGGGCCAAGCCTACCAACGAGACATTCTCGCCGTCGGCGGTGGTGCAGGCGGCAACGCCCGACGCTTCACCCGCCACCGCGCCGCAGCCTGCGGCTGCCGCACCGCAAGCGGCCGTGCAGGAAGCCGCGCCCGCCGCCGCATCGGCGCGTCCGGCTGCACCGGTGCGCCCGGCACGTCAGGCCAGGCGAGCGCCGGCACCGGCGGCCGCAGCCAGCGCCGACATGGCGCCGGGCGGCGGCTATACCGTCAAGCGCGGCGATACGCTGTATGGGATCGCCGGCGAAGCCGTACAGGGCGCCGAATCTGTGTCGCTGGACCAGATGCTGGTCGCGCTCTACCGCAACAATCCCAACGCCTTTATCGGCGGCAACATGAACCGGCTGCGCAGCGGCGCGGTACTGCAGGTGCCGACCCAGCAACAGGCGCAGTCCGTCACGCCCAAGGAGGCGCGTCGCGAAGTGGTTGCGCGCACGCAGGGCTTCGACGCCTATCGCAGCCGCCTGGCGAGTGCCGCCGCGGCCAAGTCGGTCGAGCCCGACAGCGGCCGCCAGCAGTCGGGCAACGTCACGGCGCGCGTGCAGGAACAGGCGGCCCCGGCCGATGGTCCGCGTGACGAACTGAAGCTGAGCAAGGCCGAGCGGGGCGCGCAGGCCGATGCAGCCGCCAAGGCCGAGGCCAACGTCGCGCGCGAGCGCCAGGTCAAGGAAGCCGAGGCGCGCCTGGCGCAGCTGGAAAAGAACATCGGCGACATGCAGAAGCTGCTCGAGCTGAAGAACGCCGAGATCGCCAAGCTGAGCCAGGCCAGCCAGTCTGCGCTGGCCGACAAGGAAAAGGAAAAGGCGGCCGCGGTGGCCAAGCCTGAAGCCGCCGCACCGAACGTGGTGACTGCCCAGGCGCCGAAGGCGGATGCCGTGGAACCGGCGGCAGCGGCGGGCGCTGCTGCCACAGCGGTGCCCGATGCCGCCAGTGCCGCCGCTGTCACTGCCGCTGCACCGGCGGTGGCTGCCGCCGGCGCTTCAGCGCCGCAGGCAGCCGCAGCCGCGCCGGCATCGGCCCCGACAGCCAAGCCGGCGCCGCCTGTGGTGGCACAGCCCGCACCGGTGCAAGAGCCGTCGTTCCTTGACGGCCTGCTGGCCAACCCGATGCTGCTGCCCGGCGGCGGCCTGGTGGTGGCGCTGCTCGGCGTCTACGCGATCTATCGCCGTCGCCAGCAGCAGAAGGAAGGCGAGGCAACCGGCTTCGGCGACAGCATCCTGTCGCAGGAAAGCACGGTGATGGCCGGCACCAATTCGCTGTTCGGCGCCGCCGGCGGCCAGAGTGTCGACACCTCGCAGCACAGCGTGTTCGGCGCCGACTTCCGCATCGGCAACAACACGCCGGAAGCCAACGAGGTCGACCCGATCGCCGAGGCCGAGGTCTATATCGCCTACGGGCGCGATGTGCAGGCGGAGGAAATCCTGCGCGAAGCCCTGGAGAAAAACCCGGAGCAGCAGCCGGTGCGGCTCAAGCTCCTGGAGATTTACAGCAACAGACAGGATGTGGAAGGTTTCCGCGTGATAGCAGAAGAAATGTTCGCCCAGACCGGCGGACACGGTGCGGAATGGCTGAAGGCAGCAGAAATGGGGCGCGCGCTCGAGCCGGGCAACGCGCTGTACCTGGCGGTGACGCCGGACGCCGCGGGTCCGGACACGGCCTCGCCCGCGACGGACCAGTGGCGCACGCAGGACCCTTCACAGGATCCGGCATCGATCCCGCGCCTGGAGCCCTCGCTGGGCGACCTGGCGTTGCCGCTGGACGCCTTCCCGGCGCCCGCGGCGGGCGACCCGATCGTAGCGCCGGCATCGGCGGCGATGGTGTTCGGTACGGATTCGGACCCGACCGAGCCGGCCGTGCGCCTGGATGGCGGACTGGGCCTGGACTTCCCGGCCCGTGCCACCGACCCGCTGGCCGACGATCTGGAGGAGCACGCGCACGACGTGCCGCGCCTGGACACGCCGACCCGTTCGCGCCCGCTGGAGTTCGACATGTCGGGCCTGTCGCTGGACCTGGGCAGTGGGCCGTCGGCCATCAGTGGCTCGCCGGCCGCGGCGGACGAAGCCTTCGCGCCGTTGCCTGCGACGACCATGCTGCGCGATGGCAAGCTGGCCGAGCCGATCGACCTGTCGCGCGTCCCCGACGAGACCAATCCCGACACCGCCCGCGGCGTTTCGCCCAGCACGCTGTCGACCGATGGTGTCGACAGCGGCCGCGATATGCAGATCAAGCTCGACCTGGCCCGTGCCTATATCGAGATCGGCGACAAGGAGGGCGCGCGCGAGCTGCTGCAGGAAGTGGTTGAGCAGTCGCAGGACCCGCTGCAGGCCGAGGCCCGTTCGCTACTGCTGGAAGTGGCCTGAGCTATCATTGACGGTCCGCCGCGGCACACGCTGCCGCGGCCTGAAGCGATGCGCCGGAAGCGTCCCTTCCGGCGCATTTGCTTTTCCGGCGCGCATTGCTTGCCCGCCGCCATGCTTTTTCCCCTGACATGAACCGCATCGCACTTGGCCTGCACTACGACGGCGCCGCCTTTTCCGGGTGGCAGTCGCAGCCGCACCGCAATACCGTGCAGGATCGCCTCGAAGACGCCATCGAGCGCTTCGCCGGCGTGCGCCTGCTTACCACCGTCGCGGGGCGCACCGATGCCGGCGTGCACGCGCTGGGGCAGGTGATCCACCTGGATACCGAGCTGGAACGCGAGCCCTTTTCCTGGGTGCGCGGCGTCAACACCTTCCTGCCCCCGTCGATCGCACTGCAGTGGGCGCTGCCGGTCGATGAAGGTTTCCATGCCCGCTTCCTGGCGTACGAGCGCATGTATTACTACGCGCTCTACACCGGTCCGCACCGGGTGCCAATGGTTCATGGCCGCGCCGGCTACCAGATCTTGCCACCCGGACAACGGCTCGACGCAGACGCCATGCGCGAAGCCGCGGCTTATCTGATCGGCGAGCACGATTTTTCCGCTTTCCGCGCCGCCGAATGCCAGGCCAAGTCGCCAGTCAAGACCATGTACGACGTCACCATCCGCGACGACGGCAACTGGGTGTTCCTGCGCTTCCGCGCCAGCGCCTTCCTGCACCACATGGTGCGCAACCTCATGGGCTGCCTGGTGGCCGTTGGCCGCCGCCGTTACCCCCCGCAGTGGCTGGCGCAGGTGCTGGCCGGGCGCGACCGCAAGCTGGCGGCGCCCACGTTCATGCCGGATGGCCTCTACCTGGTCGGGGTCAAGTATCCTGATGCTTACCCGATCCCGGCGGCGGACCCATCCGCGAGCCTGTTCCATGGAGTGTTCGATGACGCAGCCTGAGGGCAGTGCGGTGCACCTGCCGCAGCGCACCCGCATCAAGATCTGCGGCCTGACGCGCGAGGACGACGTGCGCGCCGCCGTCGATGCCGGCGCGGACGCGATCGGGCTGGTGTTCTACCCGAAGAGCCCCCGCTACGTCGACGTAGCGCAAGCCGCGGCGCTGGCCGAGGCCGCCGGGCCGTTCGTCGCGGTGACGGGCCTGTTCGTCAACGCCGAACTGGAAGACATCGCCCACGTGGCCGAGCGTGTGCCGTTGACGCTGCTGCAGCTGCACGGCGATGAAACTCCGCAGTTCTGCACCCAGGCCGCCCAGCGCTGCAGGCTGCCGTTCCTGCGCGCCGCCCGTGTCCGTCCGGGGCTTGATTTGGTAGAATTTGCCGACCAATACCGTGATGCCGCTGCCTTGCTGCTTGATGCCTTCGTCGAAGGCTACGGCGGTGGCGGCCACGTCTTCGACTGGACCCTGATTCCTCCGGCATGGCTTCCGCCCAATCCTCCGGTTCCGGCAACCGGCAGCCCGAACGCAAGCGGCGCTCCTCGCATCGTTTTGAGTGGTGGGTTGAACGCGCAAAACGTCGCTGGCGCGATTGAACGCGTGCGCCCTTACGCCGTGGATGTCAGCAGCGGGGTAGAGGCCGCCAAGGGCGTGAAAGACCACGCCCGCATTGCCGAGTTTGTGCGCGCTGTCCGCAGCGCCGGGGCCGGATCAGCCGGATAGAAGCCCGATTCGCTCCCCGCATACCGCGCCCGTCCGCTTTTTCCATACCCATGACGGGCATCGCGCACCCAGTCAACCAGGCGAGCCTTGCCGAGTGAGGCAAGGCCGCTGTTCCGAAGAGCCTAGACATGTACGACCTGCCCGATTCCCGTGGCCATTTCGGCCCCTATGGCGGCACCTTCGTTTCCGAGACGCTGGTCCACGCGCTGGACGAGTTGCGCGAAGCCTATGCGCACTCTCAGAAGGACCCGGAGTTCGATGCCGAATTCCGCCGCGAGCTGAAGCACTTTGTCGGCCGCCCGTCGCCGATCTACCACGCGCAGCGCTGGAGCGAGACGCTCGGCGGTGCGCAGATTTACTTCAAGCGTGAAGACCTGAACCACACCGGCGCGCACAAGATCAACAACGTCATTGGCCAGGCGCTGCTGGCCAAGCGCATGGGCAAGCCGCGCGTGATCGCCGAGACCGGGGCAGGGCAGCACGGCGTGGCCACGGCCACCATCGCCGCCCGTTTCGGCATGGAGTGCGTGGTCTACATGGGCGCCGAGGACGTCAAGCGCCAGGCCGCCAACGTCTACCGCATGAAGCTGCTGGGCGCGACCGTGGTGCCGGTGGAAAGCGGCTCGCGCACGCTCAAGGACGCGCTCAATGAAGCCATGCGCGACTGGGTCACCAACGTCGAGAACACCTTCTACATCATCGGCACCGTGGCCGGCCCGCACCCGTACCCGATGATGGTGCGCGACTTCCAGTGCGTGATCGGCGAGGAGGCAAAGGTGCAGATGCCCGAGCTGGCCGGCCGCCAGCCGGATGCCGTGATCGCCTGCGTCGGCGGCGGCTCCAATGCGATGGGCATCTTTTACCCGTATATCGAGCATAAGGACGTGCAACTGATCGGCGTGGAAGCCGCCGGCGACGGCCTGGACACCGGCCGCCATGCCGCTTCGCTGACCGGCGGCACGCCCGGCGTGCTGCACGGCAACCGCACCTACCTGCTGCAGGACGAGAACGGCCAGATCATCGAGACGCATTCGGTCTCGGCCGGCCTGGACTACCCCGGCGTCGGCCCCGAGCACGCCTGGCTCAAGGACAGCGGCCGCGCGCAATATGTGCCGATCACCGACGAGGAAGCCCTCAAGGCCTTCCACGACTGCTGCCGCATCGAGGGCATCATCCCGGCGCTGGAGTCGAGCCACGCGATCGCCTACGCCTGCAAGCTGGCGCCGACGCTGCCCAAGGACAAGCTGCTGCTGGTGAACCTGTCCGGGCGCGGCGACAAGGACATGCATACCGTGGCCGAACGCGCGGGGCTCAAGCTCTGATGCGCGCGCTGCCTCACCCCCAGGGCCTCGCCGTTGGCGGGGCCGACGACTTGCCTGGCGCGTCCGACGCACCCCCGCTGCAATTGTTCCAGGAAGACATGTTCGAGGGCATTGCCCGCCTGCCGGACGGCTCGGTCGACCTGATCGTCGCCGATCCGCCGTACGGGCTGGGCAAGGACTATGGCAACGATTCCGACCTGCTGTCGGGCCAGGCCTACCTGGACTGGTCCGAGCGCTGGATGGACGCGGTCGTGCCCAAGCTCGCGCCCAAGGGCACGCTCTACCTGTTCTGCACCTGGCAGTATTCGCCGGAGCTGTTCGTGATGCTCAAGCGGCGCCTGACGATGATCAACGAGATCATCTGGGACCGCCGTGTGCCCAGCATGGGCGGTACCACGCGCAAGTTCTCGTCGGTGCACGACAACATCGGCTTCTTTGCCAAGGCGCGCGACTACTACTTCGATCTCGACCCGGTCCGCATCCCGTACGACCCCGAGACCAAGAAGGCGCGCAGCCGTCCGCGCTTCGAGGGCAAGAAGTGGCTGGAGGTGGGCTACAACCCCAAGGATCTGTGGAGCATCTCGCGCATCCACCGGCAGGACCCCGAGCGCGCCAACCACCCGACGCAGAAGCCGCTGGAGATCGTCGAGCGCATGGTGCTGTCGAGTTGCCCGCCGGGTGGCCTGGTGCTGGACCCGTTCGCGGGCAGCGGTACCACCGCGGTGGCATGCCAGCGCCACGGCCGGCGCTTTGTCGGCTACGAGATCAACCCGGAGTACGTGCAGGTGGCGTGCGGTCGCGTGGCCGCGGCCGCGCAAGCCATGCCCGCGATCGAGCCTGGTGGTGCTCCAACCCTGGCCACCCCAACCCTGGCCGCCGCCAACGACGACGCCTCGCCGGCGCCGCGGCCTCACCTGATTCCCTGATATGTCCCGTATCCAGAAGACGTTCGCGGCGCTGGCCGCGCAGCAGAAGAAGGGCCTGATTCCATTCATTACCGCCGGCGATCCCGAGCCTGGCCTGACCGTGGCGCTGATGCACGCGCTGGTGGCGGGCGGCGCCGATGTGATCGAGCTGGGCGTGCCATTCTCCGACCCGATGGCCGACGGCCCGGTGATCCAGCGCGCCTCCGAGCGCGCGCTGGCGCAGGGCGTGTCGCTGACGCAGGTACTGCAGTGGGTGCGCGAGTTCCGCCAGACCGATGCCGAGACTCCGGTGGTGCTGATGGGCTACGCCAACCCGATCGAGCGCATGGGCGAAGAGGCCTTTGCCAAGGCCGCGAGCGCGGCTGGCGTGGATGGCGTGCTGGTGGTTGACTATCCTCCCGAGGAGTGCGAGTCCTTCGCCGGGCTGATGCGCGACAACGGCATGGACCCGATCTTCCTGCTGGCGCCGACTTCTACCGATGCGCGCATCGAGGCGGTCGCCCGCGTGGCCAGCGGCTACTTGTACTACGTGTCGCTCAAGGGCGTGACCGGCTCCGCATCAATCGACCTGGACAGCGTGGCTTCGCGCCTGCCCCTGATCAAGCAGCACGCCAACCTGCCAGTGGGCGTGGGTTTCGGCATTCGCGACGCGCAGACCGCGCGCGCGATCGGCAGCGTGTCCGATGCGGTGGTGATCGGCAGCCGGCTGGTGCAACTGCTGGAAGACACGCCGCGCGAGCAGGCGGTGGCGGCACTGCAGGCGTTTATCGCCGAGATCCGCCAGGCGCTGGACAGCAAGTGATCTAATCCGGGCTCGGTGGACCTCGATAAGTGATGCGATGTGCTCAATCTGCGCGCCGCGCTTCGAGGTCACGGGCCCGGCGTGGTAAATTTGCGGGTTGATTCCCTGCCACCTGCCGAAGTGCGCCCTGACACAGGGTTTGCCGGCGGCGCGCAGCTATCCGAAAGGAGCTTTCATGAGCTGGTTGGATAAACTCCTGCCCCCCAAGATTCAACAGACCGACCCCCGTACCCGAAAGGGCATCCCGGAGGGGTTATGGGTCAAGTGTCCGTCGTGCGAGTCGACCCTGTACCGGACCGACGTCGAGGCAAACCTGCACGTCTGCCCCAAATGCGACCACCACATGCGCATCAACGCGCGTGCGCGCCTGGACGCGCTGCTGGACGCCGAAGGCCGCTATGAAATCGGCCAGGAGATCGTGCCGGTCGACGCGCTCAAGTTCAAGGATTCGAAAAAGTATCCGGACCGCATCAAGGCGGCCATGGAAGATACCGGCGAGACCGACGCCATGGTGGTGATGGGCGGTGCCATCCACACCATCCCGGTGGTGGCGAGCTGCTTCGAGTTCGAATTCATGGGCGGTTCGATGGGTTCGGTGGTGGGTGAGCGCTTCGTGCGCGGTGCGCAGGCCGCGCTCGAGCAGAAGGTGCCGTTCATCTGCTTTACCGCCACCGGCGGCGCGCGCATGCAGGAAAGCCTGCTGTCGCTGCTGCAGATGGCCAAGACCACGGCCATGCTGAACCAGCTGAGCGCGAGCAAGCTGCCATTCATCAGCGTGCTGACCGACCCGACCATGGGCGGCGTGTCGGCCTCGTTCGCCTTCCTGGGCGACGTGGTGATTGCCGAGCCGAAGGCGCTGATCGGCTTTGCCGGCCCGCGCGTGATCGAGCAGACTGTGCGCGAGAAGCTGCCGGAAGGCTTCCAGCGTTCGGAGTTCCTGCTGCAGAAGGGCGCCATCGACATGATCGTCGACCGCCGCAAGCTGCGCGCCGAACTGGCGCAGCTGCTGGCGCTGCTGCAGAAGCAGCCGGCCGACGCGGTGGCATAACGTCGCAAATATCGCTGTACTGAAGGCGCGGGTGGTTGACGCGCCTTTCGCCTTTCTTGGACGCCCGCGGCGCCGGCCCTTGACTTTGCGCCCGCCTGCCCGAATCTGGTAGCAAACGCTTTCCTTCGCTTTCCTTGCCCACCTGAAATGCCCGTCTTCCACACGCTCCCCGAATGGCTCACCCATCTCGAAACCGCCCACCCCGTGGGCATCGACATGGGCCTGACGCGTATCACGCGCGTGAAGGAGGCCCTCGGGCTGCGCATCGACGCCACGGTCTTCACTGTGGGCGGCACCAATGGCAAGGGCTCGACCTGCGCGATGCTCGAGCGCATCCTGCTTGAGGCGGGCTACAAGGTGGGCTGCCATACCTCGCCGCACCTGATCTCGTTCAACGAGCGTGCTCGCCTCAACGGCGAGATGGCGACCGATGCGCAACTGCTTCCGCACTTCGAGGCAGTCGAGCGCGCGCGCAACAGCTTTGCCGACCCGGTCAGCCTGACGTACTTCGAGTTCACCACGCTGGCGATCATCCATTTCTTCGCGGCTTCCGGCCTGGACGCGATCATTCTCGAAGTCGGGCTGGGCGGTCGCCTGGATGCGACCAATGTGATCGATACCGACTGCGCCATCGTCACCAGCGTCGATATCGACCATACCCAGTACCTGGGCAACACGCGCGAGGAAATCGGCTTCGAGAAGGCCGGCATCTTCCGCCCCGGCGTGCCGGCGGTCTGCGGCGACCCGATGCCGCCCAAGTCGCTGGTGGCGCATGCCGAGGCCATCGGCGCCGAGCTGTGGCTGGTGGGCCGCGATTTCCACTTCCACGCGGCCAAGGGCCAGGAACGCCAGCAATGGGACTGGAGCGGCGGCGGGCGCAAGCTCAACGGCCTGGGCTACCCCGCGCTGCGCGGCGCCAACCAGCTGCTGAACGCCGCCGCCGCGCTGGCCGCGCTGCAGGCCATGCGCCCGCAATTGCCGGTTAGCGCGCAGGAAGTGCGCAACGGGCTGGCGTTCGTCGAGCTGCCGGGGCGCTTCCAGGTGCTGCCGGGACGGCCCGCGGTGATCCTCGACGTGGCGCATAACCCGCATGCGGCCGCCACGCTGGGGCAGAACCTGGAGAACATGGGCTTCTTCCGCTACACCTATGCGGTGTTCGGCGCGATGCAGGACAAGGATATTGCCGGCGTGCTGCAGCACGTGGCCGACAAGGTTGACCACTGGTGCCTGTGCGACCTGCCGACCGAGCGCGCCGCCAGCGCCGCCGACGTGCTGGCGAAGCTGGAGGGGGGCGGTTTCCGCGCCGGCCCCGACGCCACCGCCGCCTGCTTTTCCAGTCCAGAGGCGGCGTTCCGCGACGCCATGGAGAGAGCGACCGAGAATGATAGAATTCTGGTCTTCGGATCGTTCTATACCGTCGCCGGCGTGATGGCCTATCGGGCCACGCAAGCCAACTGACCTGGCACTGAGCGGCAAACGCAACGACCGGCCCCTGTCAGAGGGGGCTGTCGCACCGAACCAATCTATGGGCCTGCTTTCGCTGTTTTCTTCCCGCAAGGGCAACGACCCGGCACCAGAGCGTGCGCGCCGCCAGCGCAACGACCCGGGTGCAGGCATCGCCTCGTCGCGCCGTCTCGCCGACGAATATGCCGACGACACGCTGGACCCTGAATTCCCGCAGAAGCAGCGCGCGCGCCGCCGCCTGATCGGCGCCGTGGTGCTGGTGGTGGCCGCGGTGATCGTGCTGCCGATCGTGTTCGAGACCAAGCCGCGCCCGGTAGCCGACGATATCGCGGTCAAGGTCAGCGGCGGGCAGGGCAGCAGCAAGCCCCGCGTCGAGCCGCGCAAGGCCGACCCGCTGCCGCCGGCGCCGGCGGCCCGCAGCGACGCCGCGGCGCTCGATGCCGGCGAGGAAATCGTCAATACGGCGGACAAGCCTGCCGACAGGCCCGCCGACAAGCCCATCCAGCGCGCCGAGGCCAAGCCCGACGCCAAGCCTGAGGTCAAGCCCCAAGGCAGCGGCAAGTACCTGATCCTGATTGGCGCGTTCTCGTCGGAAGAGAAGGCGAAGACCTGGCTGGCCAAGCTCAAGGCGAGCAAGGTGCCGGCGTATGTGGAAAAGAAAGTGCTGGCCGACGGCGAGCGCATCCTGTTGCGCGCCGGTCCCTTCAGCGACCGCGACGCCGCCGATGCCGCCGACAAGCGCGTGCGCGCGGCGGGCCTGACCTCGAAGGTAATCGAACAGTAAGGGCCAGCGCTGCCTGGCGCGTGGGCGCGGCAGCGAGCAATGATGCAGCCGACTTTCTTCGACTACGCCGTGGTCTTCATCCTGCTGGCGTCGGGCGCGCTGGGCGTGCTGCGCGGCCTGGTGCGCGAGGTGCTGTCGCTGATCGGCTGGGTGGTGGCATTCTGGGTCGCATTCCGCTACGGCACGGTGGCCGCGGGCTGGATGCCCGAGTCGCTGCCCGGCGGCGAGCTGGCCCGCCACGCGCTGGGTTTCGTGGTGCTGCTGATCGGCACCGTGCTCGGGGCGTCGCTGGCCGGCATGGTGGTCGGGCAGTTGCTGGAGAGCACGGGCCTCAAGCCTGCGGACCGCGGGCTCGGGCTGGTGTTCGGGTTGCTGCGCGGCGCGCTGCTGGTGATGGTGATGGTGACGCTCGCCAGCCTGACGAAATTGCCGGAAGAGCCGTTCTGGCGCGATGCGGTGAGCCGCCCTTACGTGATGCAGGCCTTGGAATCGGTGAAGCCATGGCTGCCGCCGGAGCTGGCGAAGTACGTCAAGACATGACATGAAGCCGGGCATGGTGCCCGGCCAGTAGTACGCAGGCCTTGCGGTCCGGAAGGATAGCCGGACCAGGCTGCGCCCCCTGATTCAAAGCCTTTCCTGGGAGCTTGGCATGTGCGGTATCGTCGGTGTGGTTTCAGCCACGCCTGTCAACCAACTGATTTACGATAGCCTGCTGTTGTTGCAACATCGCGGACAGGATGCTGCCGGCATCGCCACCGCCAACGGCAGTACTTTTCACATGCACAAGGCCAACGGCCTTGTGCGCGATGTCTTCCGCACCCGTAACATGCGCAGCCTGCCGGGCGACGCCGGCATCGGCCAGGTGCGTTACCCGACGGCCGGCTCGGCGTCGAGCGAGGAAGAGGCGCAACCGTTCTACGTCAACGCGCCGTACGGCGTGATCCTGGCGCACAACGGCAACCTGACCAACTGGCAGCAACTGCGCGAAGAGATGTTCCGCCGCGACCGTCGCCACATCAACACGCACTCCGATACGGAAGTGCTGCTGAACGTGCTGGCCGACGAACTGCAGCGTGCCAGCAGCGGCATGGCGCTGGATCCGGACACCATCTTCACCGCGGTGAGCGGCCTGCACCGCCGCGTGCGTGGTTCGTACGCGATCGCCGCGCAGATCGCCGGCTACGGCATGCTGGCTGTGCGCGACCCGTTTGGCATCCGCCCGCTGTGCCTGGGCAGCATCGAGACCCCGACCGGCAAGGAGTGGATGGTGGCCTCGGAGTCGGTGGCGCTGGAAGGCATCGGCTACAAGCTCGAGCGCGACGTGGCAGCGGGCGAGGCGATCTTCATCGACCTGGACGGCAAGCTCTATAGCAAGCAGTGCGCCGACAACCCGGTGCTGACGTCCTGCATTTTCGAGTACGTCTACCTGGCCCGCCCCGATTCGTGTATCGACGGCGTTCCCGTCTACGACGCGCGCCTGCGCATGGGTGACTACCTGGCCGAGAAGATCCGCGAAGAGGTGTCGGCCGGCGACATCGACGTGGTGATGCCGATCCCCGACTCCAGCCGCCCGGCGGCGATGCAGGTGGCCAACCGCCTGGGCGTGAACTACCGCGAAGGCTTCTTCAAGAACCGCTACGTCGGCCGTACGTTCATCATGCCTGGCCAGGCGGTGCGCAAGAAGTCGGTGCGCCAGAAGCTCAACGCGATGGGTGTCGAGTTCAAGGGCAAGAACGTGCTGATCGTCGATGACTCGATCGTGCGCGGCACCACCTCGTTCGAGATCGTGCAGATGGCGCGCGACGCCGGCGCCAACAAGGTGATCTTCGCCTCGGCAGCGCCGCCGGTGAAGTTCCCCAACGTGTACGGCATCGACATGCCAACCCGCAGCGAACTGGTGGCGCACGGCCGCACGCACGAAGAGATCGCAAAGATCATCGGCGCGGACAAGCTGGTGTACCAGGACGTGGAAGCGATGAAGCAGGCGGTGCGCGACATCAACCCGGCGCTGAAGGACTTCGATGCGTCGTGCTTCGATGGCCGTTACGTCACCGGCGATATCGACGAGGCCTACCTGAATCGCCTGGAAACGGCGCGCAGCCAGGCCGACCGTGACGGCACCGGCGGCGACACCGAGCGCTCGTCACTGCACCTGCAGCGCTCCGGCGGCAACGAGTAAGCCGCGCGCCGCGCGCCCGTGCGTTGACGGATGCGAAGCCCGGCCGTAACATGGCCGGGCGTCGATTTGATAGTCAGCTTGCGGACGCGGGTCCAGCCCGAAACAGCTAAAGAGATGGTGGTTGCAACGTTTGCCAATGCGCGCAGTGCTTGCGCAACTGGCCGATCGACCGCCACAGCCTGCCGAAGGCCTCCGCAGAACAGCAAGCCCGTCGATCCGACCATTCGATCGCACGGGCTTTTTTCATGGCCGGCCGCCTTGCCGCGGCAGGCCACAACCATTGCATTCGCGCGGGTACGACCGCGCCACCAGCATGAACGAACCGCTCAATCCTGAATCGCTCGGCATCGATACCCTTGGCGTGCGCGCCGGCACGCTGCGCAGCGAGTTCATGGAGCATTCCGAGGCCATGTACCTGACCTCCAGCTTCTGCTTCAACAGCGCCGCAGAAGCCGCCGAACGCTTTGCCAACTCGGAAGAGGGCTTCACGTATTCGCGTTTCACCAACCCGACCGTGTCGATGTTCCAGTCGCGGCTGGCCGCGCTGGAAGGCGCCCAGGCCTGCATGGCCACGGCGTCGGGCATGAGCGCGATCCTGTCGGTGGTGCTGTCATCGATGCAGGCCGGAGATCACCTGGTCAGCTCGCGCGCGATCTTCGGCTCGACCATGACGTTGTTCAGCAATATCTTCGGCAAGTTCGGCGTGGAGACGACCTTTGTCGATCCGACCGACCTCGAAGCGTGGCGTGCCGCCGTTCGTCCGAACACCAAGCTGTTTTTCCTGGAAACGCCGTCGAACCCGCTGACCGAAGTGGCGGATATCGCCGCGGTGGCTGACATTGCCCACAACGCCAATGCGCTGCTGGTGGTGGATAACTGCTTCTGCTCGCCGGCGCTGCAGCAGCCGATGAAGTTCGGCGCCGACATCGTGGTGCACTCCGCCACCAAGCATATCGACGGCCAGGGCCGCGTGCTGGGCGGCGCGGTGCTGGGCTCGCACGATTACATCATGGGCAAGGTGTTCCCGTTCGTGCGTACCGCCGGCCCGACGCTGTCGGCGTTCAACGCGTGGGTGCTGCTCAAGGGCATGGAGACGCTGGCGATCCGCATGGAGCGCCATTCGTCCAGCGCGCTGGCTCTGGCGCAGTTCCTGGAGTCGCACCCGGCCGTGGCGCGCGTGTTCCACCCGGCGCTGGCCTCGCACCCGCAGCACGAGATCGCCATGCGGCAGCAGAGCGGCGGCGGCGCGATCGTTTCGTTCGAGCTGAAGGGCGCCACGCCCGAGCAGCAGCGCGCCAATGCGTGGCGCGTGATCGACAACACGCGCCTGTGCTCGATCACCGGCAACCTGGGCGATACCCGCACCACCATCACGCACCCATACACCACCACGCACGCGCGCGTGAGCCCGGAGGCGAAGGCGGCCGCTGGCGTCGGCGAAGGGTTGATCCGGCTGGCGGTGGGGCTGGAGTCGGTCGAGGACCTGAAGGCCGATCTGCTGCGCGGGCTCGGGGAATAAGCGAAGTCACTCCGTTGGCGGAGGCGGGTCGTCGCTGCCGGCGACGGCCTTCACGCCGGCGGCGGTGACGTCATAGGTGGTGCCCACTGCTGTCGAGGCCACGCTGACAGCGGCCGAGCCCACCGTCACCGCGGCGCTGCCAACCGCCATGGTGGCGCCCACCACCATGCACCCGCCCAGCGAGACGGTAGCCAGTGCGGCTGCCAGCGCCAGGGCAACGCGCTGCAAGGTGGCGGATTCTCCGCTATCGTTGCGCACGGTATGTTGCAACGGGATATTTCGGTATGGCATGGACACTGCTGGCCCTGGCAGGGCTGTTCGAGGTGGTGTGGGCAATCGGGCTCAAATACACCGACGGGTTCACGCGCCTGGTGCCGAGCGTCATCACGCTGGCCGGCATGGCCATCAGTGTGATCCTGCTGGCACTGGCTCTGCGTCACATTCCCGTGGGAACCGGTTACGCGGTGCGGACCGCGGGTGTGGATCAGAATCGGCGCGGTCGGCACCGCGATCCTCGGCATCATACTCTTCAATGAGCCCGCGACCGCGGCGCGCATCGGCTGCATCGCGCTGATCGTGTGCGGCATAGCCGGGCTCAAGCTGGTGGGCAGCGCCTGAGCCTGCCCGCCCCCAATTTCAGCGCGAACTCAGCGCAGCATCCGCCGGCGCAGCAGCACCAGCGAAACCACCAGCGCGGCCGCCGCATAGGCGGCGAGCACGGCAAGGTGCAGGCCGGCGCCTTCCACAGGCCGGCCCAGCATCAGCGGCCGGATCAGCTCGACCGCGTGCGCCAGCGGCAGCAGCCTGGTGGCAGCCTGCACGCCTTCCGGCAATTGCTCCACCGGAAAGAACACGCCCGACAGCAGCAGCATCGGCGTCATCACCAGCGTCTGGTAGAACATGAAGAAGTCGTAGCTGGGCGCCAGCGCGGTGACGATCATCGCCAGCGCGGCGAAAGCAATGCCGGCCAGCACGATCACCGGCAGCGCCAGCAGCGCGCCCGGCATTTGCGCATAGCCCAGCGCGGCCGCCACCAGCATGATCGCCAGGCCCGACAGCACCGCCTTGCTGGCCGCCCAGAAGATCTCGCCCAGTACCACGTCGCCCAGCGTCAGCGGCGCGTGCATGATCGCTTCCCAGGTGCGCTGCACGTGCATGCGCGAGAAGGCCGAGTACATCGACTCGAAGCTGGCCGACATCATCACGCTCGATGCGGTGGTGCCGGCAGCGAGGAAGGCGATGTACGACACGCCGTTGACCTGGCCCACCATCAGCCCCAGCCCGAGGCCGAGGCCGAACAGGTAGATCATCGGGTCGGCCAGGTTGCCGATCATCGACGGGATGGCCAGCTTCTTCCACACCAGGTAGTTGCGGTACCAGACCATCATCCAGTTGCGCATGTTGCGCGGCAGCAGCGGCTGCGGATAGGTCTGGCGCGTTGCCGGGCCAGCGCTCCGGGTGGCGATGGCGGGTCTTTCGGACGTATCGGTGCGGGGGTCCTGTTCGCTCATGTCAGTCCCTGGTTCAATCCCGCATCTCGCGGCCGGTCAGCTTGAGGAACACGTCCTCCAGGTTGGCCGGGCGGTGCAGGTAGCGCACGCCGTTCCTGCCGTGCAGCGCCGCCAGCAGCGGGGCGGGCTCGCGCACGTAGCAGAACAGTGTCTCGCCGCTCATTTCGGTGCGCTGCGCCAGCGGTGTCAGCGTGCCGCGCAGCGTGTCCAGTTCGTCGCCGTAGACCTCGACCACATCGCAGCCGATCTGGCTGTCGATCAGCTCGTGCGGCTTGCCCTCGGCGATCTTGCGCCCGCCATCGATCACGCACAGGTAGTTGCACAGCCGTTCGGCTTCTTCCATGAAGTGCGTGGTCAGCAGGATGGTCTTGCCGCTCGCCATCAGCGATTTCAGGCGCTCCCAGATCAGGTGGCGCGCCTGCGGGTCCAGCCCGGTGGTGGGCTCGTCCATCACCAGCAGGTCGGGATCGTTGATCAGCGCGCGTGCCACCGTCAGGCGTCGGCGCATGCCGCCGGAGAGGTCGCGCACCTGCGCGTCGGCTCTGTTCTCCAGCCGGGCGAATTCGAGCAGCCTGGGCACGCGCCGCTCGATCTCGGCCGACGACAGCCCGAAGTAGCGCCCGAAGATGCGCAGGTTCTCGATCACGGAGAAATCCGGGTCGAGGTTGTCGAACTGCGGCACCACGCCCACGCGCATGCGCGCCTGCGGCGCACGCTCGGGAATGGGCTCGCCGCACAGCGTCAGCGTCCCGGCCATCGGCGTGGTCAGGCCCAGCAGCAGGCGCAGCGTGGTGGTCTTGCCGGCGCCGTTGGGACCAAGCAGGCCATAGCACTGGCCGCGAAACACCTGGAGGTCGAGGTCGTCGACGACGACCGTATCGCCGTATTGCTTGCGCACCTTGCGCAACTCGAGGATGGCAGTCAAGGCAGGGGTCCGGTGGGCGCCCCAGGGGGCGCAATATCCGCCATTATGCCGGGCATCGGCGCAACGCTCAGGTGGCGCAGTGCAGCAAAAGCCGCCAGCCCGGAGCGGGCCCGGACGCGCATTCCCTGCGGGCATAAAAAAACCGCCAGCGAACTGGCGGTTTTTTGGCGAAGCTTGCCCGAATCAGTACATCTTCTTCGGCAGCATTTGCATGCGCAGGCGCTTGCGCAGGCGAGCTTCGGCGG
Organism: Cupriavidus sp. NPDC089707; assembly: GCF_044748965.1. Classification (NCBI taxonomy): domain Bacteria; kingdom Pseudomonadati; phylum Pseudomonadota; class Betaproteobacteria; order Burkholderiales; family Burkholderiaceae; genus Cupriavidus; species Cupriavidus sp. NPDC089707. Next base: position 28,632 of record NZ_JBIVHB010000024.1, read on the forward strand.
CCTTCTTCTTGCGCTTGCGCTCGGTCGTCGGCTTCTCGTAAGCGGTGCGGCTCTTGAGTTCAACGATCAGGCCAGTCTGCAGAATGGCACGACGGAAACGCCGCATTGCAACTTCAACGGGCTCACCGGGTTTCAAGACGATCTTAGTCAATTCAGTCCTTTAGGGGATTGCCGCGGTAGCGGCTGGTTCACACGGGGGGAAACTGCTGTCGCCGGAGCGACTGGTATTGCACGCTGGGCATAGGCCCGGTGCGCCCCCGCGAACCTGAAAGATGTGGACGTTTCAGTCCGTGCAGCCAGTGTCAGGGGTGATAGCGCCAGGTCCGAATACAACTGGAGCCTGACAGTACCGGTTTCCATGAATGCTATACGCCCGTAACTATGGCATGTATACGACGCGCCTGTCAAGAATGGCGTGCGATCGGCGCCGCAGGACAGGGCGGCAAGCCGCGAATTATCCGCCTTTCCTCGCTCGTCCTCCAGTCCACCGGATCAGCCGATGATGACCCAGACGCTGCCTCCCGGTAAACCCGCAAGGCGCCCGAAATTGTTTGACGAAGAAATTCATATGTATAAACTAAGATTCACAGATATGAATTAGTCGCCAACATGGCGAGGTTCCGACAGGAGAGCAACGTGCCGCAACCCCCGGTTTATTTCATCTCGACCGAAGACGTCGAGGGCTACCACCCAGCCAACCACGTCGGCACGCTGAACCGCCGGCTGATTGGCCCCGAGACCGTTGGTTCGCGCCATCTGGAAGTGATCCACGGCACCATCGAAAAGGGCAAGGGCGCGCTGCCCCACGCGCACCCCGGCATCGAACAGGTGTGCTACGTGCTGGAAGGCCGGGCCATTGCCGAGGTCGGCGGCCAGCGCAAGGAACTTGGCCCAGGCGATTGCTGCTTCTTCCCGCCGGACGAGATGCATGTGTTCACGGTGGTAAGTGAAGAGCCAGCCAAGATCCTGGTGATCTATTCACCGCCTTACGAGGAATCGCCTGAGCGCGTGATACGGCCCGCCTGAGACGCGGCCGGTTACGGCAAGGATTCATATAACGACAGGAGACAGACCGTGAAGTGCTTCAAGACCGCTTTCGCCAGCGTGGTGCTGGGATGTGCCGCCGCGCTGTTTGCAACACCGGCGCTGGCCGCCGATGAATTTCCCTCCAAGCCGCTGCGCCTGGTGGTGCCGTTCGCCGCCGGCAGCGGCACCGATGCCGTGGCGCGGCTGACCGCCAAGTACCTGGGCGAATCGCTGCAGCAGCCGGTGGTGGTCGACAACAAGCCGGGCGCCAACGGCACCATCGCCGCCGAATTCGTCGCCAAGGCGCCAGCCGACGGCTATACGCTGTTCATGACCACCAACACCACGCATTCCGCCAACCCGTCGCTGATGAAACAGCTGCGCTACGACCCGGTCAAGGACTTCACGCCGGTCTCGCGCATGGGCAACCTGCCGTTCATGCTGGTGGTCAATCCGCAACTGCCGGTGAAGACGCTGCGCGAGTTCATTGACTACGCCAAGGCGCATCCTGGCATGAGCTACGCGAGCGGCAACAGCACCGGCATCGTCGCCGGCGCGACGCTGTCAAAGATGGCGGGCCTGAAGATGCTGCACGTGCCGTACAAGAGCACGCCGCCGGCGATGACCGACGTGATGGGCGGCCAGGTGCAGGCGATGTTCGTCGACTTTGCCGCGGGCATCGCCAATGTGCGCGCCGGCAAGCTGCGCGCGCTGGCCGTGACGACCGCGCAACGCAGTGCGCTGCTGCCCGACCTGCCGCCGGTCGGCAGTGCGCCCGAACTCAAGGGTTTCGATATCACGTCCTGGAACGGCGTATTCGCACCCGCCGGCGTGCCGGCGCCCGTGGTGGAGCGTCTCAACCGCGAGCTGGTTGCTATCGCCACCAGCAAGCAGCATGCCGCGCAGTTCCACGCGCTGGGCTTTGAGCCATTCGGCAGCACGCCCGCCGAGCTGAACCAGTTTGTCGTGGCCGAACTGCAGAAGTGGTCGCGGCTGGTGAAGGACGCGGGCATCCAGCCGGAATAAACAACGAGACAGGCAAGCACATGAATTTCGATCTCTCCGAAGAACAGGCATCGATCGTCGAAGCCGTGCAGCAGGTCTGCACGCAGTTCGGCATGGAATACTGGGACCGGCTCGACAAGTCGGGCACCTACCCGCACGAGTTCTACAAGACTTTGTGCGAGGGCGGCTGGCTGGGCGTGGCGATGCCCGAGGCGTTCGGCGGCGCCGGTCTCGGCATCCTGGAAGCGGCGCTGGTGATGCAGACCATCTCGCAGTCGGGCGCGGGCATGACCGGTGCCTCGGCGGTGCATATGAACGTGTTCGGCCTGAACCCGGTGGTGGTGTTCGGCACCGAAGAGCAGAAGGGCCGCTTCCTGCCGCCGCTGATCGCCGGCAAGGAGAAGGCCTGCTTCGGCGTGACCGAGCCCGATGCGGGCCTGGACACCACCAAGCTCAAGACCTTTGCGCGCAAGGTGCCGGGCGGCTATTCGGTGAGCGGGCGCAAGATCTGGATCTCGACCGCGCAGGTGGCCGACCGCATGCTGTTGCTGGCGCGCACCACGCCGCTGGAGCAGGTGAGGAAATCGACGGAAGGGCTGTCGCTGTTCTACACGAAGGTTGACCGCAGCAAGATCGAGATCCGCGAGATCGACAAGATGGGCCGCGCCGCCGTCGATACCAACATGCTGTTCATCGACGACCTGTTCATCCCGGAAGAAGACCGGATCGGCGAGGAGGGCAAGGGCTTCGAATACATCCTGCATGGACTGAACCCCGAGCGCATCCTGATCGCCGCCGAAGCCATCGGGCTCGGCCGCGCCGCGCTGGCGATCGCCACGCAGTATGCCAAGGAGCGCGTGGTCTTCGGCCGCCCGATCGGCATGAACCAGGGCGTCCAGCACCCGCTGGCGCAGGCGTGGATGCAGCTGGAATCGGCCAACCTCATGATGCTGAAGGCCGCCGCGCGCTACGACGCGGGGCAGTCCTGCGGGGCCGAGGCCAACGCGGCCAAGTATCTCGCAGCCGAGGCTGGCCACAACGCGTGCCAGACCGCGATCCTGACGCTGGGCGGCATGGGCTATTCGCGCGAATACCGCGTCGAGCGCCTGCTGCGCGAGTCGTATATCCCCCGCATCGCGCCGGTCAGCCCGCAGCTGATCATGTGCTTTATCGCCGAGCGAGTGCTGGGTTTGCCAAAATCGTACTGAACGGGACGGAAGATGCACAACGAGCAAGCGCCCGCGCCGGCGGCAACCGGCCCGCTGGCAGGCATCCGCGTGATCGACATGACCTCGGTCGCGATGGGTCCGTACGCCACGCAGATCCTTGGCGATATGGGGGCCGAGGTGATCAAGGTCGAAGCGCCCGCCGGCGATGTGTTCCGCCATGCCGAGCCGGCGCGCCATGCCGCGATGGGCGCGAGCTTCCTCAACCTGAACCGCAACAAGCAGTTCGTCGTGCTCGACGTCAAGCAGCCGGACGACCTTGCCGCGCTGAAGGCGCTGATCGCCACGGCGGATGTCTTTGTCTCCAACGTGCGGCCACAGTCGTTGCGCAAGCTCGGGCTGGACTATGTCTCGCTACGGGCGGACCATCCGCGGCTGATCTATTGCGGCGCCTATGGCTATTCGGAAGCGGGCCCGTATGCTGGCGCACCGGCCTTCGACGACATCATCCAGGCGCGCAGCGGGATGGCGCAGTTCCAGGGCGCCAACTCGAACGAGGGGCCGCAGTACGTCAACACCATCCTGGCCGACAAGGTCGCCGGCCTGACTGTCGCCTACGCGATCCCGATGGCGCTGTATGAGCGTGAGCGATCGGGGCAGGGGCAGGCCATCGAGGTGCCGATGTTCGAGACGCTGGTGTCCTTCCTCGCCACCGAGCAGCTCGCCGGGCAGACTTTCGTGCCGCCGCTCGGCCCTGCTGGCTATCCGCGCGTGATGTCGGCCCACCGCAAGCCGTACCGCACCAGCGACGGCCATCTTGCTCTGCTGCCCTATACCAGCGCGCAGTGGCTGCGCTTTTTCGACCTGTCAGGCCATGCCGAACTGGCGCGCGATCCGCGCTATGCGACCCCGGCCGCGCGCAGCGCCAATATCGACGCGCTCTACGCCACGCTGGCCGAGATCGTCGCGCAGCGCACTACCGCGGAGTGGCTGGCGTTGTTGCGCGACGCCGATATCCCGCACAGCGAGCTGCCGCATTTCGACAGCCTGGTGGATGACCCGCACTTGCGCGCCACCGGCATGATGTTCGAATACGACCATCCGAGCGAAGGACGCCTGCGTGGCGTCGGCATCCCCACGCGGTTCTCACGCACGCCCGGCAATATCCGCAGCTGGCCGGAAGGCTTGCCAAAGGCGCAGGACGACACCGGCACCTGATTCGGCCGCACCGGGATCGGCAGGTGCCGCCCGCATGTGGTGTACCAACGCGCCGCGTACAATTCCGCCCAAAGCACACGGAAGTCGAGGAAGCCAACGATGGCAGAAAACGAAGCGGCGGAAAAATCCGGTTACGGCAGCGTCAAGACGGCGCTGCGCGTGATCGAGATCATGGAGATCTATGCGCGTGAAGGGCGCTCGCTGACGCTGACCGAACTGGCGAAGCTGCTGGGCGCGCCGATGTCGAGCTGCCTCGGGCTGATCCGCACGCTAGCCTCGCTGGGCTACCTGTACGAAACCGGCCGCCGCCAGGGCTATTACCCCACGCGGCGGTTGCTTGATATCGCTCAGCGCATCGCGCGCAACGATCCGCTGCTCGAGCGCGTGCAGCCGGTGCTGGAGTCGCTGCGCGATGACACCGGCGAAACCGTGATCTTCGGCAAGCTGCAGGACGACGGCCGCGTGCTGTACCTGGAGGTGCGCGAGTCCGCCAATCCGGTGCGCTATATCGCCGCGCCGGGCGAGCTGCGCGACGCGCACGTCAATTCCATCGGCCGCGCCATTCTCGGCACCATGACCCTGGAGAGCCGCGCGGAACTGCTGGCCGGCGTTTCCTTTGCGTCGCGCACCGGACGCACGGTGGACTCGCTGCGTGTGTTCGAAGCAGCGATGCAGCAATGGCAGGCACAGGGGTGGTATCCGAACTTCGGCGAGTCGTTCCCGGATTTGGGGGCCATCGCGATTCCGGTATCGCTCGGCGGTGTTGTCTACGGGATGTCGGTGGCGGGGCCGCTGCACCGGGTCGAAGCCAATGCGGAGGCTATCGTTGTGGCACTGAAGGCCGCAGGCGGCTCACTGCAGGGATAAGCGAAGGGTCGGGGCGCTGGGGGCAGCCGCGAATGAAAGCCCCAAACGAAAAAGCCCGGTGCGTTTGCACCGGGCTTCCGTATCGGTTGGCTCCCCGACCTGGGCTCGAACCAGGGACCTGCGGATTAACAGTCCGTCGCTCTACCGACTGAGCTATCGGGGAACAGCTGAGAAAGCGATTATAGCCAGTTTCTCTTTTTGTCGTCAACACCTTGGCAACATTTTGTTTGTCATCAGGTGCTTCGGAACGGCTGGCTGGCTGCTTCCCACGTTGGTGTTCAACAGCGAGGCCGCATTATAGCGACGGTTTTTCGTTTGCGCCAGAAAAAAGCCGCCTTGTGGCGGCTTTTTTCTGCGGCATCGTGAAGCGCCGGATCAGTCGAACACCGGTGATTCCACGCCCAGGACCTTGTGCAGCTTCGGCGAGGTCGTGGTGTACTGCATGTGGATTTTCTTCTCGGGGAAGATATACGGCGCGGCACCGAACGCGGCCAGCGCAGCCTCGTGGAAGCCCGACAGGATCAGCTTCTTCTTGCCGGGGTAGGTGTTGATGTCGCCCACCGCAAAGATGCCCGGGATATTGGTCTGGAATTTCTCGGTATCCACCTTGATCTGCTTGCGCTCCAGGTCCAGGCCCCACTCGGCGATCGGGCCGAGCTTGGGCGACAGGCCGAAGAACACCAGCAGGTCGTCCAGCGGCAGGCGGCGGGTCACGCCGTCGGCACCAGTCACCTTGATCTCGGTGAGCACGCCGTCCTTCTCCTCATAGCCGCCGATCTGGCCAACCAGGAACTGCATTTCCATCTGTTCGCACAGTTCCTTCATCTTGGCCACCGAGGCCGGCGCGGCACGGAAGCCGTCGCGGCGGTGGATCATCACCACCGACTCGGCCTTGCCGACCAGGTCCAGCGTCCAGTCCAGCGCCGAGTCGCCGCCGCCGACGATCACCAGGTTGCGGCCGTGGAAACGGATTGGATCCTTGACGCGGTAGAAGAGCTGCTTGCCGTCGAACTTGTCGAGGCCCTCGACCTTCAGCGTACGCGGCTGGAACGAGCCCACGCCGGCAGCGATGAAGATGGTCTTGGTGATAAAGCGGGTCCCGAGCGACGTCTCGACGAAGAAGCGGCCGTCTTCACGGCGCTCCACCACGGAGACTTCCTGGCCCAGGTGGAAGGTGGGCTCGAACGGCTCGATCTGCTTGAGCAGGTTGTCGGTCAGTTCCTGGCCGGTGCAGCTGGGCACGGCGGGGATGTCGTAGATGGGCTTGTCCGGATACAGCTCCACGCACTGGCCGCCAACGACTTTCAGGGAATCGATCACGTGGGCCTTGATTTCGAGCAGGCCCAGTTCAAACACCTGGAACAGGCCCACCGGACCGGCGCCGACGATCAGCGCGTCGATTTCGAGCGGCTGGCCGCCGGCGGGGCTGCCGCCTTCGACCTGCTTGGTCGCGTCGGCAACGGGATTTGGAATGCTCAAGTCCATATTCGTCCTGATACGTTGGTTGGGCACGCGGGTGCCCGGCATTGCGGAAAGCGCGTGGGGACGGCTTTCTTTGCTGCCTGGTGCGCTCAGCGCTCCAGGTACTGCAGCTTGTCGGTGGCGTCCTTCCAGTCCTCGGCCTCGGCCAGCGGGGCCTTGGTCTTGGTGATGGAGGGCCAGGCGCGTGCCAGTTCGGCGTTCAGATCAATGAACTGCTGCTGGTCGCCCGGCACGTCTTCCTCGGCATAAATGGCGTTCACCGGGCATTCGGCCACGCAAACGGCGCAGTCGATGCACTCATCCGGGTCGATGGCCAGGAAGTTCGGGCCTTCGCGGAAACAATCCACCGGACAAACGTCAACGCAGTCTGTATAGCGGCAACGGATGCAGGATTCGGTGACAACGTGAGTCATTTCGGTTCCAGGAAAACGGGTCGGCTTTTGATGGGAAACTGTGGGGCCGCTTCTTGCCGGCGGACGCCTCCATCTGCCATGGCGGGCAGGGATGGACGGGACGAGCGCCGGCCGTGGCCTTTCGGAAACCGATATTGTAGCCGAGCCTTCTGGCAAGAATAGCGGGTCTATATAGCTGGATCAGATAGTTTTCTTATTTCTTTATGTGTTTTTGATCCACGACATGGCAGGCCGCTAGCGTGCTTGCGCAACCGCAGGCATGATGAGGCCGCCTGAATGCCACATGCCTCCACGCCGGGAGATTCCTATGCCACGCCAGCTATGTTGTTGCCGCCGCGCCGCCTTGCTGTCGCTGCTTGTGATGCTGGCGGCATTTACCGGGATGCCCCCGCTTGCCGGTGCCCAAGCCCTGGTCCAGCCGGGCATGGCGGACAGCGTGGTGTCCCGGCTGGTTGCATGGCGCGCGCGATCCGAGGCCCCGGTCGCCTTGCCGGCGCTGACCGCCTTCGACTGGGACCACTTCAGCGTGACCGATTCACCGGCGGGCGATGCCATCGCCCATTGCGGCCGCGCCGGCCTGATGCCTTGCGGACCCGAGTTGAACCCGAAGCCGGGGGACCGGATGCAGGTGCTGCGCTTCGAGCGCGCTGGCGCTGCGGTCTACAGCGAGCGCATCCTTGCCGCGGATGGCGCCTTTGCCGAGCCACTGCCGCAGCGCGTGCCGCGCAGCGCCGCCACGCTGGTGTCCTGCCGCGGCAGCGACGGCCAGGCGCTGTGGTGCCTGCAGGGCAGGGCAGCGGGGAAGCCGACCCTGCGCGCGCCGCAACCGTTCCTCGACGGGGCCTGAGTGCCCCGGACGCGCACAGTCTCGGTTAGCATGTCGGACTGACCCGGCACATCGCCGTCTGGCTAGCCATGATCATCCAGTCTCTGCTCGACACCGACCTGTACAAGTTCACGATGATGCAGGTGGTCCTGCACCAGTTTCCGCAGGCGCAGGTCGAATATCGTTTCAAGTGCCGCAATGCCGGCATCGACCTGACGCCGTATGTCGATGAAATTCGTGCAGAGATCGCACACCTGTGCCAGCTGCGATTCACTGACGACGAACTCGCCTACCTGCGCGGCCTGCGCTTCATCAAGAGCGATTTCATCGACTTCCTCGGCCTGTTCCACCTGAACGAAAAGTACGTGTCGGTGCGCGAGGCGCCGCAGGGCAACGGCGAGATCGAGATATCGATCATCGGCCCGTGGCTGCATACCATCCTGTTCGAAGTGCCGGTGCTGGCGATCGTCAACGAGGTCTACTTTCGCCGCACCCAGCCGCGGCCCGATCTCGCCGGCGGCCGCCGCCGCCTGGAAGACAAGCTTGCCTTGCTGCAGCAGCCGGAACTGGCCGATTGCGTCATCGCCGACTATGGCACGCGCCGGCGCTTCTCGCGCGACTGGCAGGAAGAGGTGTTGCTGACCATGCGGCGCGAGCTCGGTCCGCAGCTGGCCGGCACCAGCAACGTCCATTTCGCCCGCCTGCACAACATGGTGCCGCTCGGCACGATGGCGCACGAATACCTGCAGGCCTGCCAGGCGCTGGGACCGAGGCTGCGCGATTCGCAGGTGTACGCGCTGGAACGTTGGGCGCGCGAGTACCGCGGCGACCTTGGCATCGCGCTGTCAGATACCTACGGCTTCGATGCCTTCCTGCGCGACTTCGACCTGTACTTCTGCAAGCTGTTCGACGGCGTGCGCCATGACTCGGGCGACCCGATCGCGTGGGGCGAGCGCATGGTGGCGCATTACGCCGCCAACCGCGTCGACCCGCGCACCAAGACGCTGATCTTCAGCGACAGCCTGGACATCCCGCGCGTGATCGAACTCTTCGAGCGCTTCCACGGCCGCTGCCGGCTGGCGTTTGGGGTCGGCACCAACCTGACCAACGATCTCGGCTACACGCCACTGCAGATCGTGATCAAGATGGTCCGCTGCAATGGCCAGCCCGTGGCCAAGCTGTCGGACACGCCGGAAAAGACCATGTGCGACGATACCGGCTACCTGTCCTACCTGCGGCAGGTGTTCTCGGTCCAGCCGGCATAGCGGGATTCCGGCGCGCCGTGCCGTGCCGCGGCAACTATAATCGGCGCATCGCGCAACTTGCCGCATCCTTGCCAACCGCACTGCCAGGCCTTATGGAAACCAACGACGCCCGCGACCGCATCTTTGCCCGCATCCGTGCCGCACAGGGCAGGCCGCACCAGCCCACGCAGGGCGAACGCGGCGCGGTGGCCGACTACCTCGCGCGCCATCCGCAAGGCCCGCGCCCGGTGCCGGCTGCCGATCTCGTCGAAGCCTTCCTGCTGCAGGCCCAGCGCATGGCTTCCACCGTCGACCGCGTCGCCGCCATGGACGAAGTGCCGGCGGCCGCGCGGCGTTACCTCGACAGCCTGAACCTGGTGCAGCGCGCGGTGGCATGGGATGCGCTGGGCACGCTGCCATGGCAGGACGCCGGCATCGCGGTCGAATGCCGGCCGCCGCTGCGCGAGGTAGAGGCCGACCGCGACCATGGCGACCTGGTCGGCATCACCGGCTGCTTCTGCGCAATCGCCGAGACCGGCTCGCTGATGCTCCTGTCGGGACCGACGACGTTCGCCTCCGCGGCACTGCTGCCGGAAACGCATATCGCGGTGGTGCCGCGCTCGCGCGTGGTCGCCGGGCTGGAAGACGCCTTCGCGCTGGTGCGCAGCGAGCGCGGCGAACTGCCGCGCGCGACCAATATCATCAGCGGCCCGTCGCGCACCGGCGATATCGAGCAGACCATCGTGCTGGGCGCGCATGGCCCGTATCGCGTGCATGTGATCGTGGTCGAGCAGGATTGAGCCATGGGGCAGCACGGACGTAAGAATCGCCTGTAAACGCGCGCCGCGGCACGGTTGCGCGAGGCGGTTGGATTACACTTGCAGGCTTGCCGTGCGAGCCGCACGCCGTTCGGGGCGCGGGCTCGATGCACCATGAATGCTGCATTCCCGAGGAGATCCTGCCTGATGCGACGTGCTTTCGTACAGTTGCCGATGTTGACCATGCTGGCCGCTGTCCTTGCTGTTTTCCCCCTGGCCGCGCATGCCGCGGACCTCGACGGGGCCGCACTGTCGCCGCTATGGGGGCTGCCGTTTGCCGGCATCCTGCTGTCGATCGCGCTGTGGCCCCTGCTCGCGCCGAAGTTCTGGCATCACCACTATGGCAAGATTGCCGCGGGCTGGGGACTGCTGTTCCTGCTGCCGTTCGCCGCGGTGTTCGGCACGCATGCGGCTGCCGCCAGCGCGGTGCATGCGCTGCTCGCCGAGTACATCCCGTTCATCTCGCTGATCGCTGCGCTCTATATCGTCGCGGGCGGCATCTGCGTGCGCGGCAATCTGCACGGGACACCAAGGCTCAATACGGGCATCCTGGCGCTGGGCACGCTGCTGGCGAGTTTCATGGGGACGACTGGCGCGGCGATGCTGCTGATCCGGCCGCTGCTGCGCGCCAACGACAACCGTCGGCACGTGGCGCACGTGGTCGTGTTCTTTATCTTCCTGGTGGCCAATGCCGGTGGCTCGCTGACGCCGCTGGGCGATCCGCCGCTGTTCCTGGGTTTCCTGAAGGGCGTGGACTTCTTCTGGACCATGCGCCACATCTACCTGGAGACGCTGTTTATCTGCGCGGTGCTGCTGGTGGTGTTCTACCTGGTCGACCGCCACTACTACCGCAACAAGGAAGAAGAGCTGCCGCAGAAGAACGATCCTACGCCGGACTCGCACGGCATCTCGATCGACGGCAAGATCAACTTCGTGCTGCTGCTGGCCCTGATCGGCCTCGTGCTGATGAGCGGGCTGTGGCAGCCGGCCATCTCGTTCAACGTCTTCGGCACCGACGTGCCGCTGCAGGCGGCGGTGCGCGACGCGCTGCTGATCGTGGTGGCGGTGGTGTCGCTGCTGGTCACGCCGCACACCGCGCGCGCTGGCAACGAGTTCAACTGGGAGCCGATCCTGGAGGTCGGCAAGCTGTTCGCCGGCATCTTCCTGACTATCATCCCGGTGATCGCCATGCTCAAGGCAGGCACCGACGGCGCCTTTGCCGGCGTGATCCGCGCGGTCAGCGACAGCAACGGGCAGCCGGTCGACAGCATGTATTTCTGGGCGACCGGGCTGCTGTCGTCGTTCCTGGACAATGCGCCAACCTATCTGGTGTTCTTCAACACCGCCGGCGGCGATGCCGCCACGCTGATGACGCGCGACGCCTCGACGCTGGCCGCGATTTCCGCCGGCGCGGTGTTCATGGGCGCCAATACCTATATCGGCAACGCGCCCAACCTGATGGTAAAGGCCATTGCCGAGAACCGCGGCGTGCGCATGCCGAGCTTTTTCGGCTACATGCTGTACTCGGGCATCTTCCTGATGCCGCTGTTTGTCATCATGACCTTCCTCTTCTTCCACGTGTGATGCCATGAAGCCGTCCGTCCTTGTCACCCGCGCCATCTATCCCGAAGTGATCGACCGCCTGGCGCAGTATTTCGATGTCGACGACAACCAGCAGGACGCGGTGCTCGATGCCGCCACGCTGAAGTCCCGGCTGGCTGGCAAGGCCGGCGTGCTGGCCAACGCCGCCGACCGCATCGACGCAGATCTGGTCGCCGTGTTGCCGTCGCTGCGCGCGGTGTGCAACATGGCCGTCGGCTACAACAACCTCGACGTGCCGGTGCTGACCGCCGCAGGCATCGTCGCCACCAACACGCCCGACGTGCTGACCGAGACCACCGCCGACTTCGGCTGGGCGCTGCTGATGGCCACCGCGCGCCGCGTCACCGAGGCCGAGCAATACCTGCGCGCCGGCAAGTGGCAGCGCTGGAGCTACGACATGCTGGTCGGCATGGACCTGTACGGCAGCGCGCTCGGCATCCTGGGCATGGGCCGCATCGGCCAGGCGCTGGCGCGCCGTGCCAGCGGGTTTGGCATGAATGTGCTGTATCACAACCGCAGCCAGCTGCCGGCGGACACCGAGCGCGGGCTCAATGCCCGCTACGTCAGCAAGGAGGACCTGCTGCGCCAATCCGATCACCTGCTGCTGGTGCTGCCTTACGGCCCGCAGAGCCACCATGCCATCGGCGCCGCCGAGCTGGCGCTGATGAAGCCGACGGCGACGCTGGTCAACCTCGCGCGCGGCGGCATCGTCGACGACGCCGCACTGGCGCAGGCACTGCGCGACAAGCGCATCTTCGGCGCCGGGCTGGATGTGTTCGAGGGCGAGCCCAGTGTCCATCCGGATCTGCTGACGGTGCCTAACGTCGTGCTGACGCCGCATATCGCCAGCGCCTCGGAGAAGACCCGCCGCGCCATGGCGATGCTGGCCGCCGACAACCTGATCGCCGCGCTCGACCAGGGCCCGCAGGCCGGCCATCCGCCCACCGTGATCAACACTGAGGTCATGCCGCGCCGCCGCTGAGGCGCGCCCGGTTGTCCGTCGCGGTTGTCCGTCACCTAACCTGTCGCTGCATGTCCCTGATTCCGTACCTGACGCTGGCCGTGGCACTGCTCGCGGTCGTCCTGCTAGTGATCGTGCTGTTGCGCCAGCAGGCCGCCTCGCCCGGCGCCGATCTGGCCCGTCAGCTTGCCGAAATGCGCGTCGAAGGGGCGCGCGGCATGGAGCGCGTGGAGCGTGAGGTTCGTACTGACGTAGCCGAGGCGGCGCGCGGCAATCGCGACGAGTCGGCCCAGCAGATGCTGCGCTTCCAGCAGGCGCTGTCGTCGCAGTTGACCGGCATCGCCACGCTGCAGAACAACCAGATCGACACCTTTGCGCAGCAGCTCGCCAAGCTGACCGAGTCCAACACGCAGCAGCTCGAGCACGTACGCCAGCACCTGATGCTGCAAAGCCAGCAGGCGCGCGACGAGCAGGCGGGGGCACTGCGCCGCTTCGGCGACGGCTTGCAGCAGCAGCTTGCGCAGATGTCCGAAGCCAACGAACGCCGGCTGGCAGAGGTGCGCGCCACGCTGGAGCAGAAGCTGCGCGACATCGAGGCCAACAACGCAGCCAAGCTGGAAGAGATGCGCCGCACCGTCGACGAAAAACTGCATGCGACGCTGGAGCAGCGCCTGGGCGAGTCGTTCCGGCTGGTCTCGGATCGCCTCGAGCAGGTGCATCGGGGGCTGGGCGAAATGCAGGCGCTGGCGCAGGGCGTGGGCGACCTGAAGAAGGTGCTGACCAACGTGAAGTCGCGCGGCACCTGGGGCGAAGTCCAGCTTGAGATGCTGCTGGAGCAGATACTGACGCCGGACCAGTACGGCAAGAATGTCGAGACGGTGCGCAACTCCGGCGCGCGGGTGGAATTTGCCATCCGCTTGCCCGGCAAGGCCGCGGGCGGCGGTGGCGACGGCGGCGCGCCAGTGTGGTTGCCGGTCGATGCCAAGTTTCCCAAGGAGCAGTACGAGCGACTGGTCGATGCCCAGGAGCGCGGCGACCCGGAGGGCGTCACCGCCTTTGGCCGCGAACTGGAAGTTGCGTTGCGGCGCGAGGCGCAGACCATTGCCGAGAAGTACCTGGCGCCGCCGCAGACCACGGATTTCGCCGTCCTGTTCCTGCCGACCGAAGGGCTGTACGCCGAAGTGCTGCGACGCCCCGGCCTGACTGACCTGCTGCAGCGCAACTACCGCGTCACCGTGGCGGGCCCGACCACGCTGACCGCGCTGTTGAACAGCCTGCAAATGGGCTTTCGCACGCTGGCACTGGAAAAGCGCTCGAGCGAAGTGTGGGAGGTGTTGGGCGCGGTCAAGACCGAGTTCGGCAAGTTCGGTGACGTGCTGGCCAAGACCCGCGACACGCTCGAGCGCGCGGCGCGCAATATCGAGCAGGCCGAGGTGCGCACGCGTCAGATGGCGCGCAAGCTGCGGACGGTGGAAGCGCTGCCGGGCGATGCCGCGCAGCAGTTGCTGGGACTAAACGGGGTGGAAACTGTGGATGCGGCCGAGACGCCGGATGACAGCGGCGGCTGAGCGCGCGCCAGAGCAGGGACGGCCCGCAGTGGGGCCGGATGGCCGGCAACCTGCCGGCCTGTGGAATACCGTGAATCAGCTTGGGTTCAGCGGTCCTCTTCGGGCGCCAGTTCGCGCACGTGGACTTCGATGCCGCCAAAGCGGGCGGCCACCCAGTTGTAGGCCTTGCACGCCAGCCACAGCAGGCCGAAGCCGATCAGCGCGTTCAGGATGATCGCGCTGAAGACCGTGATCGCTGGCAGGTCGCCATAGCGGATAAAGGTGACAAACAGGCCCAGCGAGACGATTGGCAGGGAGAAGCACAGGTAGACCAGCACCAGCGCGCGGGCGGTCTTCACGGGGTGGAGGTAGGCGATCTCCTGATTCATGACGGGGGATAACTTGATTGTTGCTGAATCGTGCGCCAAGTGTAGCGACTGGCCGACCCCAAGCATAGCCCGCTGCCCGCGCCGCGGCCGAAAGCCGTGCGCCGGACACGTCACGGCGGCAAATGTGCAGCACAAATACGACACATTGCGGCCGCAGCGAAGCGGCCGGCCGGTCGCCGCGCTCAGATCAGCCCGTCGAACAGCATGACCTCGATCGGATCGCCGGCCTTGACCGAGTCCTGCTCGTGGCCGAGCACGATAAAACAGTTGGCCTCGCTCATCGAGCGCAGTACGCCCGAGCCTTGCTGGCCGGTGATGCGCACTTCCCACTGACCGTCTGCCGCCCGGGCCAGGATGCCGCGCTGGTATTCGGTGCGGCCCGGCTTCTTGCGGATGGCCTGCGCGCTGCGCACCTGCAGCAGCGGCAGTGGCGGCACGTTGGCGCCCATCAGCCGGTGCAGCGCGGCACGCACGAAGTGGTAGAAGGTGACCATTACCGCGACCGGGTTGCCTGGCAGGCCGAACAGCAGCGCCGAGTGCTGGCCCTCGCCGCCAGTGCTGATGCGCCCGAATGCCATCGGCCGGCCCGGGCGCATCGCGATCTTCCAGAACGTGACATCCCCCAGGCGCGCCATGATCTGCTTGGTGTAGTCGGCTTCGCCGACCGAGACGCCGCCGGAGGTGATGACCGCGTCGGCACTCTCGCAGGCGGTGCGGAAGGCCGCTTCCAATGCCTCGGGCTCGTCGCGCACCACGCCCATGTCGAGTAGTTCGACGTTCATCCGGCGCAGCATGCCGTGCAGCGTATAGCGGTTCGAGTCGTAGACGCAGCCAGCGTCCAGCGGCTCGCCGATCGAGCGCAATTCATCTCCGGTGGAGAAAAAGGCCACGCGCAGGCGCCGGCGCACGCGAACTTCGGCAATGCCCAGCGAGGCCAGCAGGCCCAGGTCGGCTGGCTGGAGGATGCGGCCCGCCGGCAGTGCGGCCTGGCCGCGCGCCAGGTCTTCGCCGCGCAGGCGGCGATTGTCGCCGGAGCGCGCGCAATCGGCGGCAAAACGGATGCGCGCACCGTCGGCCACCGTTTCGACGAATTCCTGCGGCACCACCGTGTCGCAGCCGGCCGGCATCACCGCGCCGGTCATGATGCGTACCGCCTGCACGGCCGTGGGTTCGAGCGCGCCAGCGCCGCCGGCGAAGGCGCTGCCGATCACTTCCAGTTCGACGGTGTTGGTCTGCGCCGCGGCGAGCGCTTCACTGCGGAAGGCGTAGCCGTCCATGGCCGAGTTGTCATGGGCAGGCACGTCGATAGTCGAGACGATGTCCTCGGCCAGCACGCGGTCGAGCGCGCTGCGGATCGGCAGCTGTTCGATGCCGCGCACCGGCTCCACCACCTCGCCGATGATGCGGTTGGCCTGGTCCACCGGCAGCGCGGTGGGGTCGTAGTCGGACAGGCAGGAAATGACGGATTGCAGGGAAGGCATGGTGGCTCGGCGGCGGGTGATTGCGTTATCGGCGACTAGCGGGCGAGGACTAGCGGCTTTCGTGCGTGCGCAGTTCGTCCAGCGTGTTGATATTGGCGAAGGCCGCGGCGTCGTCGAACATCACCTCGGCCAGCCGGTGCGAGGCGGCCCACGTCTCGATTTTGCGGCCGCCGCCGGAAAGATACGCGACCAGGCTGTCGAGCGCGCTGACCGGCATCAGGCAGAACACGGGTTGGGTCTGGCGCTTGCCGGCTTCATCCAGCGTGACCGGAATCGCCAGTTCCGCGCCCTCGGACTCGATTGCCTGCGTCAGCCGTGCCACGAGGTCGATGGGAAGAAAAGGCGAGTCGCACGGCGCCGTCACCATCCAGGATGTGCCGCACTGTTCCAGCCCCGCAAGCATGCCGGCCAGCGGCCCGGCAAAGTCGGGCACGGTGTCGGTGTAGACCGGCACGCCGAACGATTCATAGGCGGCAAGGTTGCGGTTGGCGTTGATGATCAGGCCGCCGACCTGCGGGCCGAGGCGCATCATCGTGTGCATCGCCATGGGCGTGCCGTGCAGCGGCTGCAGTCCCTTGTCGGTGCCGCCCATGCGGCTGCCCCTGCCGCCTGCGAGAATCAGGCCGGTGATGTCGTCGCGTGCAATCATGAAGGTGCGGCGGCGGGTTCAGCCGCCGATATAGGACATCTCGATCTTGCGCTCGGCCCGTGCCTGGCGCACCGCCGGGTCGCCGCGCTGCTCGGAGTAGTTGTCGGTGCGCCCCTGCCAGACCTGGGCGATCGCGTTCGAGATCTCCAGATCGCTGTAGCCGCCGCGCAGCAGCGCGCGCAGGTCATAGCCCTCGGTGGCGAACAGGCACAGATATAGCCGGCCTTCGGTGGACAGCCGGATGCGGCTGCAATCGCCGCAGAACGCATGGGTAACGCTGGAAATCACGCCGATTTCGCCGCTGCCGTCGCGGTAGCGCCACCGCTCGGCGGTTTCGCCGGTGTAGTTGGCCTGCACGGGTTCCAGCGGGAACTCGGCATCGATGCGGCGCACGACCTCGGCCGAGGGCAGCACCTCGTCCATCTGCCAATGGTTGCTGGCGCCGACATCCATGAACTCGATATAGCGGACAATGATGCCGCTGTGGCGGAAATGGCGTGCCATCGGCACGATTTCCTGGTCGTTGGTGCCGCGCTTGACCACCATGTTGACCTTGATCGGCGCCAGGCCAACGGCCTGCGCGGTCTCGATGCCGTGCAGCACGTCGGCGACGGCGAAGTCGACGTCGTTCATGCGGCGGAAGGTGGCGTCGTCGATCGCGTCCAGGCTGACGCTGACGCGCGTCAGGCCGGCGTCGCGCAGCGAGCGCGCCTTGCGCGCCAGCAGCGAGGCATTGGTGGTCAGCGTCAGGTCGAGCGGCTTGCCAGAGACGGTCTCGATCTTTGCCAGCATCTCGACCAGATGCTCGATGTTCTTGCGCAGCAGTGGCTCGCCGCCGGTCAGGCGGATCTTCTCGACGCCTTGCGCGACGAACAGGCGCGCGGTGCGTTCGATTTCTTCAAAGCTGAGCAGTTCCGAGTGCGGCAGGAAGGTGTAGTCCTTGTCGAACACTTCCTTCGGCATGCAGTAGACGCAGCGGAAGTTGCAGCGGTCCGTCACCGAGATGCGCAGGTCATGCAGCGGCCGGCCGCGGGTGTCGGCCACCAGGCCGGTGGGCGCTTCCAGCTTGCCGGGGATGCGCGGCGTCATCGAATGGTAGCGATGGTCGCGCAGGTCGAAGATCGGGATGACGGATTCAGTCATGGCCTGTGGGTGGGCGCTGCTCCGGCGAGTGGCCAGGCAAGGCCAGGCCGGGGGACTTCGGTAGCGCGGATGCATTTGCTGCCATTCTAGCCGAGTGGGCGCCCGGGGAACCGCATTCCCGCGAATCGCGGGGATTTGCCGTGCATGAAAAAAGGGACAGCCAAGGCTATCCCTCGGACTGTCCCTTTTGCAGCGGCATGGGTGCTAGCAGCGGCACCCGACCAGGCTTACTGCTGCGACGCCATTTCCACCTCGCGACCTTTGGTCTCGACCAGGATCATCGGACCCTGGGGCAGCGGCGGCAGCGGCTTGCGCTCGCGCGGCACGCGCGGCGCCGGCACGATGCGGGCAGCGGCTTCCTGGGCCGTGCGAAGCTTGTCGGCATCGGTGTGGACCCATTGCAGGCCGGCGCCGGCAAGCATCGGCTCGAGGCTTTCCATTGCGACTGGCGCAGCGGCAGGGGTGGCCGGTGCTGCCGGTGCGGCTTGGACCACCTGAGCGACCTGGGCCACCTCAGCCAGCGCGGCGGCCGGTTCCGCGGCGGGCGCGGCCACGGCAGGGGCGGGTTCCACGGCTGCGGCCACGACCGGCTCGGCCACGGCTTCGGCGGCGATTGCCTCGGTCACTGCTGCGGCGGCTTCCGTTTGCACGGCCACGGTGGTCGGGGCGGGTTCGGCCACAGGTGCGGCTACCGGTGCCGGTTCGGCTGCGGGGGCCGGGGTCACGCCTTCCGGCACGGCGATTCGGATCGCTTCGACGCTTTCCGCGGCGGCAACAGCGACAGCTGCCTGCGGTGCCGGTTCGGTTTGCGGGGCGGCCTGGGGTGCGGCCTGCGGGATGGCCTCGGCGGTCACCGGAGCGATGCCTTCGGCGGCTTCGGCAGCGCCTTCCAAAGCGGCTTCGCCTTCACCTTGCATACCCTGGCCGGCTTCGTCGCGCTCGCGGCGATAGCGGTTGCGGCCGCGGCGGTTACGGCGGCGGCGCTCTTCGCCCTCGGCGGTTTCGGCGAATCCTTCGGCACCTTCCGGCAGTTCGGCGCGCACGGCTGGCGCTTCATCTGCGGCGGCTTGCGGCAGCACGCCCAGCGCCTGGGCGGCAGCTACGGCTTCCGGTTGCGGCGCTTCACCGGCCTCGGCCTCACGCAGGTCGCCGCGCTCACGCTGGCGGTCGCGCTGGCGCTCGCGGCGTTCCTGGCTGCGCTCGCGGCGGCCTTCCTGGCGGGCTTCGGCGCGCTCGCCCTGGGCACGTTCACCCTGGGCGGCTTCAGCCTGGCGGGCGACGGCCGGAGTGGCCTGGCCTTCCTGCTGGCGCGGCTGGCGGCCCTGGCGCTCGCCACGGCCTTCGCGTTGTTCGCCGCGTTCGCCTTGCTGGCGCTCGGCACGTTCACCACGCTCTGCACGCTGACCGCGAGGCTGGCGGTCGCCGCGTTCCTGTCGCTCGCCACGCTCACCGCGCTCACCACGCTCGGCACGTTCACCGCGCTCGGCACGCTCGGCGCGCTGGCCACGGCCTTCGCCGCGCTGACCGCGCTCGCGGCGGCCTTCACCACCGCGGCTTTCAGCGGCCGCCACAGGCTTGGCCGGCTCAACCACCGGCGCAGGCGCCGGACGCGCGCCGAACAGGCCCTTCAGCCAGGCGATAAAGCCGCCGGCTTCCACCGGCTTGGTGGCAGGGACGGGCGGAGCTGCCGGTGCAGTTTCCGGACGCGGGGCGCGCTCCGGACGCGGCACGGAGACCGGAGCCGGCTGTTCCGGCGTGATGCCCTTGACCGCTGCTTCCTGGCGCGGCTTGGCTTCTTCCTTGCGGCGGCTGCTGTAGCTGGTGTCGGCTTCCAGTTCCTTGGCGGCGGCCTCGGCCATCTTGTAGCTGGCGGTGCTGTCTTCCAGGCGCGGGTCGTCGTGGCGCAGCCGCTCCAGCTTGTAGTGCGGCGTTTCCAGGTGCTTGTTCGGGATCAGCAGCACGTTGACCTTGAAGCGCAGCTCGATCAGGTTGATTTCCTGGCGCTTCTCGTTCAGCAGGAACGCAGCGACCTCCACCGGCACCTGGCAATGGATGGCGGCGGTGTTTTCCTTCATCGCCTCTTCCTGGATGATGCGCAGCACCTGCAGGGCGGACGATTCGGTATCGCGGATATGGCCGGTGCCGTTGCAGCGCGGGCAAGTGATGTGCGAGCCCTCCGACAGCGACGGGCGCAGGCGCTGGCGCGACAGCTCCATCAAACCGAAACGGCTGATCTTGCCCATCTGCACGCGGGCCCGGTCGTGGCGCAGCGCGTCCTTCAGGCGCGTTTCCACGTCCTTCTGGGCCTTGCCCGACTCCATGTCGATGAAGTCGATCACGATCAGGCCACCCAGGTCACGCAGGCGCAACTGGCGGGCGATCTCGTCGGCGGCCTCGAGGTTGGTGCGCAGCGCGGTTTCCTCGATGTCGGCGCCCTTGGTGGCGCGGGCCGAGTTCACGTCCACGGAGACCAGTGCCTCGGTGTGGTCGATCACGATGGCGCCGCCCGACGGCAGCATGACCATGCGCGAGTAGGCCGACTCGATCTGGTGTTCGATCTGGAAGCGCGAGAAGAGGGGCACGTCGTCCCGGTACTTCTTCACGCGGTTCATGTTGTCAGGCATCACCACGCTCATGAAGGCGCGGGCCTGTTCGTAGATCTCGTCGGTATCGATCAGGATCTCGCCGATATCCGGCTGGAAGTAGTCGCGGATGGCGCGGATCACCAGGCTGGATTCCAGGTAGATCAGCAGCGGGGCCTTGTTGTCGCCGGCGGCGCCGTCGATGGCCTTCCACAGTTGCAGCAGGTAGTTCAGGTCCCACTGCAGTTCTTCGGCCGAGCGGCCGATGCCCGCGGTACGGGCAATGATGCTCATGCCTTCCGGCACGGCCAGCTGCGCCATGGTCTCGCGCAGTTCCTGGCGGTCTTCGCCTTCAATGCGGCGGGACACACCGCCGCCGCGCGGGTTGTTGGGCATCAGCACCAGGTAGCGGCCAGCCAGCGAGATGAAGGTGGTCAGGGCCGCGCCCTTGTTGCCGCGCTCTTCCTTCTCGACCTGGACAATCAGTTCCTGGCCTTCGTGCAGGGCATCCTGGATGCGCGCGTTGCGCACGTCGATGCCTTCCTTGAAGAAGGCGCGGGCAACTTCCTTGAACGGCAGGAAGCCGTGGCGCTCTTCGCCGTAGTTGACGAAGCAGGCTTCCAGCGAGGGTTCGATACGGGTGATGACACCCTTGTAGATGTTGCCCTTGCGCTGTTCGCGCCCGGCAGTCTCGATGTCGATATCGATCAGCTTCTGACCGTCGACGATGGCGACGCGCAATTCCTCCTGTTGCGTCGCGTTGAACAGCATGCGTTTCATCGCAATACCTCACTCCAGAGCCGCGGTTGCACCGTCTGGGCGGTTTCCGCGGCGATTCATGGAGCACGCGAGGGAGCGAGCGAAGGCGCGAGAATTGCCGGAAAGCGCCGCTTCGCGCAAAGGCGAGCGGCTGGGCGCGGGTGAAAGAGAGGCGATGACGTCGGGGTAACGTCCGCAGGGTGGGAGAGGGCGCCGGCGGCTGCTCTGGCAGACACTGGCGCGTTCCCGTTCCGGAGGCGATGCAAGACGCCGGCATGACCGGCACCGGCGCGGCGCCGGCGGCATCGCGGCCGGGCCGCGGAAGGCCTAGACGCGTCAAAGAGCAAATTTTTCGGACACGGCAAGGCTGCCGATGCTGCCTGACATCTCCTGGCGGGCGCACCTACTACTTCTTGGAGTTCTGCGACCGGGCGCCGGTATTTCCAGTCAGGCGGCAGGCTGGCCTGCCGGCCGGCACCGTTTCCCGGTGCGGGCGGGACTTCTCTCACCGAAGCGGATGCCGGCAGGGCATCCACTCTTAAATTCTGTTTTACCTGAACACTCTGTTCCCACGTCATCACCTGCTGCGCCGAAGCCTCCTTTGGGCGACTTCCTGCGTGCCGGCGATATCGTGCGTGCTGCTTTTACTGCCATTTGGCCGTCTGGCGCCCGCGCGGATCACGCAATGAAGCGGCGCAGGGCGGAAGACGGGCCGGGCTGGCGGCGACCCCAAGTGTAGAATGCGGTCAATCCAAGATTAATCACGGGATTGATCGCTTACACAGGTCTTGCGCTGCCGGCCCCCGGCCGGAACAGCGAGGAAATTATATTGAAAATGAATGAGTTACGCCATCAAATTGAAAAGCCTGCCGATGTAGCGCCGGCAAGCCCGCAGGTGGCGTATGTCACGATCGACGAGGGCTCTGAAGGCCAGCGCATCGACAACTTCCTGCTGAAGGTGGCCAAGGGCGTACCCAAGAGTCATATCTACCGGGTACTGCGGTCGGGCGAAGTCCGCGTCAACAAGGGGCGTATCGATGCCACTTATCGCCTGCAATCGGGCGACGTGGTTCGAATCCCTCCGATGCGTGTGGCGTCTTCGTCTCAATCCGCCGGGGCGCAGCCGGTACCAGCCTGCGAATTTCCCGTGCTGTTCGAAGATGCGCAGTTGCTGGTTGTGAACAAGCCTGCCGGCATGGCGGTCCATGGCGGCTCGGGCGTTGCGTTCGGCGTGATCGAGCAGTTGCGCCAGGCGCGGCCCCAAGCCAAGTTCCTCGAGCTGGTGCACCGGCTCGACCGCGAAACCTCGGGCATCCTGGTGCTGGCCAAGAAGCGCTCTGCGCTGGTCCACCTGCATGAGCAGATCCGCGGCAACAGCATGGATAAGCGGTATTTCGCCTGCGTGGCCGGCGAGTTCCCCAATAACCGGCAGCATGTGAAGCTGCCTCTATATAAGTACACCACGCCCGACGGCGAGCGGCGCGTGCGGGTACAGGCCGACGGGCTGGCTTCACACACGGTATTCAACCGGATCGAGGCGTTTCCCGGCTTTACCTTGCTGGAAGCCGAGCTGAAGACGGGCCGGACGCACCAGATTCGCGTCCACCTGGCCCATTCGGGATTCC
The DNA here is from genome assembly GCF_044748965.1 of Cupriavidus sp. NPDC089707. Classification (NCBI taxonomy): domain Bacteria; kingdom Pseudomonadati; phylum Pseudomonadota; class Betaproteobacteria; order Burkholderiales; family Burkholderiaceae; genus Cupriavidus; species Cupriavidus sp. NPDC089707. The sequence continues at coordinate 51,435 of NZ_JBIVHB010000024.1, forward strand.
CGATCGTCGGCGACGAGAAGTATGGCGATTTCCCCCTGAACAAGTCGCTGGCGCGTTCCGCCGCCAATCCCGGCATCAAGCGCATGTTCCTGCACGCCCACCGGCTGGTGTTCATCCACCCGGCGACGGGGGCGCCGCTGGCGGTCGAGGCACCGTTGCCAGACGAATGCGTCGGATTCCTGCAACAATTGCGACAGCTGCGCGCCCCGGAGTAGGGCCGCGCGATCAACGCCACAAGGACAACCATGGCCAGGCAACAATTTGACCTGATCGTTTTCGACTGGGACGGGACACTGATGGACTCGACCCCGACCATCGCCAAATGCATCCAGCTGGCCAGCCGCGACCTGGGACTGCCCGTGCCGGACGACAGCGCGGCCAGCCATGTGATCGGGCTTGGGCTGAAGGATGCATTGTCGTACGCTGTGCCGACGCTGGACCCAGTCGACTACCCGCGCCTGGCGGAGCGCTATCGCTACCATTTCCTGACCCGCGACGCCGACCTGGTGCTGTTCGACGGGGTGCGGGAGATGCTGCAAACGCTGCGAGGCGAGCACTATTTCCTCGGCGTCGCCACCGGCAAGACCCGCGTCGGCCTGCAGCGCGCGCTGGCCGCCAGCGGCCTGACGCAGCTCTTCGACGCCACCCGCTGCGCCGACGAGACCTTCTCCAAGCCGCATCCGGCCATGCTGCAGGAACTGACGCGCGAGCTGGGCCAGGACATGGAGCGCACTGTCATGGTGGGCGACACCACCCATGACCTGCAGATGGCGGTCAATGCTGGTGCTGCCGGCATTGGTGTATGTTATGGTGCACATCCGGGCGACTCGCTGCGGGCGATGGCGCCGGTGCATTGCGCCACGTCGATCGCCGACCTGACCGATTGGCTGCTGGCTCATGCCTGAGGCCGCGGCTGGCCAGGGGCCGGTGCGGCTGTGCGCTGCGGCAGACCTGGAGGAGGGCGGCCTGGGGGTGCGCTTCTCGGTGGTGCTGGACAGCCGCGAAATCGGCGCCTTCGTGGTGCGCTTCGACGGTGCTGCGCATGGCTACCTGAACCAGTGCGCGCATGTGCCGATGGAGCTCGACTGGCAGGAGGGGCGGTTCTTCGATAGCTCGGGCCTATACTTGATGTGCGCTACACATGGCGCGGTTTATGCGCCGGATAGCGGCGAGTGCGTTGGCGGTCCCTGCCGCGGCGCGGCGCTGGCCAAGCTGCGCGTCGAAGAGCGCGATGGCCAGGTCTTCTGGTTCCCTGAAGGTCCGTACCAGGCCGCCGCGCAAGCGGACGGCGCCTGAATGACGGGCGGCCCGGCCGCCCGTTCTGTTTCCAAGCTTTCCACGAGCGAGTTGCATGACTGAAGAACAGAAGCCGCCTAATGGTCAACCGGGAGCATCGGGCGAATCGCGTGAGCCTGGGCAGGACGATGCGAACCGGCCCGAGTCCGAGCGCCTCGTTACCGCGAAACAAGCCGACTATCCGCTGGAGAACGAACTGCGCGCCGGCGACGATGCGGCGCGGCGCGAGCAGCGCGAACGCAAGGCCCGCATGGCTGGGGGCAGCGGTCCGGTGGGCGCGGCCGGCTGGGAGCGCGACGTCCTGGAAAAGGTGCTGACGGCATCGCTGCGCGAGCAGCGCGCCGCACGCCGCTGGCGCATCTTCTTCCGTTTCGTCGGACTGGGCCTGCTGGCGCTGATCTTCGTCGCGCTGTTCGATTTCAAGGGCGACGGCATCAACACGTCCGACCGCCATACCGCGATGGTCACGCTGGAGGGCGAGATCGCGGCCGGTACGCCGGCCGGCGCCGAGTCGATCAATGCTTCGCTGCAGGCGGCATTCGCCGATGCCAACGCCGCCGGCGTGATCCTCAAGATCAACTCGCCGGGCGGCTCGCCGGTGCAGGCCGGCATTATCAACGATGAGATCCGCCGGCTGCGCGGGCTCTATCCGTCCAAGCCGTTCTATGTCGTGATCGAGGAAATGTGTGCCTCGGGTGGCTATTACGTGGCAGCGGCGGCCGACAAGATCTATGTCGACAAGGCCAGCATCGTCGGCTCGATCGGCGTGCTGATGGATGGTTTCGGCTTTACCGGCCTGATGGACAAGCTGGGCGTGGAGCGCCGGCTGTACACCTCCGGCGCCAACAAGGGCATGCTAGACCCGTTCTCGCCGCAGGTCCCCAGGCAGAAGACCTATGCCGAGGAGATGCTCAAGGAAATCCACGAGCAGTTCATCGGCGTGGTCAAGGAAGGCCGGGGAGACCGGCTCAAGGACGACCCGGAACTGTTCTCCGGGCTGTTCTGGTCGGGCGAGCGCAGCATCGAACTCGGCCTGGCCGACGCGCTGGGGACCGCCGATTCCGTCGCGCGCGACGTGCTCAAGGCCGAAGATATCGTCGACTACACAGTCAAGGAAAACATTGCCGAGCGCGTGGCCAAGCGCTTCGGCGCCGCGGTCGGCACCGCGGCGATGAAGACCATGCTGTGGAGCACGCGCATGCAAGGCATGCACTGAGACGGCGTGATTCGCCAAATGCAGAAAGGGGCGCAGTTGCGCCCCTTTCTGCATTTGCTGGCGTGTTCAGGCCGCCAGCAGCGAGAAGATCGCAGGCCGCTTGTGCAAGTCAATCCGATCCGCGCGCCACGCCGACAGCGGCAGCGTGACGATGGTTTCAGTCGGCAGCGTCAGGTCCACCGCCACCGACAGCAGCGTGGTGCCGGCGCAATGCTGGCGCATCGCTTCGAGCAGCGCCGCGTTGCGGTACGGCGTTTCGATGAACACCTGGGTCTGGCTAGCCTTGCGCGAGCGCTGCTCCAGCTCGCGCAGCCGCTGCGCGCGTTCGTTGGCATCGACCGGCAGGTAGCCGTTGAAGGCAAAGCTCTGGCCGTTCAACCCCGAGCCCATCACCGCCAGCAGGATCGAGCTGGGCCCGACCAGCGGCCGTACCCGGATGCCGCGTGCGTGTGCCAGCCGCACCAGCTCGGCGCCGGGATCCGCCACCGCCGGCACGCCGGCTTCGGAAAGCAGGCCGCCATCGCGGCCGGCCTGGATCGGCGCGAGCAGCTCGGCCAGCGCGTCGGCACGGGTGTTGACGTTCAGCTCGCGGATCTCGATCTGCTGGATAGGTCGTGCCAACGGGGTGCTTTCGCCCAGTTTCTTCAAAAAGGCGCGCGCGGTCTTGGCGTTCTCTGCGACCAGGTAGTCGAGGCCGGCGGCGATCTGCTGCACGCCGGCGGGAATGACTTCGGCCAGCGGATCGGCTTCGTCGCGCTTGCCGAGGGTATTGGGAATCAGGAAAAGATTGCCGCTCATGGTTGGCTCCGGTGCGTCATGCCGCGAGCAGCGGGTAGCCCGCCTGGCGCAGCATGCCGGTCAGCGCGATCAGCGGCAGACCGACCAGCGCCGTGGGGTCGTCGGACTCGACGCGCGCCAGCAATGTGATACCAAGTCCTTCGGATTTGGCGCTGCCCGCGACATCATAAGGACGTTCCAGCAGCAGGTAGGCTTCGATCTCGGCATCGCTCAGGTCGCGCATGGCCACGCGCGTCTGTATGTCGGCCAGTTGCACGGTGCCAGTGCGCCCGTCCAGCAGGCACAGCGCCGAATGGAAGGTAGCGGTGCGCCCGCGCATGCGGCGCAGTTGCGCGACGGCCTTGTCGTGTGTGCCGGGCTTGCCCATCTGCGCCCCGTCCAGCGTCAGCACCTGGTCCGAGCCGATCACCAGCGCACCCGGGTGCCGCGCCGCGATGGCCTCTGCCTTGCGCTGCGACAGGCGCAGGGCGGTTGCCTCCGGCGCTTCGCCGGCAAGTGGAGTTTCGTCGATGTCCGGGATGGCCACTTCGAAGGGGATGCGCAGCCGCTCAAGCAGCTCGCGGCGGTAGGGTGAGCCGGAGCCAAGGATCAGCCTGGGACGGGGGGTTTGGTGCATAAGTGATTGAAACGGAACAAGAATGAGGCAAGGTTTGCCTGGCAAGACCTTTGACCTCCACAAGGTTTACGTCGTATAATCGCGCGCTTTGCCGCATCCGCACCCGGGCGCTGTGCCGCCGATGTGCGCGGCCGCTGTCAGCGCAGGCGTGGATTGTGGCGAGCCAGTCATTGCAATACGACCGGAGTCACGCACATGACCCAGCCAATTGACCTGCGCGCGCTCGATCTCTTTGCGCTCTGCCGCAAGAGCGAAAGCCTGACCGGCGACGTGGCAGTGCGGGATTTGCCGCGCATCTTAGCCGAGACCGCCGCGCAAGCGCCAGCCTCGGCACCCGAAGAGACGTTTGCCTACACGGCCACCGGCTTCGTGCGCGAAGAGGCGGCCGAGCCGGGCGCCCCGGTGGCGCAGCGGCTGTTCCTCGATGTGACCGTCAAGGGCCGGATGTGGCTGGATTGCCAGCGCTGCCTGACGCCGTATGCCGAGCCGATCGATACGGCGACGCGTTTTGAGGTGGTGGAGAGCGAAGAAGCGGCCGATGCCGCGCCAATGGATGACGACGAAGTCGACGTGATCGCCGGCTCCAAGCGTTTTTCGCTGCTGGAACTGATTGAAGATGAGGTGCTGCTGGCGTTGCCGGTGGCCCCCAAACATGACGCCTGCCCGTCGGTGCACGAAAGCCTCGTGACCGGCACGGACGGCGAGGCCCAGCCCGAAGCTGAGCCAGAAGAAGAAAAGCGGCCGTCGCCCTTTGCGGCGCTGGCCGGCCTGAAGAACAAGCACTGAGGCCAATCGGACCGACGGCGCGTTCCGCAGGTGGTAGTTGAAGCATCCGGCCGGGCCCCGGCTACGCCTTGGGCGGGATGCGTGTGTTAATATTGAAAAATTCTCGAAGGAGTCATCATGGCTGTTCAACAGAACAAGAAGTCGCCGTCCAAGCGCGGCATGCATCGTTCGCACGACCACCTGACGGTCGCCCCGCTGGCCGTCGAGCCGACCACCGGCGAAACCCACCTGCGCCACCACGTCAGCCCGAACGGCTACTACCGTGGCCGCAAGGTCATCAAGACCAAGAACGACTGATAGCTTCGTGGCGTGACATTGCGTCTCGCTCGCGCATGCCTGTAAGTCGGACACAAGACGGTCAGACACAAAAAAGCGGCAAGATCGTTGCCGCTTTTTTGTTGGGCGCTCGGGATAACCGCCGGGCGTGGTGTGCGCTGCCGCGCTATCCGTACCAGGAACAATGACGATCAAAATCGCTATCGACTGCATGGGCGGCGACCACGGCGTGTCCGTGACCGTGCCCGCGGCGATCAGTTTTCTATCCCGCCACGACGATGCCGAAATGGTGCTGGTGGGCCTGTCGGACGCCATCCGGGCACAGCTGAAAAAGCTGCATGCGCTGGATCATCCGCGTGTGAGCATCGTCGAGGCCACCGAGGTCATCACCATGGATGACCCGGTCGAGGTGGCGCTGCGCAAGAAGAAGGATTCTTCGATGCGCGTGGCCGTCACCCAGGTCAAGGAAGGCCAGGCCGGTGCCTGCATCTCCGCCGGCAATACCGGCGCGCTGATGGCGGTGTCGCGCTATGTGCTGAAAACGCTTGAAGGCATCGAACGGCCGGCCATTGCCACCACCATCCCGAACCAGGAAGGCTGGGGCACCACCGTGCTGGACCTCGGCGCCAACGCCGACTGCGAGCCTGAACATCTGCTGCAGTTTGCCCGCATGGCCGAGGCCATGGTGGCCGTGGTGGACCACAAGGACCGCCCGAGCGTCGGCCTGCTGAACATCGGCGAAGAAGTCATCAAGGGCAACGAGGTGGTCAAGCGCGCCGGCGAACTGCTGCGCGCTTCCGAGCTCAATTTCTACGGCAACGTGGAAGGCAACGATATCTTCAAGGGAACGACAGATATCGTCGTCTGCGACGGCTTTGTCGGAAATGTGGCCCTCAAGAGCACCGAGGGCCTCGCCAAGATGATCGGCGGCATGATCAAGGAGGAATTCACCCGTTCGTGGTTCACCAAGCTGCTCGCGGCGGTGGCCATGCCGGTGCTGTCGCGGCTGGCCAAGCGCCTTGACCCGGCGCGCTACAACGGTGCTTCGCTGCTGGGCCTGCGCGGCCTGGTGATCAAGAGCCACGGTTCGGCCGATGCCCATTCTTTTGAGTGGGCAATCAAACGCGGGTATGATGCCGCCAAGAATGGCGTGATTCCCCGTATCGCACGGGCTTTCGCCGATAAGTCCAGCGCCGCTGGCGTGGCGCAGACCGCCCCGGAGACAGACGCGCCCAGCGCGCATCCCAGTACCCACGCCGCCTGAGCGCCTTGCGCGCCGGCCAGCGGGAACTGCGGTCCATACGATCCGACACTACATGACCAAGTACGCAAAAATCATCGGTACCGGGAGCTACCTGCCCCCGCGGCGCGTGACCAACCATGATCTGGCGGCGCAGCTTGCCGAAAAGGGCATCGAGACCAGCGACGAGTGGATCGTCTCGCGCAGCGGCATCTCGGCGCGCCACTGGGCCGAGCCCGACGTGACCAGCAGCGACCTGGCGGTCAAGGCCGCCGAGCAGGCCATCGAGGCCGCCGGCATCGACCGGCAAAGCATCGACCTGATCATCGTCGCCACCTCGACGCCGGACTTCGTCTTCCCCAGCTCCGCCTGCATGGTGCAGCAGAAGCTGGGCATCACCAACCATTGCGCGGCGTTCGACCTGCAGGCCGTTTGCTCGGGCTTCGTCTACGCGCTGGCCACGGCCGACAAGTTCATCCGCAGCGGCTCGCATCGCAACGTGCTGGTGATTGGCACCGAAGTGTTCTCGCGCATCCTGGATTTCAACGACCGTACCACCTGCGTGCTGTTCGGCGACGGCGCCGGCGCGGTTGTGCTGACGGCCTCGGAAGAGCCCGGCATTCTGTCGAGCGCGATGCACTCGGACGGCAGCCACGTCGACATCCTGTGCGTGCCGGGCAATGTCTCGGGCGGCAATATCACCGGCAACGCCTTCCTGCGCATGGATGGCCAGGCGGTGTTCAAGCTTGCCGTGACCGTGCTCGACAAGGTCGCGCGCGAAGCCATGGAGCTGGCGGCCATGCAGCCTGAGCAGATCGACTGGCTGATCCCGCACCAGGCCAATATCCGCATCATGCAGGGCACGGCCAAAAAGCTGGGCCTGCCCGCCGAGCGCATGGTCGCCACGGTGCACGAGCACGGCAACACATCGGCCGCGTCGATCCCGTTGGCACTCGACGTCGCCGTGCGCGACGGCCGCATCCGCCCGGGCCAGACCGTGCTGATGGAAGGCGTCGGTGGCGGCTTCACCTGGGGCGCGGTGCTGCTGCGCATGTAATTCGCAGCCGGTGCCCGGTGCGCGCCAACGCCGCGCGCCGCCGCGCGCCGGCTTCCTGTTTCATAAGGGGTTCCAATCCGATGAAATTCGCTTTCGTATTTCCCGGCCAGGGTTCGCAGTCGGTCGGCATGCTCAATGCCTTTGCGGATAACGCCGTCGTGCGCGCCACCGTGGAAGAGGCCTCGGCTGCGCTGGGCCAGGATCTCGGCCGCCTGATCGCCGAGGGTCCCGCCGAAGAACTGAACCTGACCACCAACACCCAGCCGGTGATGCTGACCGCCGCCGTGGCGGTCTACCGCGCGTGGCTGGACGCCGGTGGCCCGGCCCCGGCACTGGTGGCGGGCCACAGCCTGGGCGAGTACTCGGCGCTGGTGGCTGCGGGCGTGATCCCGTTTGCCGAAGCGGTGCCGCTGGTGCGCTTCCGCGCGCAGGCCATGCAGGAAGCCGTGCCGGTGGGCGAGGGCGGCATGGCCGCGATCCTGGGCCTGTCCGACGACGACGTCCGTGCCGCATGCGCCGAGGCTGCTGTCGCCGGCGTGGTCGAAGCCGTCAACTTCAACGCCCCGTCGCAGGTCGTGATCGCCGGCCACAAGGGCGCGGTCGAGAAGGCGTGCGAGATCGCCAAGGCCAAGGGTGCCAAGCGCGCGCTGCCGCTGCCGGTTTCGGCGCCGTTCCACTCGTCGCTGCTCAAGCCCGCATCGGACCGCCTGCGCGAGCGCATGGCCGGGCTGGCGTTCTCGGCGCCGTCGATCCCGCTGGTCAACAACGTCGATGTCGCCATCGTCAACGATCCGGAAGCGATCAAGGACGCGCTGGTGCGCCAGGCCGCGGCGCCGGTGCGCTGGGTCGAGTGCGTGCAGAAGATGGCTGCCGAAGGCGTCACGCATGTGATCGAATGCGGCCCGGGCAAGGTGCTGGCCGGCATGACCAAGCGCATCGACGGCAACCTGACCGGCGGCGCGATCTTCGATCCGGCCTCGCTGCAGGACACGCTGGCGCTGCTGAAGTAAGCCCAGGACGAAAGCGTAAGAAAGGACATTTTGCATGACCAAACTTCTTGATAACCAGATTGCACTGGTCACCGGCGCCTCGCGCGGCATCGGTCGCGCCATCGCGCTGGAACTGGCTCGTCAGGGCGCTACCGTGATCGGCACGGCCACCAGCGAGTCGGGTGCTGCCGGCATCACGGAATACCTCGGTGCGGAAGGCCTGAAGGGCAAGGGCGCGGTGCTGAACGTCAATGACGCGGCTGCTTGCGATGCCCTGATCGACGGGATCGTGAAAACTCATGGCGGCATCGGCGTGCTCGTGAACAACGCCGGCATCACCCAGGACCAACTCGCGATGCGCATGAAGGACGAGGACTGGGCCGCCGTCATCCAGACCAACCTGACCTCGGTCTTCCGCCTGTCGCGCGCGGTGCTGCGCCCGATGATGAAGGCGCGCCAGGGCCGTATCATCAATATCACTTCGGTGGTCGGCTCGGTCGGTAACCCCGGCCAGATGAACTACTCGGCCGCCAAGGCCGGCGTGGCCGGCATGACCCGTTCGCTCGCCGCGGAAATCGGCAGCCGCAACGTGACCGTCAACTGCGTCGCGCCGGGCTTCATCGATACCGACATGACCAAGGCGCTGTCCGAAGAGCAGCATGCTTCGCTCAAGCAGCAGATTCCGCTGGGCCGCCTGGGCCAGCCCGAGGATATCGCCAATGCGGTCGCCTTTCTGGCGGGTCCGCAAGCCGCCTACATCACCGGCACCACGCTGCATGTGAACGGCGGGATGTACATGAATTAATCGGGTTTTGGGTGGCAGTTTTTTGGCAAGAAGCCAGAAGAAGCTGCCTGAAGCCGTAGTGAAGTCGTAGTTTTCCGAACCAAACGGGCGCGATTCTTGCAAAGCTTGGCAGGCGGCATTTCTGTCGCCCCAAACCTGCTAAAATGCGCCCACTTTTTGTCGAACTTCCCTGGAGGGTTACATGGACAATATCGAACAACGCGTCAAGAAAATCGTGGCAGAGCAGCTTGGCGTGGCCGAGGCAGACATCAAGAACGAATCCTCGTTCGTGAACGATCTCGGTGCGGACTCGCTGGACACGGTTGAACTCGTGATGGCGTTGGAAGATGAATTCGGCATGGAAATTCCCGATGAGGAAGCCGAAAAGATCACGACCGTGCAACAGGCAATCGACTACGCCACCGCGCACGTCAAGGCCTAAGCCCGTCGTATCTGAATTCCGAGCCACAGAAGGCAGGTGGGCGGGCCGTCGCGGCCGTGCCTTGCTGTTTTCTGTGGCTTTCGTCTGTTCGAGGACGCAGAATGGAATGCGCCTGTCCGCAGCGCCCGCGGCGCGGTGGCGGGTTGATCCGTCGTTCCGTTGCGTCTTCACGCACCCGTAGGAAAACATAGTGAGCCGTCGTCGCGTCGTCGTCACTGGGCTTGGCCTTGTGTCTCCGGTCGGAAACACGGTTGCCGAAGGCTGGGCCAACCTGGTAGCCGGCAAGTCCGGCATCGCCACCATCACCAAATTCGATCACTCCGCGCTTTCCGTGCACTTCGCCGGTGAAGTGAAGGGTTTCAATGCCGAGGACTACATCCCGGCCAAGGAAGCCCGCAATATGGATACCTTTATCCATTACGGCATCGCCGCGGGTACGCAGGCCTTGAAGGACAGTGGCCTGGAAGTGACCGAAGCCAATGCCGAGCGCATCGGCGTATTGGTCGGTTCGGGCATCGGCGGCCTGCCGATGATCGAAGACACCAAAGCGGTGCTGACCGAGCGTGGTCCGCGCCGCATTTCGCCGTTCTTCGTGCCGGGCTCGATCATCAACATGATCGCCGGCCACCTGTCGATCATCCATGGCATCAAGGGTCCGAACCTGGCTGCCGTGACCGCGTGCACGACTGGCCTGCACAGCATCGGCCTGGCAGCTCGCCTGATCCAGGCCGGCGACGCCGACGCCATGCTGGCGGGCGGCGCCGAGTCGACGGTGTCGCCGCTGGGTATCGGCGGCTTTGCCGCGGCCCGCGCGCTGTCGACCCGCAACGACGATCCGGCAGCGGCCTCGCGCCCGTGGGACAAGGATCGCGACGGCTTCGTGCTGGGCGAGGGCGCCGGCGTGATGATGCTGGAAGAGTACGAGTCGGCCAAGGCCCGCGGCGCGCGCATCTATGCCGAGCTGATCGGCTTCGGCATGAGCGGCGATGCGTTCCACATGACCGCGCCGAACATGGACGGCCCGCGCCGCTGCATGGTCAACGCGCTGAAGGATGCGGGCATCAATACTGATCAGGTCCATTACCTGAACGCGCATGGCACCTCGACGCCGCTCGGCGACAAGAACGAATCCGATGCTATCAAGGCAGCCTTCGGCGACCAGGCCTACAAGATGGTGGTGAACTCGACCAAGTCGATGACCGGCCACCTGCTGGGCGGCGCTGGCGGCCTGGAATCGGTCTTCACCGTGCTGGCGCTGCACAACCAGGTGTCGCCGCCGACGATCAACATCGACAACCAGGATCCGGAATGCGACCTGGACTACGTGGCCAACACGGCGCGCGAGATGAAGATCGATGTCGCGGTGAAGAACAACTTCGGTTTCGGCGGCACCAACGGCACGCTTGTCTTCCGCCGCGTCTGATCCGTGGTTGAGGCGGGCCCTGCGCGGGCTGCGTCGGGACAGGGTCCACCGCTTGCGGTGGGCCCTGTTCTTGTTCTGCGTCGCCGAAGCGTCTGCGGTGGGACTGCTTGCGTCGACATTGGCCGACACCGTCGCCGCCAGCCCGACCGGCCTGCTTTGGTGGCATGGTGCGCTGGCGCTCATGCCGGTCGTCGCAGGCGTGGCCGCAGTGCGCGGCTGGCGCCGGTGGGCACGAGCATTGCGCTGGCGGTGCACGGCGATGCTGCCGGCGCCCGATGGCAAAGGGCCGCTGCGGGTCCGAATTGAAGGCCCTGGGGCCCGCCGCCATGAAGTCGTGGTGAGCGGCTTCTGGCAAGTGGGTGAGGCAGTTGTCTTGCGCCTTGCTTCTCGCGCGCCCGGCGTGCCGGGCGCGATCTTCCTCCCCTGGCAAGCGCTTTCGCCGGAGTTCTCACAGCGGTTGCAGGGTGCCGCCAGAGTTGCACTGCAGGTGCAACCGGAGACGGCAATAAGGGAACGAATTTGTTAATTTACGGTCACAGGGTGCGCGTTGCTCGACGGGGCGAGCGGAGAATCGTAGGTAAAATACAACGTTTGTCGTGACGACCAAACCAAGAGATACACTGCAGGTGAGCCATACGTGAGCGAACGCGAAGCCGATCAGCTCCTAGTTGAACGCGTCCAGCAGGGCGACAAGCGGGCCTTTGAACTTCTGGTGACCAAATACCATCGGAAGATCATTCGTCTGATCTCGCGCCTGGTCAGGGACCCCGCCGAAGTCGAGGATGTGGCGCAGGATGCCTTTATCAAGGCATATCGCGCCTTGCCTCAGTTTCGCGGGGAGTCGGCCTTCTACACGTGGCTGTACCGGATCGCCGTCAACACGGCCAAGAACTATCTGGCAACCCAGAGCCGCCGCCCGGAAGCGTCGAGCGACATCGATGCGGAAGAGGCTGAAACTTTTGCGGACGGTGAGCAACTAAGGGATATCAATACGCCGGAGTCGATGCTCCACACGCGCCAGGTTGCCGAGACGGTGAATCGCGCGATGGAAGCACTGCCGGAGGAATTGCGGACCGCCATCACCCTGCGCGAGATCGAGGGCCTCAGTTATGAGGAAATCGCAGAGGCGATGGGATGTCCGATCGGCACGGTGCGCTCGCGGATCTTCCGTGCGCGCGAGGCGATTGCCGAAAGATTGCGTCCGCTGCTGGGAACGGCAGAGGGCAAGCGGTGGTAGTGGTTCGGTAGCAAAGAAAGATGTCGTGTGGCCAGCGTTGCAGCCTATTCCTGCATCGATAAGCGACAGCAGTAGACGGGATTATCGGTGTTCAATGGAATGTCTTGGGGTGGGAAATGGGTCAGGCTCATAACCAGTCGGTTCATGTAGTGGAAGCAGCGGAGCAGATCTCCGTTCTGATGGACGGCGAACTGGCGCCGCACGAAGTCAATGCCGTGCTCGATCTCGCAAAAAGCGACGACGGCATGGCCGACTGGAGCACATACCAGTTGATCGGCGATGCACTGCGCTCGGAAGACTTGACGCACGCGGGCTCCACCGTCGATTTCCTCTCTCGCTTCTCCGCGCGCCTGGAAGCCGAGCCGCACGTGCTGGTGCCGGCCGTCGCGCAAGCCAGCGCCCGCCACCGCCTGCTGCTCAGGCCGTCGTGGGTGCGCCGCGCCTTGCCCGGTACCGCGATCGCGGCCGCCGTGGCGGCGGTCAGCTGGGTAGTGGTGCCGCAGATGCGCGGACCCGCCGGCCTGGCGGCGCCCGAAGCCGTGGTGGCACGCGCTGAGCCGCCCGCAGCCGCGCCGGCTGCCGGCGTTGTCACCGTGGCCGACACCCAGATGATCCGCGATCCGCGCCTGGACGAATATTTGCGTGCCCATCGCACGTCGGTGGCAACGGATGCGTTCGTGCCGACCATGCGCACGGTTGCCAACGGCGCCAGCTTCTCTCAGGAAAATACGCAGGAATAATGCCGGACATGCATAAAGGACGGTCGTCCGCCTATGTAGCGGGCGCACAGAGAATTGGGGCCCTGCGTAGGTCCCTTTTTCTGGCCTTGTGTCTGACTGCTGCAGCGGCAACCGCGCAGCCGTCGGACAGTACGCTGAACCGCCGCGACGCCACCGCCTGGCTCAACAAGATCCACAAAGCCGCGCAGCGCGAAAACTACGTTGGCACGCTGATCTACCAGCGCGGCAGCGTCATGCATGCGTCGCGCATCCAGCATTACAGCGACCTGGTCAACAACGAGTACGAGCGCCTGGAAACGCTGGACGGCAAGCCGCGCGAGGTGCTGCGCCAGAATGACGTGGTGCACAGCCTGATTCCGGAAGCCAAGCTCGTGGTGGTGGAGAAGCAGGAAGCCAAGGACCGCTTCCCGGCGCTGCTTGCCACCAACAAGAACGATGTGCTCGAACTCTACGACATGCGCAGGATGCCCGCGGAGCGGGTGGCCGGCATGGATTGCGAGGTGTTCGCGCTGGAGCCGCACGATGCGGCGCGCTACGCGGTGCGCCTGTGGGCCGAGAAGAATTCCGGGCTGCTGATGCGTGCGCAGACCGTTGGCGACGGCGGCAAGGTGCTGGAGCAGGTGGCATTCTCGCAAGTCCAGATCGGGGTGCCGTCTGAAAAGCAGCGCATCCTTGCCGCCATCAAGAGTGCCAGCAACTGGAACCACTACGAGGTGAATTACCAGCCGACAAATATCGCCGATGAAGGCTGGACGATCGCCGTGCCGCTGAAGGGTTTCCAGAAAATCCGCGAGGTGCGACGTCCGCTGGGCGAGCTTCGGGCGTCGGCGCCCGGCAACAGCCGCGGCCAGGTCTTCGAGGTCCTGCAGGTGGTCTACAGCGACGGGCTGACCGGCCTGTCGGTCTTCATCGAGCCGGTTTCCGAGCAGCGTGTGCGCCGCGAGGGCGTGGCCGCGCTCGGGGCAACCCAGGTCGTGGTGCGCCGGATTGCCGATTACTGGATCACCGTGGTCGGCGAGGTGCCGGCGAGCACCGTACGCCAGTTTGCGACGGCCGTAGAGTACCGACCGCCCAAGGCGGTACACTGAGCCTGACGCGGGTGCAGCCGGCGCCTCGGAATGCCCGTTCCGGTGCCGGCCCATGAAACCTGCGCAAGGGGTCCCAGCTACGGGATCGTATCGGTTTTTCTTCTTTCGCTGAATCCCGGGAGTTGTCGATGACTTTCAGATCTCCAGCCCTGGCGCGCGCCGTGGTCATGGCTGCCATGTTGGTGCTCGGCCCGACCGTGGCCGAAGTCAGCCACGCCCAGGCTGCCGCCGCCAACTACAACCTGCCTGATTTCACCGACCTGGTGGAGAAGGCCAGCCCCGCGGTGGTCAATATCCGCACCACCGAGCGCGTGCGCCAACGCGGCGGTGCCCCCGGCGACGATGAAATGGCCGAGTTCTTCCGGCGCTTCTTTGGCGTGCCCATGCCGGGCGCGCCATCTCCCGGCACGCCGCCCCGCCGCAGCCAGCCGCCGCAGCAGGAAGAGCAGAGCCGTGGCGTAGGCTCGGGCTTCATTATCAGCGCCGATGGCTATGTGATGACCAACGCGCATGTCGTGGCGGACGCGGAAACCATCTACGTGACGCTGCCTGACAAGCGCGAGTTCAAGGCCAAGCTGATCGGCTCGGACAAGCGTACCGATGTGGCGCTGCTGAAAGTTGATGCCAACAACCTGCCGCGCCTGCCGCTGGGCGATTCGGAGAAGGTCCGCGCCGGCGAGTGGGTGCTGGCCATCGGCTCGCCGTTCGGGCTGGATAACAGCGTGACCGCCGGCATTGTCTCGGCCAAGGGGCGCGATACCGGCGACTACGTGCCGTTTATCCAGACCGATGTGGCGGTCAATCCCGGCAACTCGGGCGGCCCGCTGATCAACCTGCGCGGTGAAGTGATCGGCATCAACTCGCAAATCTACAGCCGCAGCGGCGGCTACATGGGTATTTCCTTCGCGATCCCGATCGACGAGGCGATGCGCGTGTCGGAGCAGCTCAAGACCGCAGGCCGCGTGACCCGCGGCCGCATCGCGGTGGCGATCGGCGATGTCACCAAGGAAGTGGCCGATTCGCTGGGACTGGGCCGTGCGCGCGGCGCACTGGTCGGCAGCGTCGAGCCGGGCGGCCCCGCCGAGAAGGCAGGGATCGAGGCCGGCGACATCATCCTGAAGTTCAACGGCCGCGATATCGAGCGCGCTTCGGACCTGCCGCGCATGGTCGGCGATACCAAGCCGGGCGCGCGCGTGCCGCTGCAGTTGTGGCGCAAGGGCGCGACCCGCGAGGTCACCATCACCGTCGCCGAACTGGAGCCGGACGGCAAGGCGCGCGCCAGCCGCAGTGCTGCGCCCAAGGAAGACAGCGCACCGGCCAGCAAGCCTAACGCGCTGGGGCTGGTGGTCAACGACTTGCCTGACGCGCGCTTGAAGGAACTCAAGCTCAAGTCGGGCGTCGAGGTAGAGCTGGCCGACGGCCCTGCGCTGCGCGCCGGCATCCGGCCTGGCGACATTATCCTGCGCCTGGGCGACACCGACGTGACCAACGCCCGCCAGTTCAACGAGCTGGTGCGCGGGCTGGACAAGAGCCGGATCGCTGCGGTGTTCGTGCGGCGCGGCGACGCCACCCAGGTGCTGACGCTGCGCCCAGGTGCCACCGCCAACCGTTGATCCGCTCCCCGTCGATGGCATGCCCGCGCTGACGCCCGTTCTGACGCTTTACGGCCGGGCATACTGCCATCTGTGCGAAGACATGAAGGTCGCGCTGGAGTCTCTCCGGCGCGATTTTTCTTTCGTACTGCATGAGGTGGATGTCGACAGCGACGCTGGCCTGGAAGACCGCTTCGGCGAACTGGTCCCGGTATTGATGCCAGGGGCGCCGGAGGCGCTTGACGGCAGTGCCGCGCAGCTTTGTCACTATTTCCTCGATGACGGCGCGGTGCGGGAGTGGCTTGCAGCACACGGCGGTGCCCGCGCCAGCCGCTGAATGCGCCTGGCACGCATACGGCGTGGCCATTTCACGACCCGGAAGCCTTTGAAAATCCGGTAAAATTCCGGATTGGCGCAAAAATTGCACCCCTGACCTTTGCGGCACGCCCGCGCACGCCTGCCGGCGCGCGGCGCCGGGCCATTTTCAAACTGCGACGAACCGTTTGTTGCCGCCCCGGGCCTGTTGCCGGCGCTCCCCTGAACACTAGATGGACCATATCCGTAATTTCTCGATCATTGCCCACATCGACCATGGGAAGTCCACCCTGGCCGACCGGATCATTCAGCTCTGTGGAGGGCTGTCGGATCGGGAGATGGAAGCGCAGGTCCTCGACTCGATGGATATCGAGAAAGAGCGCGGCATCACCATCAAGGCGCAGACCGCCGCGCTGACTTACAAGGCGCGCGACGGCAAGGTCTACAACCTCAACCTGATCGATACCCCGGGACACGTCGACTTCAGCTATGAAGTCAGCCGCTCGCTGTCCGCCTGCGAAGGCGCGCTGCTGGTGGTCGACGCCTCGCAGGGCGTTGAGGCGCAGACCGTGGCCAACTGCTACACAGCGATCGAGCTGGGCGTGGAAGTGGTGCCCGTGCTGAACAAGATCGACCTGCCGCAGGCCGATCCCGACAACGCGATCCAGGAGATCGAGGACGTCATCGGCATCGACGCGCAGGACGCCACGCCCTGCTCGGCCAAGACCGGCCAGGGCGTGCAGGACGTGATCGAAGCCCTGATCGCCAAGGTGCCGTCGCCCAAGGGCGACGCGGACGCACCGCTGCAGGCGCTGATCATCGATTCGTGGTTCGACAACTATGTCGGCGTGGTGATGCTGGTGCGCGTGGTCAACGGCACGCTGCGCCCCAAGGACAAGGTTCTGCTGATGGCCACCGGCGCGCAGCACCTGGTCGAGCAGGTGGGTGTGTTCACGCCCAAATCGATCCAGCGCGATTCGCTGACCGCCGGCCAGGTAGGTTTCGTCATCGCCGGCATCAAGGAGCTGAAGGCCGCCAAGGTTGGCGACACCATCACCACCGTGCAGCGCAAGGCTGAGGCGCCGCTGCCGGGCTTCAAGGAGGTCAAGCCGCAGGTGTTTGCCGGCCTGTATCCTGTCGAGGCCAACCAGTATGAAGCGCTGCGCGAGTCGCTGGAGAAGCTGCGCCTGAACGACGCTTCGCTGATGTTCGAGCCGGAAGTGTCGCAGGCACTGGGCTTCGGCTTCCGCTGCGGCTTCCTGGGCCTGTTGCACATGGAAATCGTGCAGGAACGCCTGGAGCGCGAGTTCGACATGGACCTGATCACTACCGCCCCCACGGTGGTGTACCAGGTCGAGATGCGCGACGGCACCATGATCACGGTGGAAAATCCGGCGAAGATGCCGGACCCGAGCAAGATCGAAGCGATCCTGGAACCGATCGTCACGGTCAACCTGTATATGCCGCAGGAATATGTCGGCTCGGTGATCACGCTGTGCACGCAGAAGCGCGGCTCGCAGATCAACATGAGCTACCACGGCAAGCAGGTGCAGCTGACCTACGAGATCCCGATGGCGGAAATCGTGATGGACTTTTTCGACCGCCTGAAGTCGGTTTCGCGCGGCTATGCGTCGATGGACTACGAGTTCAAGGAATATCGCCCGTCGGATGTGGTCAAGGTCGATATCCTGATCAACAGCGACAAGGTCGATGCGCTGTCGGTGATCGTGCACCGCTCCAACTCGCAATACCGCGGCCGCGAAGTGGCAGCCAAGATGCGCGAGATCATTCCGCGCCAGATGTACGATGTGGCGATCCAGGCGGCGATCGGCTCGAATATCATCGCGCGCGAAAACGTCAAGGCACTGCGCAAGAACGTGCTGGCCAAGTGCTACGGCGGCGATATCAGCCGCAAGAAGAAGCTGCTGGAAAAGCAGAAGGCCGGCAAGAAGCGCATGAAGCAGGTGGGTACGGTCGAGATCCCGCAAGAGGCCTTCCTGGCCATCCTGCAGGTGGACGACAAGTAAGGCACCCGCAGCACGATGCGACGCGCGGCGGTTCGCCGCGCGCATAACAGAACAGGCAGTACCAGGATTTCCAAGAACCAGAAGCCGTCATGAATTTTGCACTGATCCTTTTTGTGCTGGTGGTGATTACGGGTGTTGCGTGGGTCGCGGACAAGCTCGTGTTTGAGCGGCAGCGCCGCGCCTCGGCGCGGCTGGCGCTGGCTGAATTCGATTCCCGCCAGGGGGCGCTGCAAGGCGGCGGCTTTGGCGCGACCGATGCCGACGCCACGCGCAAGCGCCTGGCCGAAGAGAAGCTGCGCCAGCCGTGGTGGCTGGAATACTCGGCCAGCTTCTTCCCGGTGATCCTGGCGGTGTTCGTGCTGCGCTCGTTCGTGGTCGAGCCGTTCAAGATCCCGTCGGGCTCGATGATTCCGACGCTGCTGATCGGCGACTTCATCCTGGTCAACAAGTATGAGTACGGCATCCGGCTGCCGGTGGTGAACAAGAAAATCATGGACATGCGCGAGCCACAGCGCGGCGACGTAATGGTATTCCGCTACCCGAAGGACAAATCGCTCGATTACATCAAGCGTGTCGTCGGCGTGCCGGGCGACACGGTTCAGTATTTCAACAAGCGGCTGACCATTAACGGCAAGCCTGCCGAATACACCGTGCTGCCGGATTTTCTGGACGAAGAGCGCCTGGCGTATTCCAAGCATTTCCGCGAAAAGCTGCCCGGCAGTGTCGACCATGGCATCCTTAACGATGCTGACCGGCCGGCGTTCGTTGCAGGCGCCGACCCGGATTTCCCCTACCGGGAAAACTGCACTTACAATCAGCAGGGTGTGACGTGCAAGGTACCTGCGGGTCACTATTTCGTGATGGGCGACAACCGGGACAACAGCCTCGACTCCCGCTACTGGGGATTCGTGTCGGATGAGAATATCGTCGGCAAGGCCTTTGTCATCTGGATGAACCTGGGCAATTTCGGACGCGTGGGCTCGTTCAAATAAGTCAATCCGCGCGGCGCAAGAACACTCAACACGATAGAGGGCAAGCGCAAATGGGTCAGACCGGGAAGGGTAAGGGGAAAGAACAAGGCCGGGAGTACGGCCAGGCTTGGCCACGGCGTCGCGGGCAGGGCGGTTTTTCCGTCTGGACTCTGCTGGTGGTCGTGGTCTTCGTGATCGGCGTGGCCTTGCCGGCCGTGCGCTCGATCCCGAGCCTGGTGGAGTATTTTTCGGTGAAGCGCGCAGCCAGCTATGCCAAGCAGCGCGCAGTCAACAAACGTGAAGTCGTCGAGTATTTCGACAAACAGGCAGTCATTGACCGGATTGCCGCAGTCAAGGGCGAAGACCTGCTGGTCCGCGAGGACGATAACGGCAACATCCGCTCGGTTGATTTTTCGTACCGGACCGAAGTGCCCGTCTACGGACCCCTGAGTCTTCTGATCACCTATTCGGGAACGCAGCACTGATATGAACCTCGACGCCTTGCAGCAACGACTCGGCTACCGATTCAGCAAGCCAGAATTGCTGCAGCAGGCGCTGACGCACCGCAGCCACAGCGCCCAGCACAACGAACGCCTCGAGTTTTTGGGGGATTCGGTGCTCAACTGCGCCGTGGCGGACATGCTCTATGGCATGTTCGGCAAGCTTGACGAAGGCGACCTGTCGCGCGTGCGGGCCAACCTGGTCAAGCAGCAGGCCCTGTATGAGATCGCCCAGATGCTGCAACTGTCCGACACGCTGCGCCTGGGCGAGGGCGAGCTGAAAAGCGGCGGTTTCCGCCGTCCGTCGATTCTCGCCGACGCGCTCGAGGCCATTGTTGGCGCGGTCTTCCTCGATACCGGCTTCGAGGCAGCGCGCGCGCTGATCCGCAAGCTCTATATCCCGATCCTGGAGCAGGTGGATCCGCGTACGCTGGGCAAGGACGCCAAGACCTTGCTGCAGGAATACCTGCAAGGCCACAAGATCGCGCTGCCGCAATATAACGTAATCGCCACCCACGGGGCCGCGCACAGCCAGCAGTTTGAAGTCGAGTGCACGGTGCCTAAACTGGAAGTCCGGGTGTTCGGCACCGGTGCCTCGCGGCGCGCCGCCGAGCAGGCCGCCGCCAAGCTGGCGCTGGACGAAGTCCAGAAGCTGGTGCCGCAGCTGCTCAAGCGCAGCCGCGCCGAGCGCACCGGCAAGACCCGCAAGCAACCCCAGCCGCAGGATCCGCAGCTGTCTCTCAGGTTGAAGGAATGACCGAATCTAACCATCCGCAGCAAGACGCGGCGGATACCCCGGCCGCGGCGTTCCGCTGCGGCACCGTGGCCATCGTCGGCCGCCCCAACGTGGGCAAGTCCACGCTGATGAACGCGCTGGTCGGCCAGAAGATCAGCATCACCTCGCGCAAGGCGCAGACCACGCGGCACCGCATCGTCGGCATCCAGACCACGGACGACGCGCAGTATGTGTTCGTCGATACGCCTGGGTTCCAGACCCGTCACGCCAGCGCGCTGAACCGTTCGCTGAACCGCGCGGTCACGTCGACGCTGTCGTCGGTGGACCTGATCCTGTTCGTGGTCGAGGCCGGCTATTACGGCGCCGACGACGAGAAAGTGCTGTCGCTGCTGCCGAAGAACACCCCGGTGCTGCTGATCGCCAACAAGCTCGACCGCGTCACCGGCGAAAACCGCTCGGAAGTGATGATGCCCTTCCTGGAAAAGATGGGGCAGCTGTTCCCGTTCCGCGAAGTGGTGCCGATGACGGCCAAGACCCGCGACCATATTGCGCGGCTGTTCGATATCATCCGGCCCTACCTGCCGGAAGGCGAGCCGATGTATGACGCCGATGCGATGACCGACCGCAGCGAGCGTTTCCTGGCCTCGGAGATCATCCGCGAGAAGGTGTTCCGCTGGACCGGCGATGAGCTGCCGTACACGAGCACCGTGATCATCGACAAGTTCGAGACCGAGGGCCGGCTGCGCCGCGTCTTTGCCACCATCCTGGTCGAGCGCGACGCGCACAAGGCCATGATCATCGGCAACAAGGGCAGCAAGCTCAAGCAGATCTCCACCGAGGCGCGCCTCGATATGGAGAAGCTCTTTGACGGCAAGGTCTACCTTGAGATGTGGATCAAAGTGAAGAGCGGCTGGGCCGACAACGAAGCCGGACTGCGGGCCTACGGCTACGAGTGAGCATACTGCGAGCGAAAGGCGAGCGACCATTGAGCAAGACGGCTGATAGCGCGCGCGCGCCGGCGCTCCGCACCCGCCGCGCCGATCCGGTGGTGGACGAGGCGGCCGAACTGCTCGACAGCAAGGCGCTGCCCGGCATGGCCGATGCGGCCGCGCGCGCCATGATGGACCGCGCCATGCGCATCGTGCCGGCCCGGCCCGAGTCGCGCGTCGCCGACCAGCCGGGCTTCGTGCTGCACGCCTGGCCGTACCGCGAGACCAGCCTGATCCTCGATGTCTTCACGCGCGACCATGGCCGCATCTCGATGGTGGCCAAGGGCGCCAAGCGCCCGCATTCGGCGCTGCGGGCGGTGCTGCAGCATTTCCATCCGGTGTCGGTGTCATGGAGCGGCCGCGGCGAGGTCAAGACACTGACCAAGGCCGAATGGGTCGGTGGCATGCCACCGCTGGCCGGTGATGCGCTGCTGTCCGCGTTCTATCTCAACGAACTGCTGATGCGCTTCTGCCCGCGCGAAGATGCGTATCCCGCGCTGTTCCGCCACTACCTGGCCACGCTCACGCGGCTGGCGCACGGCGAACCCGCCGGGCTGGTGCTGCGGAGCTTCGAGCGCCTGCTGCTGCAGGAGACCGGCTTTGCGGTGGCCTTCGACCATTGCCTCAGCACCGGCGAGCGTGTGCAGCCGGGGCTCGACTATGTCTATCAGCCAGAGCGCGGCGTGCGTCGCGCCCAGCCGAGCGATCCGTCGTCGTGGCCGGTGGTGTCGGGCCAGACGCTGCTCGATATGGTGCAGGACGACTACGGCCGCGCGCAGACCGCGGCGCAAAGCCGGGCACTGATGCGCTTCCTGCTGCATTATTATCTGCAAGGCGAACCGCTGAAAACGCGCCAGATACTGATCGACCTGCAGTATCTGTGACCGAATCAATCCAATCATCTCTCCTGCTCGCATGATCTTCCACGCAAATCCGGGCGTCATCGACCTTGGCGTCAATATCGACCACGTGGCCACGCTGCGCAACGCGCGCGGCACCGTATATCCCGACCCCATCCAGGCCGCATTGCAGGCCGAGGAAGCCGGCGCGGACCTGATCACGCTGCACCTGCGCGAAGACCGCCGCCATATTCGCGACGCCGACGTGCGCGCGCTGCGCTCGCAGCTGGCCACGCGCATGAACCTGGAATGCGCGATCACGCAGGAGATGCTCGATATCGCTTGCGAGGTCCGTCCGCAGGACGTATGCCTGGTACCCGAGCGCCGCGAAGAAGTGACCACCGAAGGTGGCCTCGACGTGGCCGGCCGCTTCGAGCAGGTCAAGGCGGCTTGCGCGCAGTTGGCCGGCGTCGGCATCCGCGTGTCACTGTTCATCGATGCCAACCCCGACCAGATCGCGGCGGCGGCCGCGTGCGGCGCGCCGGTGATCGAGCTGCACACCGGCGCCTATGCCGATGCGCATACGCCCGACGAGCAGGCGGTGGAGTTCCGCCGCATCGCGGAGGGTGTCGACGCGGGGTTGAAGCACGGGCTGGTGGTCAACGCCGGACACGGCCTGCACTACACCAATGTCCAGCCCATCGCGGCGCTGCCCGGCATCAAGGAACTGAACATCGGCCATGCCATTGTCGCGCATGCGGTGTTCGTCGGCTGGCAGAACGCGGTGCGCGAGATGAAGGCCATCATGGTGGCCGCGCGTCTCGGCACGCGTTATCCCGTCGCAGGCGCGCCGGCGTGATCTACGGCGTCGGCACCGACATCATCCAGATTGCCCGCGTGCAGGGCGTGATGGAACGCACCCACGGCCGCTTCGCGGAAAAGGTGCTCGGACCCAACGAGCTGGCCAAGTACCACGCGCGCAAGGCGCGTTCCGAGAAGCGCGGACTCGCCTTCCTGTCCACGCGCTTCGCTGCCAAGGAAGCCTTTTCGAAGGCCATCGGCCTGGGCATGCGCTGGCCGATGACGTGGCGCGCAATGGAACTGATGAACCTCCCTTCGGGTGAGCCTTCCCCCGTATGCCACGGCGAACTGGCGACATGGCTCGCGGAACGCGGCCTCACCGTACGGGTCAGTGTCAGTGACGAACATGACTATGCGGTCGCCTTCGCCATTGCCGAGCGCACCGGCGGGGCGGCTCCCCAAACCACAGCCTTGTGAATCCAACCACTTCCATGTCCAAGAAGAACTCCGGCAAGCGGCCGGGCCCGGTGGTCCTCGACGTCGTCGGCAAGCAACTCGATACCGACGATGCGCGCCGCATCGCGCATCCGCTGACTGGCGGCGTGATCCTGTTCGCGCGCAACTTCGAATCGCGCGCGCAGCTGCAGGCGCTGACGCGCGCGATCCGCGCGGTGCGCGACGACGTGCTGATCTGCATCGACCATGAAGGCGGCCGCGTGCAGCGCTGCAAGACCGACGGCTTTACCCATTTGCCGGCGATGCATCGGCTGGGCGAGCTGTGGGAGCGCGATGTACTGGCGGCGACGCGCGCTGCGGTGGCATGCGGCTATGTGCTGGCGGCCGAACTGCGCGCCTGCGACATCGATTTCAGCTTCACGCCGGTGCTGGATCTCGACTACGGGCGCAGTGCCGTGATCGGTGACCGCGCCTTCCATGCCGACCCGCGCGTGGTGACGATGCTGTCCGGCCACCTCAACCACGGCCTGCTGCTGGCCGGCATGAGCAACTGCGGCAAGCACTTCCCCGGCCACGGCTATGTCGAGGCCGATTCGCACGTGGCGATCCCGGTAGACGAACGTACGCTGGACGAGATCCTCGAACAGGACGCGCGTCCGTACGAATGGCTGGGCCTGGGTCTGTCGTCGGTGATGCCGGCGCACGTGATCTATCCCAAGGTCGACCCGAATCCGGCCGGCTTCTCGCGCTACTGGCTGCAGGACGTGCTGCGCGCGCAACTGGGCTTCGAGGGCGTGATCTTCAGCGACGACCTCAGCATGGAAGGCGCCAGCGTGGCCGGCAATGTGACCGAGGCAGCGCGCGCCGCGCTGACGGCAGGCTGCGACATGGTGCTGATCTGCAACCACCCGGATCGCGCCGACCAGTTGCTGACCGAGCTCGACGTGGGCATCGACAAGGCATCGCTGCGCCGCATCCGCAAGCTGTTCCCGCGCCGCAAGCCGATGGACTGGAACAAGCTGCATGGCGAAGGCGAATACCGCGCCGCGCTGCGCACGCTGCGCGAGTACGCGCTGATCGCCTGATACGCGAGCGTGCAAAAACGGAAAAGGCAGCCGAGGCTGCCTTTTTCCTTGTTGGTCCCGCTGTGCCAGCCGGGACCTTGCGCACGCCTTAGTTGGCGCGGCTACGGTATTCGCCGGTACGGGTGTCGATTTCGATCTTGTCGCCGATGTTGCAGAACAGCGGCACTTGCAGTTCGAAACCGGTGTTGATCTTGGCGCCCTTGAGCACCTTGCCCGACGAGGTGTCGCCCTTGACGGCCGGCTCGGTGTAGACGATTTCACGGACCAGCGTGGTCGGCATTTCAACCGAGATGGCCTTGTCGTTGTAGAACACGACTTCAACGTTCATGCCGTCTTCGAGGTAGTTCAGCGAGTCACCCATGCTGTCCTTCTCGACTTCGTACTGGTTGTAGTCGGTGTCCATGAATACGTACATCGGGTCGGCGAAGTACGAGTAGGTGCACTCGCGGCGCTCCAGCACCACGACTTCGAACTTGTCGTCGGCCTTGAACACCGACTCGCCCGGGGCGTCGGTCAGCAGGTTCTTGTACTTCATCTTGACCACGGCTGCGTTGCGGCCCGACTTGTTGTACTCGGCCTTCTGCACGACCATCGGATCGCCGCCGATCATGAACACGTTACCGACGCGGAGTTCCTGTGCGATTTTCATCTGAACTGTTTTCCTGAATAAGAAAGTAGGAATTTGGAATGGCGAAGGCGCGCTGCCGGCATTACCGCTGCGATAGGCCAGATGAGCTCCACCGAAAGCCGGTATCCACGCGCTCGCGACCCCGTGCTCAGCTTGCATTCAGGTCTTCGTCCCACGCGTTTGATGCGCGGGAGAGGACCTGGTTCTCCGGCCCGGTCGCCATTTGGATCAACCGGTTATTTTACCTGATTTTCGCAAAACGCCACCAGGTTGGCCGCAAGATCTCCGGGATGCTGCAAGCGCCGCTCCCAGCGCGGCGCGATTGTGGCAAGTGCCGCCAGATGCGCTCGCAGGCCCGGCCAGTCGACGGGAACGCCATAGCCGTTCCAGGCGTGCCAGAAATCCGTCAACGCCGCGGCTGCGTCGGGGGCGACGCCACTCTGGCGGAACAGATCGAGCCAGGCGTCGAGCTTGATCCGGTGCGCGGCGTCGTCCTGGGGGTAGA
Source organism: Cupriavidus sp. NPDC089707 (assembly GCF_044748965.1). Lineage (NCBI taxonomy): Bacteria > Pseudomonadati > Pseudomonadota > Betaproteobacteria > Burkholderiales > Burkholderiaceae > Cupriavidus > Cupriavidus sp. NPDC089707. Next base: position 76,867 of record NZ_JBIVHB010000024.1, read on the forward strand.
TATGCCAGATCAGTGGCCGCGCTGCCCACTGCGCGCGTACGAAAGAATCCTCGCCACGCACGAAGTTCAGGTCGCAGGCCCACAGCAGTTCGTCGAAGTACTCCTGGCGTACGAATGGGATCCGTTGCACGCACAGGCTGCCACGTTCCACCGGGTCGCCAATCCGCAGCGGCGCGCCCAGCCATTCGGCGACCTGGTCAGCGGCCAGGCCGGCGGGCACCAGGCAGTGGACCGGCTCGGTGGCATCGCGCCATTGCGCCAGTAGCGCGGGCAGGGCCGGATTGCGGTAGGCAAACAGGCTCACCCGCAGCGCGTCGGGCCGGGGCGTCACGCTGAGCCGGTGCCACAAGGCCGCCTGGGTGGCCGTGCCGCCGAGGAAGGTGGCGCGCTGCGCGCCCAGCATCGATTCCCGCAGCAGGCCGCCGGTGCCGGGTTCGAAGCCGGGGAAGAAGAAATGCTTCACCAGCGGTAGCCGCGGATGGGGCGAGGGCATCGCATGGTGCTCCCGTACCCATGGCTCGGCGCTCAGGTATTCCAGGTTGATCCAGGCGGGTTTGGGATCACGTGCGGCCATGCGGGCCAGGAAGGCTGGGGGCACATCGCAGGCGAAGGCTTCGATGACGGCATCGTGTGGCGCCACCCCGGCGGTGTCGTCCACGTCGATGTCGCCTCCGGGCCGCCACGGACGAATTTCCACGCCCGCCAGGCGCTGCACGCTGGCTCCGGTATCGAGTTCCGGAGCCAGCCGGGAGAAGCTCGCCAGATCATCGACCCATAGCCGCACCGCGTGCCCGTGCTCCTGCGCGAGCTGGCGTGCCAGCCGCCAGCAGACGCCGATGTCGCCGAAATTGTCGATTACGGTGCAAAAGATATCCCAGGTGCGGATAGGCATGGCAGGTGGAGGCGCGCGCGGGCGGGATGCCCGCTGAATTGCTCTAAACTTGCGATTTTAGAGGCCGCGCCACTTTATTGCGCGCGGGCCGTGTAGCGGTCACCGTCCCCCAATGTCCGACCAGCAATCCGATTCACCGAAACCTGAGGCCGAAGTTCCGGCCGGAGTTCCGGCTGAAGTGCAGCCCGAAATCGCCGCCGAATCTCCGGGCGAGCTGCCGCCAGAGCCCTTTGACCCCAAGCCGGTCATCTCGCGCCTGCCGGGCCTGCCCGGCGTGTACCGCTATTTCGATGCCGCCGGCAATGTGCTGTACGTCGGCAAGGCGCGCGACCTGAAGAAGCGGGTCTCGAGCTATTTCACCAAGACCCAGCTTTCGCCGCGCATCGCGATGATGGTCGCGCGCATCGCCCGCATCGAGACCACGGTGGTGCGCACCGAGGCCGAGGCGCTGCTGCTTGAGAACAATCTGATCAAGGCGCTGGCGCCGCGCTACAACATCCTGTTCCGCGACGACAAGTCGTATCCGTTCCTGAAGCTGACCGGCCACCGCTTTCCACGCATGGCGTACTACCGCGGTGCCACCGACCGCAAGCACCAGTATTTCGGCCCGTTCCCGAGCGCCTATGCGGTGCGAGAGAGCATGCAGATCCTGCAGAAGGTGTTCCAGCTGCGCACTTGCGAGGACACCGTCTTCAATAACCGTACCCGGCCTTGCCTGCTGCACCAGATCCATCGCTGCACGGGCCCGTGCGTCAATGCCATCAGCGAGGAGGACTACGCGCGTGACGTTGCCAACGCGGCGCGCTTCCTGCAGGGCCGCCAGACCGAAGTGCTGGAAGGCCTGCAGGGCAAGATGGAACAGCATGCCGAGCGGCTCGAGTTCGAGCAGGCCGCAGCGGTGCGCGACCAGATCGCGGCGCTGTCGACCGTGCTCAAGCGCCAGGCCGTGGAGGAAGTGGGCGGGCAGGCGCGCGATATCGACGTGCTGGCCGTGGCGGTGGAAGGCGGGCGCGCCTGCGTCAACCTGGCCATGGTGCGCGGCGGCCGCCATCTCGGCGACAAGGCCTATTTCCCGGCCCATGCCGACGAGGCCGCGATGATTGTCGAGGATGCCGACCAGCGCGAAACGCTGGACGAAGCCGGCGCTGCCGAGGCCGCCCAAGCCCCGCTATCGCTCACTGTCGAGCGCATCGCCGCCCGGGTGTTGTCCGCCTTCATGGTGCAGCACTACCTGGAGCAACCCGCGCCGCCCATCATCGTCGTCAGCCATGTGCCGGACGACGGTGCGGTGCTGGAGGCGCTGTCGCTGCATGCCGGCCGCAAGGTGACGCTGGTGCGCCAGCCGCAGGGGCAGCGCAAGGTGTGGCTGGAAATGGCGCAGCAGGGCGCGGCGCTGGCGCTGGCGCGCCGGCTGGCCGAGCAGGGCAGCCAGGAGGGGCGTACGCGCGCGCTGGCGGAAACCATCGGCCTGGACCTGGAAGACCTGGCGCTGCTGCGGGTCGAGTGCTTCGACATCAGCCATACCGCCGGCGAGGCGACGCAGGCATCATGCGTGGTGTACCACCGCCATGACATGCAGAACAGCGAATATCGCCGCTACAACATCCAGGACATCATCCCCGGCGACGACTATGCCGCCATGCGCCAGGTGCTGACACGCCGCTACCAGAAGCTGGTCGAGCAGATGCAGGAAGACGGCGGCGCGCAGGCAGGCAGCGAATCCACCGCGCTGCTGCCGCAGATCGTGCTGATCGACGGGGGCAAGGGCCAGGTCGAGGTGGCGCGCCAGGTGTTCGAGGAGCTGGGGCTGGATATCGGTCTGCTGGTTGGCGTGGCCAAGGGCGAGGGGCGCAAGGTTGGCCTGGAGACGCTGGTGTTCGCTGACGGCCGGCCGTCGCTGGAGTTGGGGCAGGGCAGTGCGGCGCTGATGCTGGTGGCACAAATCCGCGACGAGGCCCACCGCTTCGCCATCACCGGCATGCGCGCGCGCCGGGCCAAGGCGCGCACGACCTCGCGGCTGGAAGAGATCGAGGGCGTGGGCGCGCGCCGGCGCCAAAAGCTGCTGACACGTTTTGGCGGCCTGCGCGGCGTGATGGCCGCCAGCATCGACGAGCTGGCAAGCGTCGAGGGCATCTCGCGCGGGCTGGCCGAGGAGATCTACCGGCAGCTGCATTGACCCGCGGCAGTTGCTGGCGCGGACACGAAAATGACCAATGGTGGTCGATTGGTCCCGAAATCGGCGACAATCGCGGGATTGGTCACGTTTCCCCGCCGCCCCAATTCCATGCCTTTCAATATCCCGATCCTGCTGACCTGGCTTCGTGTTGCCATGATTCCCCTGGTGGTGGGCGTTTTCTACCTGCCGGACGCATGGCTTCCCATGCACACCAAGAACCTGACGGCGGCGGCGTTCTTTATCATCGCCGCGGTGACGGACTGGCTCGATGGTTTCCTGGCGCGGCGCTGGAACCAGACCTCGTCGTTCGGCGCATTCCTGGACCCGGTCGCCGACAAGCTGATGGTGACGGCCGCGCTGTTGTCGCTGCTGGCGCTGGACCGGGTCACCGACCTGATCGCGCTGGTCATCATCGGGCGCGAGATCACGATTTCGGCGCTGCGCGAGTGGATGGCGCAGATCGGCGCGTCCAAGAGCGTGGCGGTGAATTTCCTTGGCAAGCTCAAGACCACCGTGCAGATGATTGCGATCCCGCTGCTGCTGTTCAGCGGTCAACTGTTCGGCTTCGACGCCTACGTACTGGGCACCTGGATGATTTATCTGGCCGCGGTGCTGACGCTGTGGTCGATGATCTACTACATGAAGCTGGCCTGGCCGCAGATCCGGGAACGCAGCAGTGTTGTGGCGGGTGCCGGCGCCCGGAAGTGAAAAGAATTTCCAAAAAGGTGTTGACGCAGAGATGAGCTTTTTGCATAATCTCATTCTCGTTGCTGACGGTGCAAGCGAAAGCAGCAAGATAAGGCGGGTTTAGCGCAAAATGTTGTGTGATAACGGCAAATTGCGATAGAAAATGCCTTGGAAAGTTTTTGAGGCAGTACCCTGCGGGAGTAGCTCAGTTGGTAGAGCGCAACCTTGCCAAGGTTGAGGTCGCGAGTTCGAGACTCGTCTCCCGCTCCAGGTTATTGAAGGTTCGGCAACGTGCATGGCACTGGTCGGGCTGGCAGCAAGAAGTTGTACGCGGGAGTAGCTCAGTTGGTAGAGCGCAACCTTGCCAAGGTTGAGGTCGCGAGTTCGAGACTCGTCTCCCGCTCCAATCCCCAAAGGGAAGCAACGCTTCCCTTTTTGTTTGGGTTGAATGGCCGCGGCAGGCCAGCCGGCAGCATCGGCTGAATGCGGCTACAATCCAGCATCACGTCACCTGGCGGGGTGGCAGAGTGGTTATGCAGCGGCCTGCAAAGCCGTGTACGCCGGTTCGATTCCGACCTCCGCCTCCAGTTGAAAAAAAACAAGAACGGCGCCTTTGGGCGCCGTTCTTGTTTTGCACTCCTCCGCTTCACACAGGCTCCCTTCGCCGCGAATTGCCTCGCATTTCTGCGCTTTGAGCGCGTGGCGGGCATGTTACATTACTCCTGTCGTACGCTTTTCGGGGTGCGCCGCGCGATGGATCGCGGCGCAGCATGTCATACGCCATTCCCGATCCGTGATGCGCCTCCAGCGTATCCGGGGCCGCTGCGGCACTTCCCGTTCTTTCCCTGCTTGTCCCGCTCCGAGGCTGCCGATCGTGCCGCACCCACCGCTGGTGCGCGCCGTATGGTGGGTCGTGGCGTCGTGGCGCGCGGGGAGGGTGGGTGGGATCCAGCCATCGCCGTCCAGCCCCTGACACGAGGAACCCCGCACGCATGCATCACGCCACCCCGCTCATCAGCACCATCGTCGGCGGAATCGTCCTGGCCTTCGTCCTTGGCGCCGTCGCCAGCAAGCTGCGGATGCCGCCGCTGATTGGCTACCTGTGCGCGGGGATCGTGGTGGGGCCGCATACGCCGGGCTACACGGCCGACCAGGCGCTCGCGCCGGAATTGGCCGAGCTTGGCGTGATCCTGCTGATGTTCGGCGTCGGACTGCATTTCTCGATCAAGGACCTGATGGCGGTGAAGCGCATCGCGATCCCCGGGGCGGTCGTGCAGATCGGTATCGCGACCTTCCTGGGCATGCTGGTGGCGTGGGGTTTCGGCTGGTCGTGGGGGCAGGGACTGGTGTACGGGCTGGCGCTTTCGGTTGCCAGTACCGTGGTACTGCTCAAGGCGCTGCAGGAGCGCGACCTGGTGGAATCGCCCCAGGGGCGGATCGCGGTAGGCTGGTTGATCGTCGAAGACCTGGCCATGGTGTTGGCGCTGGTGCTGCTGCCGGCGATGGCAGGGCTTCTTGCCGGTGCTGCGGACACCGGCACCGACGGCAGTCCGGGCACCGGCGAAGTCCTGCTGGCGGTGTTCTCGACGCTGGGCAAGGTCGCCGCCTTCGTCGCGGTCATGCTGCTGATCGGGCGCCGATTTATTCCGTGGATGCTCGAGCGCATTGTCTGGAGCGGCAATCGCGAGATGTTCCGCCTGGGCGTGCTGGCGACCGCGCTGGGCGTGGCCTATGGCGCGTATTCACTATTTGGCGTCTCCTTCGCACTGGGGGCCTTCTTTGCCGGCATGGTGCTGGCCGAATCTGAGTTCAGTCATCGCGCGGCCGAAGAATCATTGCCGCTGCGCGATGCCTTTTCGGTGCTGTTCTTTGTCTCGGTCGGCATGCTGTTCGATCCCATGGTGCTGGTCAACGACCCGTGGGGCGTGCTGTCGACGCTGTTTATCATCGTGGTCGGCAAATCGCTGGCGGCGATGGGCATCGTGCGGGCGTTCGGCCACTCCGGCCAGACCGGCATGACGATTGCCGTCAGCCTGGCGCAGATCGGTGAATTCTCCTTCATCCTGGCGAGCCTGGGTGTCTACCTGAACATCTTGCCCGAGCGCGGCCAGGCACTCATCCTGGCGGGCGCGTTGCTGTCGATCATGCTCAACCCGGTGCTGTTCCACCTGCTCGACCTGTACACCGCGCGGAGCAAGCGCAGCGAGCCGCAGGCGGCCTAGCCGCCCGCGTATAGACGGTCCGCGCCACGCGTCATGCGCCGATGCGCGGCGCCATGGTGCGCAGGTATTCGGTGAAGGCCAGCAGGCCTTGCGTCGGGAACTTGTCCTGGTGCACGACAAGTTGCAGCGGCCGCACGATGCGCGGCAAGCCTTCGCGGATCGCCACCAACGTGCCTTGCGCGAGCTCGTCACGCACCACGTGCAACGACAGGCAACTGACGCCGAAGCCGCTCATCACTGCGCGCTTGATCGCTTCGGCGTTGCCCAGCTCGAGAGCGAAGCGAAGTTCGCCCAGCCATGGCACCAGGCGCTCCTCGATCACCTCGCGCGTGCCCGAGCCCGGTTCGCGCACGATCCATTCGGCGTCGCGCAGTGCCACCAGGTCTTTCGGTGTGAGTGCCAGGGGATGCGACGGGCCGACAACCACCACCATCTCGTCATCGCACCAGTGCATGCTGCGCAGGTCGCGCTCATGGCTGGCGCCTTCCACCAGGCCGATATCGGCTTCGAACTGCAGCAGCGACTGCAGCACTTCCCGGGTGTTGCCGATGCGCAGGTCCAGCGTGCAGGGCCCGCTGCGCGAATTCCGGAACCCGGCCAGAAGCGGCGGCAGTATATAGCTGCCGATGGTGTTGCTGGCAGCGATGCGCAGTTGCACCCCGGTCTGCGTGGCAAAGCGCTCCAGCTCATGTGCCTGGTCCAGCAGCGCCAGCGCGCGCGGGAAGAACTGGCGCCCGGTCTCGTTGATGCTGAGGCGGCGTGCGATGCGATCGAACAGCGGGCTGTCCAGCGCACGTTCCAGCTCTGCCAGCGAAGCGCTGACCGCAGACTGCGACATCGCCAGCGCCTGCGCGGCTGCCATGGTGCTGCCTTGCTGAGCGACGGCGACGAAGACGGACAGCTGGCGCAATGTGAGGCGAAGGGGGCGCTGCTCGGGGCGGGGCTCTGGACGGGATTCCATATCGAAAGAATAGATAACACATAACGATATTACCCGTTTTACGGGTTAATGGCGGGCCAGTACGCTGGAGTCACTACATAACAAGTGAGCTTTCATGTCTTCCGCCACTTCCAGCAGCGCCCCCCGCACCGCAGCCGCCACGCCGGCAGCGGTATCTCCGCCCTGGTCCCAGCGCCTGCTGACGCTTGTGCCACTCGGCGGCATCGCCTGGCTGGCATTGGCGCTGGCCGAGCATCCGGCGATCGCCCGCTACGGCCTGAGCGCACTGACGCTCGCCATGTGCGCCGGCATGGTCGCTGCCAATACGCTGCCGAAGCACTGGCTGGCACCGCTGGCACCCGGGATGCAAGTGGCGCGCCATTACCTGCTGCGGCTGGGCGTGGCACTGTACGGCCTGCGGCTGACCTTTGCCTCCATCGTCGCACTGGGCCTGCCGGGCATCGTTGTGCCGCTGACGATGCTGGTCGCCACGCTGCTGTTCGGTACCTGGGTCGGCTCGACCTTCTTCGGACTGAGCCGCCGCGAAGCGATCCTGGTCAGTTCCGGCAGCGCCATCTGCGGCGCGGCCGCGGCCATCGCGGTATCGTCAGTGGTGCGCACCGACGACCGCCAGACCGCGGTGGCGGTCGCCACGGTGGTGCTGTTCGGCACGGTCGGCATGCTGCTCTATCCCTACCTGTTCGAATTGGCCAACGGCCATTGGCACTGGGCGGTCAGCGAGCGCATGTTCGGCATCTTTACCGGTGCGACACTGCATGAGGTGGCACAGGTGATCGCCGCGGGCAAGATGATCAGTGAGCCGACGGCCGATGCCGCGGTGGTGGCCAAGATGGTGCGCGTGCTGGCGCTGGGGCCGCTGCTGCTGGTGATGGCGCTGTGGCCGCAAGGCAAGGCCGAGGCAGGCCAGGCGCCCACCGGCAAGGGCCGCTTCGGCGGGATCCTGAAGTCGGTGCCGTGGTTTGCAGTGGGCTTTGTCGCAGTGATGGCGCTCAACTCGGCCGGCACGGTTCCCGCCGCCTGGAAGGCCCCGTTGATTGCGCTGGACAACTGGCTGCTGGCCTGTGCGATGCTGGCGATCGGCCTGCATACCCGCATCGGCGACCTGGTGCGCGCCGGACGCAAGCCGCTGGCACTGGCCGGGGTACTGTTTGTGTTCCTGATGGGGGTCGGTGCGCTGATGTGCTACGTAATGGCGTAAAGCGCGGCGCAGTGCTAAGGATAGGAAGAGGGGGCCGGGGGCCTCCTCTTTTGCTTTTGGCGCAGGGTTGCCGCTGCGGTGGCCTGGTGCGGCCGACGGGACTCGAACCCGTAAGCCTGGAAAGGCGGCAGATTTTAAGTCTGCTGAGTCTACCAATTTCTCCACGGCCGCACGGCAAGCCCGGTATTGTGGTGGCTTCGCTATCCGGATGCAAGCGCGCCGCAGGCTTTAGCCCGGTTGTTGAAAGAGATGGCGGCGCGGAAGGCAAAAGTGACGCACTGTTACGGCTGGTAACAATGTTGTGCCCTCCGTTGCACCTGGAAAATTCCGACCCTCTACAATACGAGTAAGAGAAATCTCAACTTTGAGAGGCGGATATGAAACGTTGGTGGCTCGCAGCATTCGGTGTCGCAGCCGGGCTGGCATCCGGGGCCGCGATGGCCCATGTGAGCGTCGGCGTCGCGATCGGCGTTCCGGGCGTCGTGGTTGGCGCACCGGCCTACTATCCGCCCGCTCCGGTTTACTATGCGCCCCCGCCTGTGGTGGTGGCCCCGGCGCCGGTCTACTACGGTCCGCCGGCCGTGGTGGTGCGACCGCGTCCGGTCTACTACGGCCCTCGCTACTATGGCCCGCCGCGTTACCATGGCCATCACCATGGCTACTATGGCCCCCCGGGCTATCGCGGACATGGCCGCTGGCACCACGATTGACTGGCCAGCGCTGAAACGTTGTGAACGACAGGGCCCTGCGGGGCCCTTTCTTTTTTGGGCTTGCGTATATCGACAGGGGCGACAGGGGCCGTGTGCGCGGGTTCCCTGAATGATTCCCTATCGTAATCCCGGTCAAAATATTTGAACGGACTGCTCAAAGCGTCACGTTTATTGTCATAGGGGTTTTCCCTAAACTGCAGACATGACATCGCGATGACGCAGGCTCCTTTTGTTGCCGGAGTTGCCCGCCACGGTGCCCGTACCAACCAGAATTGCAAGGGGAACCTCATGAATATCAAACAATCGATTGCCGCCGCCTCCGTGCTGGCCGCGCTGTGCGCAGTGTCCACCGCCTCGTTTGCCGCAACCGGCAAGCCTGACCCGTACCTGGACGGCGCCCGCATGGGCAAGGTCGATCCGTTCACCGATGGCGCCCGGGTCGGCAAGACCGACCCGTACACCGACGGCGCGCGCATCGGCAAGCCTGACCCGTACACCGACGGCGCCCGTATCGGCAAGCCGGATCCGTACACCGACGGCGCCTGACCGTCTCGGTGTCCGCATGATGAATGGCCCGCCTGGTGCGGGCCATTTTCTTTGCCCGCCCCTTGCTGCGTGGGCGCGATGACGATGGCATGGGGTGCGGGGTATACTTCGATCTCCAACCAAATGAATGACCAGGAGAGTGGCATGCAGCAAAAGACGGTTCTGACGGCAGACGATGTGAAGAAGATCATGGCCGCAGCGGAAACCGAAGCGAAGAACCATCACTGGGCCGTGTCCATCGTCGTGGTCGACGACGGCGGCCATATGCTGGCGATGCAGCGCCTGGACGGCGCCGCGCCGATCTCGGCCCATATCGCCGCGGAGAAGGCCCGTACGTCCGCCCTGGGTCGTCGTGAATCGAAGATCTACGAAGACATGATCAACAACGGCCGCTATTCGTTCATGACTGCGCCGGTGCTGCAGGGCATGCTGGAAGGTGGCGTGCCCATCGTTGCCAACGAGCAGGTGGTCGGTGCAGTCGGCGTGTCGGGCGTGAAGTCGACCGAAGACGCACAGGTTGCCCGCGCCGGCATCGCCGCTCTGGGCCTGTAATAGCAGGACCCCGTTGCGCGGCGCCAGCCGAGCATGAAAAAGCCCCGCAGGCCAAGCCTGCGGGGCGGAATAAAAGAGGGCATGGCTGGGTGCGGCCCTGGTTGAGCTCGATACGGCGAGGGGTCTGGAATTCCCGCCGCGGCGCCAGCACCTGGCTACTGCCCAACACCTCGTTCCGAGGTGGTCCCCACAAAAGTCTGTACTGCCACTTGCGTGGCACCCGCGGCAGACGCGGGCCTCAACACGTCTCCACGTCTCTCAAATTGTTCCCTTCGGCTTCAGCGCATAGCCTTGCCGCCGGGATGCGTCATTTGGTCAGGATCAGCTTGCCGTAGCGCGTCACGCGCAGCGTGTAGACCTCGCCGTTATGCAGGATCGGCAGGGTGCTGTTGCCGCGCATGATCGCGTCCAGTGCGACCGGCTCGCCGGCGGGCGCCGACGTCAGGCTATCGCGCACCAACGCTTCCAGGCGGGCGGGCAAGGCGGCTACGGCCGATTTCATGGATGCGATCGTCGACGGGGCAGCCTTCACGGCTGCCGTCTCGCGGCGCGGCTGGGCCACATCGACACGGCGCAGCGACAGGCGGCGGCGGGTGACTTCACGTGGTTGCGACAGCGGCAGGGAAAGAGTGCTCATCATCTGGCTCCGGGTCTGCCTGGCGCTCTGGGCGCGCAGGGGAAAGGCATCAGGGGTGCGCCACCGATGGCGCAGTCGATGGAATAATCTTAAATGAGAATTGTTATCATTACAATAGCCTGAATCAAAGATTCGACATGCAGTGATCAGAGCCGACGATCCGCAGCGGCGAGCGGCTTGTAAACGAAAAAAGGCATCCCGTGGGATGCCCTTCCTGTTGCGCTGAGCGCCTGCCGGCGCGCGCCTTACTGCTTGGGTTCGGTGATAAAGCCGATCTTGCCCAGGCCGCCGTGCTGTGCGGCGGCCATGACCTCGGCAACGCGCTCGTAGCGTACCTCGCGGTCGGCGCGCAGGTGCAGCTCAGGCTGCGGCTGTTGCTGCGCGGCCAGCGAAATATTGCTTTCCAGCGTGGCCTGGTCCACTTCCACCTGGTTCCAGAACATCTTGCCGCTGGCGTCGATCGAGACGTTGATGTTCTGCGGCTTGGGATCGTTCGGGGAGTTGGTGGCGCGCGGCAGGTCGATCTTCACCGCGTGGTTGATCACGGGGATGGTGATGATGAAGATGATCAGCAGCACCAGCATGACGTCGACCAGCGGCGTCATGTTGATCTCGCTCATCACCTCGTCGTCGTCACCGTCGATAGTACCGAATGCCATGATGACTTCCTTGCTTGCGGATTAGCGCTGGGCCGCGGCCAGGCGCACAGTGCCGTCTTCGTTGCGGGCACCGGTGGGGCGCACGCGGGCGCCGGTCACGAAGTAGGCGTGCAGGTCGTGAGCGAAGCGGTTGAGCTTGGAGATCACCGCCTTGTTGCCACGTGTCAGTGCGTTATAGCCCAGCACCGCCGGAATCGCCACGGCCAGGCCGAAGGCGGTCATGATCAGGGCCTCGCCCACCGGGCCGGCAACCTTGTCGATAGTCGGCACGCCCGAGGCGCCAATACCGATCAGCGCGTGATAGATGCCCCACACCGTGCCGAACAGGCCGACGAAAGGTGCGGTCGAACCGACCGAAGCCAGCACCGCCAGGCCCGACTGCATGCGCGCCACGGCCTCGTCGATCGAGCTCTTGAGCGAGCGGGTCAGCCAGTCGGAAATATCCATCACGTCGTGCAGCTGCGGCTGGCTGGCGCGGTGATGCTGGGCGGCTTCCTTGCCGGCGATTGCCAGCGTGCGGAACGGGTTGGCATCATTGGCGCCCAGGGTTTCCAGCGCGTGGTCGAAGTCGTCCGAGTGCCAGAAGCGCTTTTCCGCGCCGTGCGCCATCTTCTTCAGGCGCACCAGATCCCAGGCCTTGGTGAAGATCACGATCCAAGAGGCGAGCGACATGATCAGCAGAATGATGGCGGTCGCACGCATGACGAAGTCGCCTTGCGTCCAGAGGTGGGAGAGTCCGAGGTCCTGCATGGGTTGGTTCCTGGTGAGTTCGCTTGGTTTAGGTCAGATCAGATGATCGGAAATCGGGTAGCCGGTAAGGCGCGCAGCGGATTGGCGATCAGTTCAGTTCGAAGCCGATCGGCTGCTGCGCCGTGACGGCGACGGCACGGCCGTTGTCCATGTAAGGCTTGCAGCGCATGGCCTGCACGGCTTCCACCGCAGCCTGGTCCAGGCGCGACGAGCCGCTCGACGACACCACGGAGGTCTTGATGACCTTGCCGCCTTCATCGGTGGTCAGGCGCACTACCGTCTTGCCGGTCTCGCCCATGCGGCGCGATTGAGAAGGATACTTCGGTTGCGGCGGTGTGCACTGGATTTCGCCGATGCCGACGGCGCGCGGCGCGGCGGAAACCGGCGCCGGTGCCGGTTCAGGCGGTGCGGGCGGCGCAGGCGGTGCCGCCGGCGCCTCCGGTGCACTCGGGGTCGGCGGCAGGTTGGCCACCGGCTGCGGAGTCGGCTTGGGCTGCGGCGTCGGCTTCGGCGTGGTCACCTTGACCTGCTTCGGCGGTGTTTCTTGCTTGGGCTTGGGTTTGGGCGGCTCGGGCGGGGCCTCTTGCTTGGGCGGCTCGAGCGGGATGATGCGCGCGATGATCTCGGGGGCGATCACCGCCTCGGTCAGCTTGCGGGCCAGGCCGCTCTGGATCAGGTAGAGCAGGCCGGCGTGGAACAGCAGGACGGCGAGCGTAATCTTGAGGAAGCGTTGGTCGAACATGTGTCAACAACAAAAGTCTGCCGGCAGGCGCAGGATGGCCGGGCTCGGAACAAGCAGCAGCAACCGTGCGCCGTCACTTGCGGTAGAACAGGATCAGCGAGATGCCGCAACCGACCAGCAGGCTAAGCAGCAATTCCATGATAAACGCTCCTTTAACTGGGTTGCCGTGGGAGCGCCACTCTGGGGCAGCGTGTCAGCTGGCTAGTATAAACGATAATGATTCTTATTTGTTGTGATTTGTGCGTCGCAACTGGAATTTTCTGTCATGGCAAGTTATACCGCCAGATCAGGCTGCATTGTGGAGCGGTTGGCGCCATCTTGCGCGGGTTTGCGCGCCCGCAAAGATCCACAGGCTTCGGTGGCCCAGGCCACGGTCGCTGGCGACCGGTTCGCTCGCGCGTGCGCGGCGGGCGGCAAAGCGCGCTAGCATAGGAAGAAACTGCAGACGAGGCGGTGCGCCGGTCGGTCGGCCCCGCCACGGCGAGCTCGGGGAACCGTCCATGGATTTCACACGTTCCGCTGAAGATGACCGATCGACGCTCCTGCGCTCCATGCCCGGGGTGTCGGCCAGCTCCGCGCTGGACTGGATGTGCGCGCAGTTTGCCTTGCGCGTGGTGTGCGCATTGGGGCCGCGCTTCAACCTGCGCAGCAATATCAATGATGTGCTGACCGTCAGCGCGCAGGAGATGGTGTGGCCATATGGGGTGGTGCTGCGCGTGCAGCGCTTCCTGGCCGCCCGTTGCGCCGACATGCCCGCGTGGAAGGGTGCGGCCAGGCTGACGCCCGAGGAATTTCTGGACCGCCACGGCCAATGGAACAGCGCCTTCGATGAAAGCGCGCTGTTCTATTACCTCGATGAGTACGTCAAGCACCACGCCAAGGACATGTTCGCCGTGTTCGACGCCTCGGCCGCGGCCATCGCGCAGCGGCTGGATGGCGAGCGCGTGCTGCTGGTGCGCAATATCGACATGCTCAGCCGCGTGCTGGACCTGCCCGACCACGAGCGCAAGCTGCTGCTGTACGCGGCGCTGGCCAAGTACAAGCGCGACCTGCGCGCGGTAATGGTCGATTGCAAGGTGGCGCACAGCCAGGAGGCCTTCCAGATCCTGGCCGGCCTGACCGGCGCCGGTGCGGCCGACGTGGCGGCATCGCTGCGTCCGGGCTCGCGGCTGGAAACGCTGAACCTGATCGAGCAGCCGCTTCCCGAGAACAGCGTGACCGACCTGGGCGACCTGATGCGCCTGTCCGACCGCCTGCTGCACGTGCTGTTGGGCAATTACGCCAACGAAGCCGAGATGATGGCGGTGTTCACCCGCCCGGCCGCGCCGCCCACGCTGACCGTTGCCGACTACCCGCACGTCGAGACCGATGCCCGTTACCTGTGCGCGCTGCTGGCCAACGCCACGCGCCAGCACGCGAGCGGCGTCAACGTGTTGATCTACGGGCCGCCCGGCACCGGCAAGACTGAATTCGCGCGCCTGCTGGCGGGCGAAGCCGGTTGCGAGCTGTATGAGGTGGATTGCCTGGACCGCGACGGCAACAGCCTGTCGGGCAAGGATCGCTACCGCTCGCTGCAGGTGTCGCAGGCCTTCCTGCGCGGCCGTGCGCATACCGCGCTGCTGTTCGATGAAGTGGAAGACGTTTTCCCCGGCAGCGCGCGCGAGCTGATGAGCCTGTTTGGCCAGGAAGATACGCGTGCATCGGTCAACGGCAAGGCGTGGGTCAACCAGACGCTCGAGCAGAACCCGGTGCCGGTGATCTGGATCTCCAATTCGATCCGACAGATCGATCCGGCCTACCTGCGCCGCTTCCAGTTCCACCTCGAGCTGAAGATTCCGCCGCCGCTGGTGCGCGAGAACATCATCCGCAAGCACCTGGGCGGACTCGACGTCAGCGATGCCTTCATCAGCGGCCTGGCAGCTCGCAAGACGCTGACGCCGGCGCAGGTGCAATCGGCGGCGCGTTTTGTCGAACTGGCGCGGCCCGACGTGGCGGAGCCGGTCGAAGCGCTGATCCTGCGCCAGCTGGAGCATGCCGATCGCGCCATGGGCCTGCGTCCGGAGGCCGAGGCCCGCCCGGTGGTCACGCATTACCGGCTGGAAAACCTGCACCTGGAAACCCGCTACGAGGTGGCAAAGATCGTCGACGCACTGCGCGTGCGCCAGCGCGGCACGCTGTGCTTCTATGGGCCGCCCGGCACCGGCAAGACCGCGCTGGCCGAGCACATCGCCACCGAACTGGACCTGCCGCTGATGATCCGGCGTGCCTCCGACCTGATGAGCAAGTACGTGGGCGAGACCGAGCAGCAGATCGCGGCCATGTTCGCGCGCGCCGAGGAGGACGGCGCGGTGCTGTTGCTGGACGAGGCGGACAGCTTCATGCAGAGCCGCCAGCAGGCGGTGCGCAACTACGAGATCTCCGAGGTCAACGAGATGCTGCAGGGCATGGAGCGCTTCAACGGCATCTTCATTTGCACCACCAACCTGTTCGACCGCATCGACGAGGCCGCGCTGCGGCGCTTCTCGTTCAAGATCCGCTTCCTGTCGCTGAAGCCGGAGCAGCGGGCGGCGATGTTCGTCGATGAAGCGCTGGGCGGAGAGGCCACGCTGCTGACCGATGCCATGCGGCGCGAGCTGGACGCGATGGATTGCCTGACGCCGGGCGACTTCGCCACCGTCAAGCGCCAGTGCGTGCTGCTGGGCGAGGCGCTGACGCCGGACGAGTTCCTGGCGCAGCTGCGCCAGGAACATGCCATCAAGCCGGAGGTGCGGGAGCACCGGCCGCTGGGCTTCCTGCAATGACCTGCAGCAGGGCAGGCGCCGGCTAGAAGGCTGGCGCCGGTTCGATCACCACCGTTTCCGCATCCGCGTCCACGCGCAGCAGCGCTGCTGCCATCGCGCGCAGGTGCGCGGCGTCCTTGGTGGATACGAAGCGGTCGCGCGGCAGCGCGCCGGCGTTCGCGGAAAGGCCGTGCTCGGCCAGCTTGCGGGCGAGCTGCCGCGCAATGGCGCTGCCGGTGTCGACCAGCGCCAGCTGGTCTCCGACCATCCGGCGGATCGTGCCGGACAGGAAAGGGTAGTGGGTGCAGCCCAGCACCAGCGTGTCCGCACCGGCTTCGAGCATGGGAGTCAGGTAGGCATCGAGGCGCTCGCGTACGGCGGGGCCATCGAGGTCGCCTTGCTCGATCCGCGAGACCAGGCCAAGGCCTGCCTCGCAGATAAAGCGGCTTTCACCCTCGAGCGAGGACAGCAGCCGCCCGAACTTGGCGCTCTTGAGGGTGTTGGCGGTCGCCAGCACGCCCACCACCTTGCTGCGGCTTGCTGCGGCGGCGGGCTTGAGGCCGGGCTCGACGCCGATGATCGGCACCGGCAGCCGGTCGCGCAATGTCTGCACCGCGTGCATGGTCGCCGTATTGCAGGCGATTACCAGCGCCTTGCAGCCCTGGCCGAGCAGCCATTCGCACGCCTGCAGCGTGCGCGCCTCGACGAAGGTCTCGGGCTTTTCGCCGTAAGGGGCGTATCTGGAGTCGGCCAGGTACAGCAGCGATTCTTGCGGCAGCAGCGCGCGGATCTCGCGCAGCACGGACAGGCCGCCAAGGCCGGAATCGAAGACGCCGATGGGTGCTGGGTTCACGGGGGATGCGAGGACAACTGGAAAGTAGAGGGCAGAAGAGTAGAGGGCAGAAAAAAGCCGGGTCGGAACCCGGCTTTTGAGCGCGACGGCAGATTCTACCGCCTCGGCGTGTGTCGCTGCTTACAGCGCGGCGACCGGGATCTTGCCGATCTTGGCCTGCCACTCGGCGGGGCCAGTCTTGTGCACCGAGGTGCCTTCGCTGTCCACGGCGACCGTCACCGGCATGTCCTTGACGTCGAACTCGTAGATGGCTTCCATGCCCAGGTCTTCGAAGCCGACCACCTTGGCGTGCCGGATCGCCTTGGCCACCAGGTAGGCGGCGCCGCCGACGGCCATCAGGTAAGCCGACTTGTGCTTCTTGATGGCCTCGATCGCCACCGGGCCGCGCTCGGCCTTGCCGATCATCGAGATCAGGCCGGTTTCGGCCAGCATCATCTCGGTGAACTTGTCCATGCGCGTGGCGGTGGTGGGGCCGGCCGGGCCGACGTCCTCGTCGCGCACCGGATCGACCGGGCCGACGTAGTAGATCTCGCGGTTCTTGAAGTCCACCGGCAG
>NZ_JBIVHB010000025.1:0-93120 GCF_044748965.1 Cupriavidus sp. NPDC089707
CCGCACCCCGGGCTGGATCTCGCAGTGGGAAGAGATGATCACCGATCCGGAATACAAGATCGGCCGTCCGCGCCAGCTGTTCGTCGGCGCCGCCAGCCGCGAGGTACCGGAAATGAGCGCACGCTGAAGCGGTGGGAAAGGGCGGGCTCAAGCCAGTGACCGCCCTTGCTATCAATGGACGCGAGGCTGCCGCGTGTTCGCCGTACTGGGATCGGTTAGGACCGTCGGCATGCCGGCTGTACGGTGAACGTGACCGGCGCTGGTAACTGCTTTGGCGCAGCGTGCCGTGCCGAAGTCTTACCGACGCCTTTCGCGTTGCTGGCATTGCGGAGGCGCTGAGCACGCGAGAATCGGGTACAGTCTATCCGCTGCGTCGGCGATTCAGGTCAAGCAGCGCATTCTTCGAAAGAAGGTCTCTATCTTGCGTCTCACATCCGACAGGTGAGGGCGCTCATTCTGTTGGTTGTTTTACCTGATTTCGATTGACCCAGTCTTGGGGGCGGTAGAGTCAGAGTGAATGGGATTCTATTGCCGTAGAGAGAACGAAAGCGCTGTTGACCCGCATGATGCCTCCGTAGAATTCGATGGCGTCATCTGCGGGAGCCGTTGGTGTCTGCGCGGCCAAAAGAGAGGTTTGCGGCGCGCCATGTTTGCGCCGATAGGCGCGGCAGCCGTAGATGGCATGCTTACCAGCCTTTCCAGCACTACTGTCTATTTTTAATGGACCACATCGCGAATGGGTCCGATCGATGCCTGTATTGTGTCCAGATCGCCTCGCACTCACTGCATTGATATACCTGTGCCTCAGAAATTATTGATCTTTCCGTAAATCATGACATCACCACAACGTTGCCTGAACCCAGCACGCGGCGATGATCGAAGGCCGGTGTTGAGCGCTTTTGAGCTTGTTGCGGGCGACGGTATGCAACTCATTGAGGTTGTCGGGGCAGAAGTTCGCAATCGCATGACGCTTGAGCCATGCCCAGAGGTACTCAACTGGGTTGAGCTCGGGGCAGTACGGTGGCAGGAAGGTCATATGAATATGTCCCTCGAGAGAATCCAGGTATTCGCGGACCATTGCGGCGTGATGGGACCTGGCCCCATCCCAGATGATCAGCAACGGCTGCTTCAGATGCGCTTTGAGCGCCTTAAGAAACTCGACCACCTGTTCTTTCTTCACGCTGCCTTCGTACAGCCGAAACAGGTAGTTGGTGCGACTGAGGCCGGCGATGGCCGACACATGGTTCCAGTTGAAATGAAACTGGATAATAGGTGTTTGCCCCTTCGGCGCCCAGGTGCGCACACGCGTGGGCCGCTCGCTGATGCCAGTCTCGTCGATAAAGACAATCAATCGGCCTTCGCGCTGGGCTTTTTTTTAAGCGCGGGCCAGGTGTGGCGCTTCCAGTGGCGCACCGCGTCTTCGTCTCGCTCGATCGCGCGACGATCTGGCTTTTGCGCGCTGAAACCCAACGCCCCAAGAATGCGCCAGATTTGCGTTTGGCTGAACTCGACGCCATACGTGCGCTTGATGAGCGAACCGACGCGCTTGAGTGTCCATAGCTCGGTGCCAAAGCCATGCGCAGTCGGGCTTTGCAGCAACACCCCGCGCAACTCGGCCAATTGCTCCGGCTCGAGCTTGGCTGGGCGGCCTCGACCTGGCACAGCCCGTAGCGCATCAATTCCGCCTTCATCGAGCAGAGCTTTCCACGTGTACACCGTTTGTCGGGCTACCCCTACGGCCAATGCTACCTCGGCTGCTCGCTTGCCAGCCAACAGCATCCGACCAGCTCGCAAGCGCTTCTTCGTTGCATCGTCTAACGGCTTCTTCGACACGGCGCGTATCTCCAATCAACCCGTTAGAGATAAAACGCGCCAGCCCCGAATCCGTTGTCATGTTTTTTGTAAACCTCAATAGGCCATCGCCAACGCTGCGGAACTGTTTCCCGGAGAGTGGGCGAAGTGCGTTGTGACCATTGGCACAGCGCGAATCGCCATGGAGTTTCTCGCACAGGCTGCAGCGCTCAGAATGGAGCCACTTTGCGTCGGCTTCGCGTTTCCCATTGACGGCGGGGGCGGTATTGGCCAGACTGCTGCTTGACAACAGCTCGCTCATCTCAGAAATTTTGGCTACGCTGCTGTCATGTTTATGCATACGACGAACGGCTGCCCAGTAAAGGACCATGATGGAGTCAGATCCGGTCTGCATTGCAGCCTGTCTGCAACGTTCCCCTTGGCGACGTAGTGACAATCCGAACTCCGCTGCCGACGCAAAACATATGACCCGTCCACGAGCGTCGGACCGGTCGATTAGGGCGTCGATCAGAGCCGAAACGTGCGCCAGATAGTTTGCATCACCGTTGCTCACGCTGTTGATGGCATGGCCATGCACTCGCTCAGTTGTTGCACGAACCTCTTTTTGGAGTTTGACAAAGGCAATTGAACGCTCCCGGAAGGATTTGGTTGGACTTGGCATGGTGGCAATCTGATGTGGTTATCGGCTCGTCATTAAGTATGTGCTGCTGAAAATAGTAGGCTGAGGCAATGCCAGCATGTAAGGCTCGGCGAGGCAAGACCTCAGATCCGCTCAAAGATGGCGGCAATGCCCTGCCCGCCGCCGATGCACATCGTCACCAGCGCGTAGCGGCCCTGCACGCGTTGCAGTTCGTACAGCGCCTTCACCGTGATCAGCGCACCGGTGGCGCCAATCGGGTGGCCCAGCGAGATGCCCGAGCCGTTCGGGTTGACCTTGGCCGGATCCAGGCCGAGTGCCTTGGTCACGGCGCAGGCCTGCGCGGCGAAGGCTTCGTTGGCCTCGATCACGTCCAGGTCGGATACCTGCAGGCCGGCGCGTTCCAGCGCGATCCTGGTCGCCGGCACCGGGCCGATGCCCATGGTCTTGGGATCGACGCCGGCATGGCCGTACGACACGAGGCGCGCCAGCGGCTTCAGGCCGCGGCGCTCGGCCTCGGCACGCTCCATCATCACCACCGCGGCGGCGGCGTCGTTCAGGCCCGAGGCATTGCCGGCCGTGACGGTGCCGTTTTCCTTGACGAAGACCGGCTTGAGCTTGGTCATGTCGTCGATGGTGGCGTCATGGCGCACGTGCTCGTCAGTGTCGAACGTCACATCGCCCTTGCGGCCCTTGCTCACCACCGGGACGATCTGGTCCTTGAAATAGCCGGCCTTGATCGCGGCGGACGCGCGGCGGTGCGATTCCAGCGCGGCCTCGTCCTGCTGCGTGCGCGAGATGTCGTATTCCTTGGCCACATTCTCGGCCGTAACGCCCATGTGGATGCGGTGGAACGGGTCGTGCAGCGCGCCCAGCATCATGTCGACCAGGCCGGCATCGCCCATGCGGGCGCCCCAGCGGGCCGCCGGCGCCAGGTACGGCGCGCGGCTCATGCTTTCGGCCCCGCCACCGATGGCCACGTCGGCATCGCCCAGCAGGATGGTCTGCGCGGCGCTGACGATCGCCTGCAGGCCCGAGCCGCACAGGCGGTTCACGGCCAGCGCGGGCGCGTTGACCGAAACGCCACCGTTGACCGCGGCGACGCGGCCCAGGTACATGTCACGCGGCTCGGTCTGGATCACGTTGCCGAACACCACGTGGCCAACGTCGTCGCCGGACACCTGCGCACGGGCCAGCGCCTCGCGCACGACCAGCGCGCCCAGTTCTGCCGGCGCCACATCCTTCAGGCTGCCGCCAAAGGTTCCGATCGCGGTACGGACACCGCTCACCACTACGACTTCACGCGTCATGCTTTGTATCTCCGGTAGAGGGAGCAAGTAACGATTACTTGCTGTAGACGTACACACCGCGGCCGGTCTTGCGGCCGAGGTAGCCGGCGGCCACCATCTCGCGCATCAGCATCGCCGGACGGTACTTCGGATCGGCGAATTCGGTGTACAGCACTTCCATCACGGCCAGCATGGTGTCCAGGCCGATCATGTCGGCCAGCGCCAGCGGGCCGATCGGATGGTTGCAGCCCAGCTTCATGCCCTCGTCGATCTCTTCCGGCGAGGCCAGGCCTTCGCCCAGCACGCAGAAGGCTTCATTGATCATCGGGCACAGGATGCGGTTGACGACGAAGCCCGGGCTGTTCTTGACCGTGATCGGGTACTTGCCCAGTTCCCTGGCCAGCGCTTCCACGTCGGCGTGGGTGGCGTCGCTGGTCTGCAGGCCGCGGATCAGTTCGACCAGCGCCATCACCGGCACCGGGTTAAAGAAGTGCATGCCGATGAAGCGGTCGGCGCGCGAGGTCAACGCGGCCAGCTTGGTGATCGAGATCGACGAGGTGTTGGACGCGATAATCACGTTCTCGCCGACGATGCCGTCGATCTGCTTGAGGATCTTGACCTTCAGGTCGTAGTTCTCGGTGGCGGCCTCGATCACGATGTCGGTGGCCTTGAGGTCGTCATACGACGTGCTGCCCTTGATGCGCGCCAGTGCGTCCGCCTTCTGCGCCTCGGTCAGCTTTTCCTTCTTGATCAGCCGGTCCAGGCTGCCCGCCACGGTGGCTACGCCCTTCTGCACGGCGGCGTCGCTGATGTCGACCATCACCACGTTCAGGCCGACTACCGCGCAGGCCTGGGCGATGCCATTGCCCATGGTGCCGGCACCCACGATGCCCACTCTGCTGATTGCCATCTCGAAGTCTCTCGTGTTGTTGGATATTAAATCGTATTCTCACGGCCAGCTCCTTGCATTGGCAAAGGCTGCCCATTTATTAACAAAATCTGCCACTATGCGTTGCGCTTTACTGTAACTGCGCCCAGCAACCGTATGAGCTTTTTGCTTGCCCAATGCGCTTGCGGAGCAAGCGAATTCTTGGCCGCGGCGGTAGGTTCGGCCAGCTCGTTCATGGCCTGGATGTGCTCGAGGAAGCTTGGCGCCTCGCGGGGCCTTGGCCGTTTTGATTCCCGCTTCAATGCTTCAATTGTGCGTCCTGCTCGGTTGCTGAAGAGATCGTCAAGGCGGGCTCGGAGCGGCTCGTCCAACGCGTCGGAGATCAGCATGTGCGTTGGAGGCGCAGCTGAAACTGCTCCAGCGTCTGGGATACATGCACGCCAATGTCAGACGTGCCGCCGGAAATCGTCGCCCATACATCGGGAAAGGCGTTCAGCCGGCTTGCTTTTTCGATAGCGAGAATGGCGTCGAGGCGGGCTGCCATTTTAGTTGCAGAACTGAATAATCAAATTCAGGTTCCACCGGAAAGCCTTGCAGTGCGGGACGTATGAGACATCCCGCGCCGCAAGAGGCGAATCCATGTCTATGCAGGCAGTGCTAATAAAGCGCCCGAGCAGACACGATCTCTGATGGTGTGAGAACTAGCGCACATCTGCATTCTGCACTTCGTCCAGTAACGCGCGCGCAGCCAGCTTGCCAAGATTGTTGCCTGCAAAGGGACTGTCTCCCGTGAGAAGTTTCCGGTCCCGAAACGTGCTTCCATCAATTTTAGTGTTTACGATCTCGACTCCCATAGCCGCAAGTTTCTCGCCGAAGAACCAACGCAATGGACCGGGCATATAGCCAATGTCCGGCGTCTGCTTGTCCATGGCATCTGGGAATGCGCAGATGCGGTAGCCGCGAAAAAGATCTCCACCGTTGGGTTCGTCGACGCTGGCGGAAAGTAAGGCGGCAGGCCCGTGACACAGCGTGATGATGTACCGATCGTTTTGCATAGCCCACTGAAGGGTCGCCTTCATGTCCGCGCTGAAGGGTAGCCCCATCAGGGCACCATGTCCTCCAGGGATGAAAACGGCAATGTAGTTCGCATCCTTTTCCAAGGACTTTACCACGTCAGCAAGCTTAAGCGGCTGCTGGAATTTCTGCTCGTACTTCGCGTAGAGAGCCTTTATCTCGGCGTCTTCAGAAGGGAATGCCCACCATTCAAATTTGGTCGGATTGCCCGATAAGGTGGCAATGTCGAACTCGAAGCCTGCGCGGTCCAGGTGATACATCGGCAGGAGGGTCTCGACGGGATGGTTACCAGTCGAAAAGAAGGTACCGTCTCCAGTCAGGAGATAGCGCTCATCTGCCGCGACTAGTAATACTTTCCAGCGACCTCCCTGATAAGCGTCCGGATAGTCGGCATCCGCGAGGTTAGACTTCGGCGACGTAAATTGCGAAAGCGAGTAGGGCGAAGGAAAGAACGCCTTGCGCTCGGCTGGGTCAGGCGTCGGCTGCTTGCTGTCTGTTTGGGACGTCATGATAGGCTTCCTTCTAAAGGAAAATGGGTTTTAGAGCTCAGTTCCATCGGCTTCTACATAAAATGAGGGAAATCCCCCAATCACCAGCATGGGCTATGCATTCCGGCGCCTTGCTGTGTCCCTTACTTCCCGCTCGTATTAAACGCCTTCGCGCCACTTGCGGGTAACCCTCGTTCGGAGGCAGGTCGATTGCTTACTCGGCGGGCGGCAGCTTCGCGGACAGTTCAGGGAAGTGCAGTTCGCCTTCGTAGGTCTCGGCGCCGGCTTTGAGTATCGCCTTCACGCGCGCCTGTATCGCCTCGTTGGCTACGCAAAGATCGGCCTCGCGCGCTTCCACCAACAACCCTTCGGAGAAGGAGGTGTCCGATCCCATGTCCACGGCCGCTTTCATGTGGGCGATCGTGGTGGGGGGAAAGGTCGCAATGCGGCGTGCTAGCTTGTCCACGAATGGCCCCAGTTCCCCGGCCGGCAGCGCACTATTGATATAGCCGTAGTGGTCGGCCAGTTCCGCCGTGAAGTCTTCGCCGACCAACAGCACCTCGAGCGCGCGTGCGCGTCCCATGCGCCGTGGCAGGCGCTGTGTGTTGCCGCCGCCGGGAACGAGTCCGCAGACGACTTCCGGCTGGCCGAACACAGCCTTGTCGAGCGCGGCGAAACACATGTCCGCGGCCAGCGCGATCTCGCAGCCGCCGCCACGGGCGATGCCTTCGACCTTGGCGATCACAGCCTTGGGCATGTTACGCAGGCGCTCCCCGAGCATCTGGGTCAGGCGGAAGGTGCGTGTATTTGAAGTCGCCTTCGGCGCCGAGCCGACACGGTGCGGGCCGGAGTGCGCGATAAATAACTTCGGTAGGGCGCTCTGCAGGATGATGACGCGTACGCTCGCATCCTGTTCCAGTTGTCGGGTCAGCCGGTCGAACTCCTCCGACAGTACCTCATCAAGTAGGTTGAACGGCGGGTAGTTCAAAGTAACGGTGGCGACGCCGTAGGTCTGTGTAACCTGGATATGCTTGTAATCGGCGTAGTTCGCTCCGGCGTCGTGGGGTGGAGCGGAGCTTTCAGCCGCAGCCACGTCCTGGGCGAGCAACACACCCGGCGCGAATGTTGCAGCACCGATGGACTGGACGAACGAACGTCGTGAGATTGTCGGCATTGCAGGCTCCTTGGTTGAATTCATCTCGCACCTGCCGGGCCAGGCTCTGCCCGTAGTTCGCGGTGCAGTCGGGTGACGCGATTGCCCGCCACCGGCGCGCCTCGGTTTCCTCAGGCGCTGCGGATGTAGGTGACTACGTCAGCAATTTCGGCATCGCTGAAGCGAAATCGAAGGCAGACTCGTGAACGGCGTTGGGCGCGCCATCGGTCGCCGCCACAGTGCTTTTGGGAAGGCGAGATTCGTCATCAGATTGAAGAAGCAAGCTTCACCAACGCAATGATCCGCGCATTTTTGCCGCGTTTGCAAGGAGCCTCCCTAAGTGGGGGGGGCCAGTCAGGGTCCAGTCCAGGTCTTCAGCGATGGAGGCGCAATGCCGAAGCTGGCGTTCTGCTTTAGTCCCCGAGCTTTCGGCACAGCACAAACGATGCTCGGCACCATCGACGAAATGGCATCGTCGAGGCCCCCCCGCTTTCCCCCCCTCTGACGGTATCCCATGCCCTTGTGGCTTGACTTGCGTTTCGACGATCATCTATTACAGTCGTACCCGAATCTGGTCGGCTGATCCTAGTGAAGGAGAGCTAAGCATGAGTGGCAAGAAGATCCTCTTGTTCTGGGGGGCTTTAGAAGTATCCCGATATGGATCGGGCTACAGGCCTCTTGTTGGGCGAGACTGTTCACTTTGTCAAGATGGCTGACGGGCAGCGCGATCACGTCGACTCTGTGAACCCGAAAGGCGGCTATGCGCCTAATAATCCTCATGGCTTGCGGATGGCAGGATCCGTCGATTGGGAGTGATGCCGAAGGGGAGCTTTATGAGCCGGCTGGGTGCGACTCTGAAACCCAGCAAGGTCAAGCTCGATGTAGCTATTTGCTATGCCGGCCACTGACCGAAATGCTTGCCGTAGCGCCGAGTACACCAAGGCGCAGAAACCGTGGTGGTCGTTTGCGGTGGAAGATGCCGGCGTGATTGCCGGGCAGTACACAGCGCTCGGTGGCTGACC
This sequence comes from Cupriavidus sp. NPDC089707, assembly GCF_044748965.1. Lineage (NCBI taxonomy): Bacteria > Pseudomonadati > Pseudomonadota > Betaproteobacteria > Burkholderiales > Burkholderiaceae > Cupriavidus > Cupriavidus sp. NPDC089707. Next base: position 8,365 of record NZ_JBIVHB010000025.1, read on the forward strand.
TGCTGCTGGCAGCGCTGAAGCAGTAACGGCTAACCGCCTCCCGGCTGGTCTGCGACTTCAGGAGCGTAGCGATGGGGAAGACCGTATTGGTAACCGGCGCCGGGAGCGGCTTTGGCAAAGGTGTGGCGCTGGGGCTCGCGCGCGGCGGTCATAACGTTATTGCCGGGGCGCAGATCTGGCCGCAGGTGACGGAGCTACGCAATGCGGCCGAGCTTGAGGGCGTCCGGCTGACGGTAATCAAGCTCGATGTCTTGGATGCGATCGACCGGCAGCGCGCGTTCCAACATGAGATCGATGTGCTGTTCAACAATGCCGGCATCATGGAAGCGGGGCCGGTGGCGGAGATTCCCATCGCGCTTGTGCGGCGGGTCTTCGAGACCAATGTGTTCGCGGCGCTCGAGTTGGCGCAGGGGTTTGCCAGGCAGATGATCGAGCGCGGCAGCGGCAAGATCGTGTGGACGTCCTCCGTCGCCGGTCTCGTCAAGGTTCCCTGGGTGGCGGCGTATGCGGCATCTAAGCATGCGGTCGAGGCGCTGTGCGCATCGATGCGCGAGGAGCTGAAGCCTTACGGGATCCAGGTCGCAACGGTGAATCCCGGTGCCTACCGCACGGGGTTCAACGATACCGGCATGGAAAGCATGGACCAATGGTGGGAAGACGGAAAGCAAGCAATGCGACCACGCGTGAAGCGTCCGCTGAATAACCAGCACGACCCGCAGGAAATGATTGATGCCATGATCGATGTCATCACCGCCGCGTCGCATCGCTATCGAACCATCAAGCCTGAGTCCGCCGCCGAGATGGTGCGCCGGGAGCAGGCGGACGAATGGGATGTGATCGTCTAGTGTGTCCCCGCGTAGTCAAGAAGCCTCCCGGATGACTCCGACAGCGCCCGTTGCTGCGGCGCAGCTGCCCCAATGGCGGCCAGCCTTGATCCTTACAAAGCTGGCGCCGCCGCGAACACGCCACTATATCCATCGTGAGCGTGCCATCGGGCAATTGCGCCCCGGCATGGAGCGTAAGCTTACGGTGCTGGTAGCCCCGGCCGGCTTTGGCAAGACGTCGTTGTTGAGTGAATGGACGAAGGTCATGGCGCAGGAAGGCTGCGCCGTTGGCTGGCTGAGCATCGACCGCGACGACGACGATCTCTTTCAGTTCGGTGCCTACCTGCTCGCTGCGGCAAGGGACGCTTGCAGGGAGGCCGGCGAGCCGATCCCGTGCCGCCTGGAGCCGGATCCGCTGGCGCCTGCAGACGCGATGTTTGGCGAGCTGCTCAATGCGGTCTCGGCGCTGCCCCGCCCGATGGTGCTGGTGCTGGATGATTTCGATCGACTGGTATCGCCTGCCATCCATGAGGCGGTGTTCCGGCTGCTGCGCTATGCGCCGGAGAACCTGCATCTGCTCGTCGCGGGGCGCAGCGAGCCGGCGTTTCCGCTGAGCTACTTCGAGGCCAGGGGCCAATTGCTGAAGCTGGACGCGGAAGCGCTGCGCTTTGACAGCGCGGAAACGCAGGCGTTTTTCTCGGCCGTTTCCGGCCGTGCCCTGAGCTCTGTGCAGACCGAGGCACTGCTGCAGGCGACGGAAGGCTGGGTGGCCGGCTTGCAGCTGGCGTCATTTGCATTGAGCGCGAACGAGCAGGCCGACGCTTTCGCCGAGCGCTTGCCGTTTGCCAGGCGCAGCATTGAAGCGTATCTGAACGAGAACGTGTTTGTTCACGTCCCCGAGCCGCTGCAGGCTTTTCTCCTTCAGACCGCGGTGCTGGACAGGATGTCGGTGCCCTTGTGCGATGCGGTGGCCGGCTCGACCGTGGCGCATGCCAGTTTCGAGTGGCTGATGGCACGAAATATGTTCGTCAGGCCGCTGGACGCCGAAGGCCAGTGGTACCGCTATCACGCGCTGTTTGCCGAATACCTGAGAAAGCGACTGGTGCGGGAGAGACCGCACGAAGTTGCCGGGCTGCATCGCCGGGCCAGTGAATGGTTTGCGGCGCAATCGCTCTGGGCGGAAGCCGTCAGGCACGCCCTGGCAGCCGGCGATGTCGATCGCGCCGCCGGCTGGGTTGAGCAATGCGCAATGAATCTGGTGGAGGCCAGCGATGTCCGTACGGTCCTGAGCTGGGTCGCGAAACTGCCCGCCGAGGCGGTGCACGGCCGGCTGCGCTTGCGCTTGGCGCATGCCTGGGCGCTCGCGCTGACGATGCAGACCGTTGCCGCGAAAGCGACATGGCAGGCGGTCGAGGATGACATCGGAACCGGGCGGCTGCCCCTGATCGAGGCCGTGCGCGTCGAGTTGCAGGCGGTCAAGGCGCTGATCGCGGGCCTGTCGGATGAGAGCCAACGCTCGCTGGAGTTGGGTCGCAAGGTCCTTGAGCTTGGCCCTGCAGCCGGCTCCTGGGCGGAGGGCATCGGGCTGACGACGCTGATTTTCGGGCTCAGCTATGCGTCCGGCTTCGACGAGGTCGAGCGCCTGCGGCGCACGCTTACCTTCGGCATCGGCGGGGACTCGCCCATCTATGCAACGGTGTACCGGCAGAGCATGGTCGGGCTCAGCCTGTTCGTGGAAGGCCGGCTGGGCGAGGCAGTCCAGACCCTGGAGGACGTGCTGCGCGAATCCAGCGAGCGCGCCGGCCCGCAGTCTGCCGCATCGGTACTCCCGGTCGGATACCTGGCTGCCATCCACTATGAATGGAATGATCTGGATCGGGTTGCGGATCTGCTGGAAGGGCGGCTCGAGATGGCGCTGCAGTCCTGCTCGCTGGGTCCCCTGGTTGGTTTCTGCGTGACGCTGGCGCGGCTGCGGCTGCTGGCTGGAAAGCAAGACGAAGCCTACCGGATCGTGGAAGACGCGGAAGCCGTTGCCAGGAGCCGCCAATGGCTGCGCATGGAGGTCGCGTGCAAGGCCGAGGCGATCCGGATCAGTATCCGCTCCGGCGACCTGGGCCGCGCCACGCGGATTGGCCACGAGCTGGAAGCGCTGGCAGGGCAGCTGCCAGCTACCTTGCAGGGCAGCTATCTAGAAACCTGGCAGCGCTTCCAGGTGGCGCATTGCCGTCTGCTGGTCGCACGTGGCCGGCCTGCGGAAGCCGTGCCAATTCTGCAGGGCGTGCATGCAGAACTGCGTGCCGCGGGCATGCAGTATCTTGGCACCCAGGTCTCTGTAGCGCTTGCTGTCGCGCTACAAAGTGCCGGACAGCGCGCGCAGGCCGTGCAGGCGATGCAGGCTGCGGTTGAGTATGGCCAGAAGAACGGCCTGCAGCGCGTGTTTCTCGACGCCGGGCCGGTGGCCCGGGACATCCTTGACGACCTGCGACAGCAGGAGGCGCTGCCGGCCGAGGTCGAGCCTTGGTATGTGGACGGGCTATGCGCCGGCTTGGATGCGCCGGCCAGCGCGGCGGATGTCGTGCGCGGTGCCTCCGAGGAATACCTGGCGGAGCCACTGGCTGCCAGCAGGCTGAGCGCCCGCGAGGTGGAAATCCTGGACTACGTGGCCAGAGGGCTGTCCAACAAGGAAATCGCCCGGGCCATCCGCGTCGCCCCGGAAACGGTGAAGTGGCACCTGAAGAATATCTTTGAGAAGCTGAAAGTGAATTCCCGCATCCAGGCTGTCCGCAGCGGTCTCGGCCGGGACCTGCCCAGGGTCACGGAACGAAGCGCGACGCGGACTTAGCTGCGGGCGCGAAGCCCGATCGCGAACAATCATTCCCTCTCATGTCCTTCCCAGCCATACCTGCGTTCTGCCGGCCGCATGGGCTCAGGGCGCGCATTCACCCTACAGGGCCCGATCCTGGTTACGTTCATGGCGGCAGCGAGTGTGCCGACCCCGATCTATGCACTCTACCGCGAGCAATGGGGGTTCTTCGTCATTTTGCTGACGGTTATCTTCGGCGTCTACGCGCTGAGCCTGCTGGCTGCCTTGCTGACCACCGACGCACTGTTCTATCTCGACCGGCGTCCGGTCATTCTCGCTGCGATGGCGCTGCAGGCCGTGGCGATCCTGCTGTTCCTTGTTGCCAACAGTGTCGCTACCCTAATGCTGGCGCGCATCATCTAGGGCGTTGCCACCGCCGGGCGCGCTGCTCAGTGGCATTCTCATGCAGTATCTGCCGTTCCCGCTACGTTCGGCATACGCCGTGCCGCTTGGGATCACGCTGCTGCAGGCGGCCTGGTGCTGCGCTTGCCGGAGACCATACCGCGCTGTGCCGGCGCGCTGGAGTCGTTGCGGCTAACCATTCGTGTCCCGGCTCAGGCTAGGATGGCGCTCATCTTGTCCTCGTCGATCAAAGTCGCAGTCTGGTCGATGAACGGCTTCTATCTCTCCCTCGGGCTAACGCTCGCCCCTAGCGTCACGGGCTCGCAGGCACCGTTGACGGGCGCCTTGCTGGTCTTCGTGCTGAGCATCAGCGCGGCGGCCGCGGTGCTGGCCGGACGTTCCCGGACGGCACGGCAGTCGATGATGGCGGGGGCGTTGTGCCTGATGACTGGCCTCGGCGTGACCTTGCTAGGGGCCGGACTGCGGGGCGTCGGCATCTTCTTCGCCAGCAAGACCATCGCCGGATTTGGGTTTGGGGCGGGTCTTGCGGGTGAGTGCCCTGCGTGCGGTAGCGCCGCTGGCGGCGCCCGAGGAACGATCGGCCCTGATGGCCGCATCCTTCGTGATTGGCTATCTGGCGCTGAGTGTCCCGGCAATCATTGCCGGCATCCTGACGCAGCGGCTCGGACTGATGACGGCAACGTACTGGATCGGCGGAGCACTGATTCTGCTTGCAGCGGTCGCGGCCGTGACCACCTTGTTCTGCCATCCACCCCAGCGCGGGCGTGGCGCGGGCCTGCCTCGGTGTCGCAGGCCGGGCACGGATGGCATCGTCAGTGCCCGGCCCGGGCCGCCTTGGTGTTGCAGTTACTGGCCCATTTTCAGCATGATCTTGCCGATGTGGGTGCCGGAGTCCATCAGCTCATGGGCTGCTCGCGCCTGCTCCAGCGCAAAGATCTGGTAGATCACCGGCTTGATCGCCCCCGATGCCATCAGCGGCCAGACCTGCGCCTCGAGCTCGCGGATGATCTCGGCCTTTTCCTCAGGCGTGCGCGAGCGCAAGGTCGAGCCGATATGGGTGAGGCGCTTGGTCAACATCGGGAACAGGTCGACTTCCTTGGCAACGCCCTTGATCACGCCAATCTGCACGATGCGCCCGTTAATGGCCGCAGCGGCGTAATTCCGGGGGACATAATCGCCGGCGATGATATCGACAACGACATCGACACCCTTGCCATCGGTGACGCGCATGACGGCTTCGACAAAATCCTCTTCCAGGTAATTGACCGCGTAATCAGCGCCGAGGGCCAGGCTGGCGTCGCGTTGCACGTCCGAGGCAACGGTGGTGATGATCTTGGCCGCCCCAAAAGCCTTGCTGAGCATGGTGGCCGTGGTACCGATCCCGGAGGCGCCGCCATGGATCAGGACGGTGTCGCCCCTGGTGAATTTGCCCCGCTGGAACAGGTTCAGCCAGACGGTCATGAACGTCTCGGGCATCGCGGCGGCTTCCACCAGCTCCAAGCCCTCGGGCAGGTGCAACGTATTGTGCTCGTTGGCGACACTATACTCGGCGTACCCACCCCCCGGAATCAGGGCGCAGACGAGGTCGCCGACCTTGAATCTGGTGACGCCTGGGCCAATTGCTGCCACCTCTCCAGCAACCTCGAGGCCCGGGATATCGGAGGCGCCGGGAGGGGGATCGTACAGGCCTTTGCGCTGAAACACGTCGGGGCCATTGATGCCCGCCGCCAGGTGGCGGATCAGCAGTTCGCCCGGGCCAGGCGTGGGCACCGGACGTCGCGTGGGAACCAGTACTTCCGGGCCGCCGGGATGCGTGATTTCGATGGCCGTCATGGTATCGGGGAGATGATGCGAAGGCGAATGCATGGATTTTCCTGATTAGCTTTTTAATGCCGGCGAGGACGTTCGTCATGGGGATTGCCGTCGCGGTTGAGGGAGTATAGGCAGCAGCAGTTTGATGATGTGATGCAGGTTTTCATGCCTGCCATGCAGAATCGCATCGGGCTTTTATAGGGCGTATAGAAGATATATTGAGGGCAATATGAACTGGGACGACGCGCGGGTATTTCTCGCGTTGTATCGGGAAGGGACGCTGCGCGCGGCGGCGCGTGTGCTGGACGTGGACCAGGCCACCGTCGGCCGACGTCTTGCGGCACTGGAAAGCGTGGTCGGGGCTACCCTATTCCTGCGCACGTCCGGCGGCTATGTGCTGACCATGGCGGGCGAGAGCGTGCTCGACGCGGCGCAACGCATGGAGCAGTCGGCTAATGACTTTCAAAGGCTGACGCAAGGCCTCGACGATCGCCTTGCGGGGGAGGTGAGGATTACCACGACAGATTCTCTGGCCATGGATTTCCTGATGCCTGCCCTTGTGGGGCTGCACGCCAAGTATCCGGCCGTCGCGGTGCAGATTCATGCGTCGACCCAGATGCTGAACCTGGCCAGGCGGGAAGCCGATATCGCGATCCGCACGGCCAGGCCCGACAATCCCGACCTGATCGCGCGGCGCCTGGCGCAGTGGCCGATGGGCCTGTATGCGTCGCCTGGCTATCTGAGGGCACACGGAGAACCCCAGGCGGGGACGGCCTTCGCTGGCCACGACCTGGTGGTGTATCAGCCTTACGTGCTGGCCTCACGGGAACCAATGCTGGTGGGAGAGCCAATCTCGGGCGGGCGCATCGTGGCGGCAGTCAACTCCAGCCTGATGCTGCGCACCGCCATCAGGGCGGGACTGGGCCTCGGCGAGATCCCCGTCTACATGGGCGAGGGCGACGGCCTGATCCGGCTATGGCCGGAACGCAGCCGCGACGCGCCATACGAGGTGTGGCTGGTGACCCACAAGGATCTGCGCCACAGCGCCCGGATACGCGCTGCGATTGAAGAGATCGCGCTTGCCTTTGAGCGCCTGCGCTAGCTGCGCGAGCGAGGCAACGGTCATATCGTCCCGGCTACCGAGGCTGGGACAGCCACACGTTCACAGCCCCCCGTTCGGGGAGGGGCATTGACAGGGATTGGCGAAGGGAGATGATGGACGGGAGGGCAGGCACGCGCGCCGCGACTCACCGCGGGCGGTGCTGGCGAGCCCTCGCCATGACCAATTTCCCAGGAGATCCATGATGAGCCAGACCGAGACCGTCCAGGCGTTTTTCGCGCGTTATCGTGAGCATGACCTGAACGGCATGCTGGCACTGTTTTCCGCAGGGGCGCGGATCGACTATGTCCCCATGATGCTGGAGGGGCCGGCCGGCGAAACCGGGATAACGATCTGGAGCGCGCTGATCGATGGCTTCCCGGATCTGGGTAATTCCGTCACCGCGATCTATGCCGCCGACGACCAGCGCACCGTCATTGCCGAAGTCACCATTACCGGAACGCAGGCCAAGGATGTGTTGGGGATCGCGAACCAAGGACGCTCCTTCTCGCTGCCACACGTCTTCATCGCCCGCGTGGACCAAGATGCCAGGATCGCATTCATGCGCGCCTACTGGGACAACGCGGCGTTGTATGCCGCGTTGTCGGATGCCGTGGCGTAGGCCTGGCCCGCGCATAACCGTGCGCTGGCCGTTAGTGGCTCGATGCTGCCGATGCCCCATGGCCAGTCTGTGCGCGCACCAGGCGCGCATCGAAAGCCTGGCGCTCGGCCTGCGCCCTCGAGCTCTTGTCGAAGCGAGAGCACAGATACGTGACCAGGAACGCAAACGGGACCGTGAACAGCGCCGGGTGATCGTACGGAAAGACTGCCTCGGGATGCCCCAGCACGTTCTTCCAGACGGCAGGCGAAAGGATCACCAGCGCGACCGAGGACACCAGGCCCGCCGCCACGCCCCATACCGCGCCGCGGCTGGTCAGGCCCCGCCAGTACATCGAGAGCACCAGCACCGGGAAATTCGCGGAGGCCGCCACATTGAAGGCAAGCGCGACCAGGAACGCGAGGTTCTGCCCCCTGAAGCCGATGCCGAGCAGCACCGCGACCACGCCGATGACCAGCGTGGCCCGCTTGGTCACGGCGATCTCCGCCGCCTCGGTCGCGGTGCCGCGGCGCAGCACATTGGCGTAGATGTCGTGCGAGATCGCGGACGCGCCTGCCAGCGTCAATCCCGAGACCACGGCGAGGATTGTGGCAAAGGCGACGGCCGCCAAGAACCCCAGAAAGAGGTTGCCGCCGGTCGCGCTGGCAAGGTGCATGGCGACCATGTTGCCGCCGCCGAGCAGTTTCCCGCCGACCTGGCCGGCTTCAAAGAAACGGGCATCGGTGCCGACAATCACGATCGCCGCGAGGCCGATGGCGAACATGGCGAGGAACATATAGCCAATGCAGGTGCTGGCCACCAGCACGCTCTTGCGTGCCTCGCACGCATTCGGCACCGTAAAGAAGCGCATAAGGATATGCGGCAGTCCCGACAGGCCGAGGACGGTGGCCACGCACAGCGAGAACGCCGAGACCGGATCGGCGAACAGCGTGCCGGGCGCGAGCAGGGCCGGGCCGCTGCGGTGTACCGCGACTGCCCGGGCGGCCAGGGTTTCGAAGCTGAAGCCGAAGTGCGCCAGGGACAGCAGCATCAGCAGCGAGCCACCGAACAGCAGCAGCACCGCCTTGATGATCTGGACCCAGGTGGTGGCGAGCATGCCGCCCACGGTCACATAGATCATCATCAACGCACCGACCCCGACCACGGCATAGGCATAGTCGATGCCGAACAGCAGCTGCACCAGTTCGCCGGCGCCCACCATCTGCACGATCAGGTAGAGCATCACGACCACCAGGCTGCTGGCCGCTGCGATGCAGCGCGTGCTGACCGGATCGAGCCGGTCCGAGATGATGTCCACGAAGGTGAACTTGCCGAGATTGCGCAGCCGTTCGGCCATCAGGAACAGCATGACCGGCCAGCCGATAAAGAACCCGACGATATACAGGAGCCCGTCGAAGCCGCGCGCATAGACCAGGCTGACCACGCCGAGCAGGGTGGCGGCCGACATATAGTCGCCAGCCACGGCCAGGCCGTTCTGCATGCCGGTGATGCCGCCGCCGGCGGTAAAGAAGTCGTTGGCGGTCCGGGTCCGCAACGAGGCCCAGTACGTGATGCCCAGTGTCAGTGCGACAAAGAGCAGGAACATTGCAATGGCCTGGAGATTCATTGGGCGGCCTCCGACACAATCTGCCGCACCATCGTCTCAAGCGTGCCGTTCGCCCGGTGCACATAGAACCACGTGCAGAGCCACCCCAGCACCACGATCCCGACAGCAAGGACGATGCCAAAATTGAGCCAGGTGCCGGCATGAAGCGGCTGAGCGAGGCGCTGCGGCTGCATCGCAACGGCAATCATCAGGGCAAGATAGGGCGCCAGGACCAGGACGAGCAGCCCGCGCGACAGGCGGGAACGACGGCGGACCAGTTCGCGGAACCTGGGATGGCGCCGGATGCGCTCGGTATGGGTGGAATCTTGCATGGCTTGTCTCCTGAAGCAGATTTTCTTTAGGCGGCCTGGTACTGCTCGCGCAGCAGGCGCTTGTTGATCTTGCCGACACTGGTCTTCTCGATCGCGTCGACAAACAGCACCCGTTCCGGCACCGCGTACTTTGAGATCGCGCCGCGGCGGACGAAGTCGCGCAGATGCTCCTGGATGTCGGCGGCTTCGGCCGACTGTCCAGGCCGGAGCACGATCAGCGGCAGGGGGCGTTCACCCCAGCGCGCATCCTTGATGCCGATCACGGCCACCTCGCTGACGGCGGCATGGCGCGAGATCAGGTCTTCGAGCTCCAGCGACGACACCCACTCGCCGCCGCTCTTGATGACATCCTTGATGCGGTCCGTGACCTGCAGGTAGCCATCGCTGTCGATCGAGCCGATGTCGTTGGTATGGAGGTAGCCACCGGCCCACAGGTGCTCAGACGCCGCGGCGTCGCCAAGATAGCCTTGCGTGAGCCACGGCGCACGGACCACGATTTCGCCGCTGGCCTTGCCGTCGTGCGCGATGTCGCGCATGTCGTCATCGACGATGCGCAGGTCTACCAGGGGAATGGGCAAGCCAGTTTTGGTACGCACATCAAGCTCGGTGGCGGCATCGCCAAGCAGCGTCGTCTTGACCTGCGCCAGCGTGAGGATGGGACAGGTCTCCGACATGCCGTAGCCGGTGAATACGTCGATGCCGCGGTCGATGGCGGCCTGGGCCAGGCCGCGCGGCAGTGCTGACCCGCCCACGATGATCTTCAGGCCGCTCAGGTCGACCCCGGCCGACTCCGGATGCGACAGGATCATGTGCAGCAGCGTGGGGACGCCGTGGGAGAACGTGACGCGCTCGCTCCGGATCAGCCGAAGGAGGTGATCGGCAGCGTAGCGCCCCGGATAGACCTGCCTGATGCCGAGGGCAGTTGCCACGTAGGGCATCCCCCAGGCGTGCACATGGAACATTGGCGTCAGCGGCATGTAGACATCGTCCCGATGCACGCGCCCCTGGCTGGGGGCGCCGGTCAGCGCCGCCATGGTCGCAAGCGTATGGAGCACGATCTGCCGATGGCTGAAGTACACGCCTTTAGGCAAGCCGGTGGTGCCGGTAGTGTAGAAGGTCGTCGCGCGCGCGTTCTCGTCGAAGTCAGGAAAGGCGTAGTCAGGCGGCGATGTGGCCAGCAGCGCTTCGTACTCGGCTGCGAAGCCGTCGGGCAACGGCGCGCTCTCGATCGCGAGGGCGTCCTCCCCGATCAGGACAAAGTGCTCGACGGTTTCAAGCTGAGCGCGGATCGATTCAAGCACGGGCAGGAAATCGGCATGGACGATCAGCAGCTTGACGCCCGCGTGATTCAGTGTATAGGCGATCTGCTCGGGCGAGAGCCGCACATTGACCGTCATCAGCACCGCTCCCATCATGGGGATGCTGAAGTAGGCTTCGAGGTAGCGATGGCTGTCCCAGTCCATCACCGCCACTGTATCGCCGGCCTCGATGCCCAGTGACTGCATGCCACTGGCCAGTTGGCCGACGCGGTGACGCATGGTCCAGTAGCTGTGCCGGACCTGGGTGCGGTAAACGATTTCCTGCTCCGGGTTGATCGCCAGCGGCGCGTGCAGGAGCTGCTTAATCAGTAGCGGATAAGCGTATGCGGATGGCGTGCGTGAAATAGGGGTAGGCCGTGACACGGAGAGACTCCTTGATCGCTGTGGCGGCGGTCCCTCACGCGAGCATGGGAATCTTGTCGCGCATGCTCGTGCCAGGGGCGCCGGATGCCTCGCAGCGTAAGCGCCAACGCACGGCTTTCCAGCCCCCCGATAGGGGAGCTGCCAGGCCTTGCGAGGGTGGCCCGCGGGGGGGGTGCCACCGCTCGCGACGCCTCGCGGCGCGCTGGTGGCCTCCCCGTTCGGGTGGCTGGCGTTTCGTCCGCGGTGGCTTAACCTTTGCCTGCCCATCGGAAGCGGCCGACGATGCCACGTCACGGAAGATCTCCGCTCCGACAACCGCGTCGAAGGAGACTGCAAATATGGCTTCCGCCCCTCATTCCGCCCCTCTACCGGACGCTCGTCCCGCTCCTGTCTTCTCGGATCTCGACGGCAAAGTGGCACTTGTGACCGGCGCATTCGGCGGGCTTGGCCGCCACTTCGCGCTGACACTGGCCAACGCGGGCTGCCGAGTGGCGCTCGCAGGCAGGCGGCTGGCAGAAGGCGAGCGCATGCTGGCGGAGATCCGCGCAGCGGGCGGCAAGGGATGCGTGGTGCCGCTGGATGTGTGCGACGCCGATTCTGTCTCTGGCGCATTCTTCGAGGCTGAGCAGGCGCTGGGCACCGTCGAGATTGTCATCAACAGTGCCGGCATTGCCACCACCGGACCCGCGCTGGAAACGACCGAGCAGGATTGGGCGCGGGTGATCGATACCAACCTGAGCGGCGCCTGGCGCGTCGCGCAGTACGCCGCCCAGCAGATGCGTGATGCGGACCGGCGCGGCAGCATTGTCAATATCGCTTCCATTCTCGGGCTGCGGGTCGCGCAACAGGTTGCCGCGTACACCGCCGCGAAAGCCGGGCTGATCCAGCTGACGCGGGCGCTCGCTCTGGAATGGGCTCGGCATGGCATCCGCGTCAACGCCCTGGCTCCGGGGTATTTCGCCACCGACATCAACCGCGATTTCTTCGAGACCGACGGCGGGCAAGCCATGATCCGGCGGATCCCCCAGCGGCGCCTGGGACAGCCCTCCGAGCTGAACGGCGCATTGCTGCTGCTGGCGTCAGAGGCTTCCGCCTACATCACCGGTGCCGTGCTGCCCGTCGACGGCGGGCATCTCGTCAGCACGCTGTGATGCGGCATCGGGCTGGCGGCACGCGATCCCGCACACAAGCTAGAAGGAGAGACCGATGAACGAAACGAATCAGCGCGACTGGGATGCGCTGGCAAGGCTGCTGCATGCGCGCGGGCTGATTGACCAGGCATTGCTCACTGCCACCCGCCTGACCGGCGGCCAGTCCAATCCGACGTTCCTGATCTCGTCTGGCAGGCAGCGCTATGTCCTGCGCATGAAGCCGGCCGGGCAGGTCCAGGCCAATGCGCATGCCATCGACCGGGAGTATCGGGTGATGCGCGCACTGGAGGGCAGCGACGTGCCCGTCCCCAGCGTGTACCTCTATAGCGAAGACCTGTCCGTAGTTGGCAGCCCGTTCTACCTGATGGAGTACCTGGATGGCAGGGTGCTGGTGGACCAGTCGCTGCCAGGCATGCAGCGCGAGGAGCGCAGCGCGATCTACGCGGAAATGAATCGCGTGATCGCGGCGCTGCATCGCGTCGATGTCCACGCGGCCGGACTTGCCGACTACAGCCCGAGCGGGGATTACCTGGCGCGTCAGATTGCCGGGTGGACGCGTCAGTGCCGCGCAACCGGCGCCGCGGACCACTCCGCCATGCAAGCCCTGATGAACTGGCTACCGCGAAACATCCCGGCGCTCGAAGAGACCCGCCTCGTCCACGGCGACTTCCGCCTCGACAACCTGGTCTTCCACCCGACCGAACCGAAGGTCATTGGGGTGCTGGACTGGGAGTTGTCTGCGCTGGGGCATCCACTGGTCGACTTCGCCTACCACTGCCTGAGCTGGCACATCCCGTCGTCGCTGTGGCGCGGCGTCGCCGGCCTAGACCTCGCTGGCCTCGGCATCCCGGGCGAGGACACGTATATGCAGTGGTATCTCGATGCCAACGGTACCCCGGGCATCGAGCATTGGGATTTCTATATCGCCTACAACCTGTTCCGCCTGGCGGCCATCATGTTCGGGATCGCTGAGCGTGCCCGGCAAGGCAACGCGGCGGCCGCCGATGCCGTTGAAACCGGCCGCAAAGCCGGGCCGATGGCTGACCTGGGGTGGCACTACGCGATGCGCTACGAAGCCATTCGGAAGTGCCCTGCGCATCCGCTGCCATGAAGATGTCGGGAGCGCCAGTACTCTATGTGCGATGTGCTCGTTGGTTCAGGGGCGCGATCAGGGCCTGACTCGCTCGCACTCGCTGCCGATTTGCTCATCTAAAGGACGCTCACCAATGACGTACCGTGCTCCTCTCAACGAAATGCTCTTTGTCATGGACGCACTCGCCGGCCTTGACGATCTCAACAAGCTGGCTGGGTTTGAAGAGGCCTCAAGGGAAACCGCGTCCGCGGTCCTGGAGGAGGCTGCCAGGTTCAGCGAACAAATGGTGGCCCCACTAAATCGCGTCGGCGACTTGGATCCGAGCCGCTGGAAGGATGGTGTGGTCACCACCACGCCCGGCTTCAAGGAAGCATTCCGCCAGTTCGGCGAGGGCGGCTGGCAGGGCGTGCTGCATCCGCAGGAGTTTGGCGGCCAGGGCCTGGCCAAGCTGATCGCCACCGCTTGCCACGAGATGCTGCATTCGGCGAACCTGTCGTTCGCGCTTTGTCCGATGCTGACCGATGGTGCCATCGAGGCGCTGCTGACGGCCGGCTCGGATGCGCAGAAGGCCACCTTCCTGCCCAAGCTGATTTCGGGCGAGTGGACCGGGACCATGAACCTGACCGAGCCGCAAGCCGGTTCGGACCTGGCCGCGGTGCGCACCCGCGCCGAGCCGCAGGGCGATGGCACCTACAAGGTGTTCGGCACCAAGATCTTCATCACGTACGGCGAACACGACATGGCGAAGAATATCGTCCATCTCGTGCTGGCCCGCACGCCCAATGCGCCGGAGGGCGTCAAGGGCATCTCGCTGTTCATCGTGCCAAAGTTCATGGTCAACGCCGACGGCAGCACCGGTGCGCGCAACGACGTGCATTGCGTGTCGATCGAGCACAAGCTGGGCATCAAGGCCAGCCCCACGGCCGTGCTGCAGTTCGGTGACCATGGCGGCGCCATCGGCACGCTGGTCGGCGAAGAGAACCGTGGCCTCGAATACATGTTCATCATGATGAACTCGGCACGCTTCTCGGTCGGCATGCAGGGCATCGCGGTGTCCGAGCGCGCGTACCAGCAGGCGGTGGCCTATGCGCGCGAACGCGTGCAGAGCCGCCCGGTCGATGGCTCGGCGCGCGACGCGGTGACCATCATCCACCACCCCGACGTCAAGCGCATGCTGATGACCATGCGCGGGCTGACCGAGGGCGCACGCGCCGTGGCCTACGTGGCCGCGGCCGCCAGCGACGCGGCGCACCAGCATCCCGACGAGGCCGTGCGCAAGCAGAACCAGGCCTTTTATGAGTTCCTGGTGCCGGTGGTGAAGGGCTGGAGCACCGAGCTGTCGATCGACGTTACCAGCCTGGGCGTGCAGGTGCATGGCGGCATGGGCTTTATCGAGGAGACCGGCGCGGCGCAGCACTACCGCGACGCCCGCATCCTGCCGATCTACGAAGGCACCACCGCGATCCAGGCCAACGACCTGATCGGCCGCAAGACCGTGCGCGACGGCGGCGCCGTGGCGCGCGCGATCTGCGCCCAGATCGCCGAGACTGAAGCTGCGCTGGGCAAGCACGGCGGTGCGGCGTTCACCGCGGTGCAGGCGCAACTGGCCAAGGGCCGTGCCGCGCTGGAAGCCGTCGTCGAATTTGTGGTGGCCAATGCCAAGTCCGACCCGAACGCCGTCTTTGCCGGCAGCGTGCCTTACCTGAAGCTGTGCGGCATTGTGCTGTCCGGCTGGCAGTTCGGCCGCGCGATGCTGGCCGCCGACGCCAAGCGCGCCGAGGATCCCGCTTTCCGCGACGCCAAGATCGCTACCGCGCATTTCTTCGCGGATCACATCCTCACGCAGTCATCGGCTCTGTGTGCGGCGGCAATGGCTGGCGATGTGAAAGGCAATGTGTTTTAGGAATTTAATCCGCTGACGACGGGATCATTTTTTCAAACCGGTCCCGCAATAGCAGATACGAAGCCAAGTTCAGGCTATTTGATAGGAGTAGGAACCGTGCCGTATTTCATTGAAAGCTTCGATAAACCGGCTCACCAACACATCCGCGAGCAACTGCGCGCAGAGCATTTACGCTTCCTGGATGAACACAAGGCCAAATTGCTCGCGTGTGGCGCAAAACTGAACGAAGACGGCAGCAACGCTGGTGGCGGCGTCTATCTCATCGATGTCGACACTCGTAAGGCGGCCGAACAGTTCATCGCTCAAGACCCTTTTGCCAATGCAGGGCTTTTCGAGCGGGTCAATATCGTGAAGTGGCGCATGGCCTACTTGGATGGCAAGGGCTATCTTTGAGCCGCTTGCGGGGCAACCTGTCATGAAGCACCGGGCAGGGCCAGGGGTCTGATAACCCTTGGTCCCTGCGTGCGATTCAGGAATCCCGAAGCCAAAGGACGATTTGTCCTGCTGCCCAGGCGGTGGGAGGCGGAACGCAATTCGGCTGGGCCAATCGATGTCGCGAGACAAGACTATGAGCTTTCAGAGGCCTTGCTTTGACTAAGTAGTATCCCGATGTTGAAAATGGGATACCAAAAGAATAAAGTGAATACTTCGCTGGAAAGGAGACTGGCAGGAGCGGCACATGTTGAATTCGGTGCATCAACTTTGTTATGCAGGCAGGCCCACGTGGTACACGGGCAAGCCGTGGTTCGGCGTCAGGCGTGACTACGCCGGCCCAGTTTTCGCTGGGGCGGAGTGCGGCGCATGACAATCTGGTTGCGCGTCAAAGATCTGGCCGTGACGTTCCCCCGAACGGGCAAGGAGCCGCAGGACAGCGCCGTGAAGGGCATCGACTTCGACGTCGCACGTGGTGAATCGGTGGGCATCGTGGGAGAAATCGGAAGCGGCAAATCCGTCACCGCCAAGGCCATTGCCGGCTTGCTGCCACCCTCGGCGCGTGTGTCTGGCGATATCCGCCTGCAGGGTCACTCGCTGCTTGCAGGCGACCGCAATACCCTCGCAGCGCTGCGCGCGCCTGTTTCCTACATCTTCCAGAACCCGAAGGCCGCACTGGATCCGGTCTTCACGATCGGCTCGCAGCTGGTGGAGACGCTGCGGTGGCGGCAGCGTCTCGGGACGGCCGCCGCGGTGGAGCGCGCCGTGGCGCTGCTCGATGCCGTCGGTATTCCGGAACCGGAGACGCGACTGCGCGAGTTTCCCCACACCTTATCGGGCGGCATGGCACAGCGCGTGATGATCGCGCTCTCGCTGGCGTGTGAGCCGGAGCTGCTGATTGCCGATGAGCCGACCAGTGCGCTTGACGTGTCGATCCAGGCGCAGATCCTGTCCTTGCTGGGCGAGCTGCGGCGCCAGCGCGGTGCCTCGCTGATCTTTATCTCGCACGACCTGAGCGCGGTGGCGGAGCTGTGCGATCGCGTCATCGTGATGCATGCGGGCAGAGCCGTTGAGGCGGGTCCGACCCGCGCGGTGATCGGCAACCCCACCCATCCCTACACCCGCAGCCTGATCGATGCGATTCCGCGGCGCCCGCAAGCGCGACAAGACGATGAACCAGCGAACTGAAAACCGTCTGGAGGTCTGCGATCTCCACGTCAGCTTCCCCGCGCGCAAGACCTTGCCGTGGCAGGCCGCGTCCCGCGTGCGCGCCGTGAACGGCGTGTCGTTCACGATCGAGCCGGGCAGCATCGTCGGCCTGGTGGGCGAATCCGGCTCGGGAAAATCGACGATCGCCAGAGCCATCATGGGCCTGGTAGCGCCTGATGGCGGACAGATCCTGCTCGGCGGCATGGATCTGTGCCGCATCGGCCGGCGCGCGCGACTGGCACTGCGCCGCTCGCGCCGCCTGCAGATGATCTGGCAGGACCCAGCCGGCTCGCTCGACCCGCGCTTTACCGTGCGCCAGTCCTTGCTGGCGGGGTGGGGGCGTGACGATATCGCGGCGCGTACCGCGCGCGCGGCAGTTGATCCGCGCGGTGGGACTGCCCGAGCGGGTCTGGGACCAGCGCCCAGGGCAGATGTCCGGCGGGCAGAACCAGCGGGTCGCCATCGCGCGGGCGCTGCTGGGCGACCCGGCCGTGCTGGTGGCCGACGAACCGACCTCGGCGCTCGATGTCTCCGTGCAGGCGGGTGTCGGCATGCAGCTGGCGGCGCTGACACGGGAAGCAGGCGCCTCGTGCCTGCTGGTTTCGCACGACCTCGCCTTCGTCTCGAACCTGGCAGATCAGGTGATCGTGCTCTACCTGGGGACGGTCCTGGAGCGGGGGCCGGCGCAACGCCTCATGACGCGTCCGCGCCACCCCTACACGGCTGCGTTGCTGGGCGCATCGCCGCAAGGCTATCTGGCTGGCGAAGCCAGCCCGCGCTACCGCTTGCGCGGCGAGCTGCCAAGCCCGCTGCGGCCGCCAAGCGGATGCCAGTTCCGCACGCGCTGCCCGTTTGCCGAGGCGCGCTGCGCGGAAGAGCGGCCGCTGCTGCGCCCGGCCGATGGCGACGGCATGGTGGCCTGCCACTTCTCAGAACGCCTCGCCGTACCGATCCGACAGATAGCGCAGGGACTTGATCCCGAGACCCCTGTCGCGCGTCCGTCATCACCTTTGCCACCCCATACCAGTCGTACCGATTTCCAATGAGCCAATCTTCCGCCTTCCGCTTTTCCGGCTACCTGGCCGCGTGCGCCCTGTGCCTGGCCGCCTTGTTGTCTGCCTGTGGCAAGACCGCCACCGATGCCGCAACCGATGCTGCGGCCGGGAACACGCTGCGGGTCGCGTTCCGCGCGCAGAACCCCGGCACGCTCGATCCGCACAACGGCACTGAAGGCAGCGAGCACGTCATCCTGTGGACGATCTTCGCCACCCTGCTCAACTTTGATCCCGAAACGCTGCAGCCAACCCCCGGCCTGGCAGCTTCATGGCGATGGGTGGATGGGACGACGCTGCGGCTCGCGCTGGTGGAAGGCGCAACCTTCCAGGACGGCACACCGCTGGATAGCGCGGCGGTGAAGTTCAACCTCGACCGGCTGGTGTCCGGCAAGGCCACCATTGCTGCCGACCTCGCGGCCGTGTCGTCGGTGGAGGCCAGCGGCGCGCACGAGGTCACGCTGCACCTGAAATATCCCTCCGCCAGCGTGTTGATGGCCCTGGCGGACCGTGCCGGGATGATGGTGTCCCCGACCGCACTGGAGCGTGATCCACGTGGGTTTGCACGAAATCCGGTCGGGGCCGGTCCTTACCGCTTCGTGGAGTGGGTGTCGGGCGACCGGATCCGGGTGGCGAAGTTCGACAAATACCATGTAGCGGGCGAGCCCCGGCTCGATGGCATCCTCTTCCGCCTGATGCCGGATCCCGAGACCCGGCTGAATGCACTGCGCTCCGGCGATGTCGACCTGATCTACGACGTCGACCCGGCCTCCCTGCCGACGCTGCAACAGCAGGGCAACCTGCAGACCGTCGTCTCCAAGTCGCTGGCTTACTTTGAGATGTACATCAACATGGCGAAGCCGCCGTTCGACCAGGTCAAGGTGCGCCGCGCGCTTAGCATGGCCATCGACCGCCATGCCCTGATCGCGGCGGTACAGCAAGGGCACGGCGAACCGGCCTGGTCGCCGATGCCATCAAGCGAGTGGGCCTATACGCCGGAAATCGCGAACCAGCCGCCATACGATGTCGGGCAGGCCCGGCGCCTGCTCGCCGAAGCGGGCCTGCCCGACGGCTTTGCCTTCAAGATGGCGTTCGAGGCCGGAGCCATCAACGAACGCCGTGCCGAGGTCATCCAGGCACAGCTGGCGAAGATTAATGTCCGGGTCGAATTGCTGCCGAGCGAAACCGCGCAGGCCATCAGCCGCTATCTCAATGGCGAAGTGCCGGTGCTGAACAACCGTTGGACCGGCCGCATCGATCCCGCCATGACGTATGCCAGCCAGTTCGCCCGCAACGGCTTCACCAACGTCGGCAAGCATGCATCGCCCGCGCTGCTGGCCGCCATGGCGCAGGGCGAATCGACGACCGATCTGGCCCGGCGCGCCAAGGCCTACGCCACGGTGAACCGCATCCTCTTCGAGGAGGCATTCAACATTCCCTTGTACTTCCAGGCAGGCATCGTCGCCTACGACAAGCGGGTACATGGCTTCGTGCCCAACCTGCTGTCCAAGCCGCGGTTCGATGGTGTCTCCCTTTCCCGTTGAGGCTGGCATGCACAAGCAGATTGTCCACGTAGCCCGATCCTGCCGGGAGACCCCATGACCGGTACGATCCTGCGCAGGCTGACGGCGATGGCGCCGCTCCTGCTCGTGCTCAGCTTGCTGGTATTCGGACTGAGCCGGCTGATTCCCGGCGATCCGGCGGTGGTCATCGCCGGTGAGTCGGCCACCCCCCAACTGGTCGAGCAGATCCGCCGCGACCTCGGGCTGGACCTGCCGGCGTGGCAGCAATACGCCGTCTGGCTGCGCACTGTGGTGCAAGGCGACTTGGGGCATTCTCTGTTCGACGGCCAATCCGTTGCGCTGTCGGTGGCGCAGCGCTTGCCGGTCACGCTGCTGCTGGTCGGTGCCGCGATGCTGGTGAGCTGTGGCGTCGGGCTCGCCGGCGGGATCCTCGCGGGAGCGTTTGCCGGGCGGCTGCCAGACCGCATCGTCAGTGCGGCGGCGGCCGTCATGATCTCGGTGCCAGGCTTCGTGCTCGGCCTGTTTCTCGTGCTGGTGTTTTCGATCGGGCTGAAGTGGTTTCCCGCCACCGGATTCCGGCCGCCTGCGGAAGGATTCGCCGGCTTCCTCCATGCCCTGATGCTGCCGATGCTGGCGCTGGGTTGCGCCGGTGCCGGCGAACTGATGATCCATACCCGGTCGGCGGTGATCGCGGCGCTGGAATCGCAGCATACCGCCGCGCTGCGATCGCGTGGCCTGCCCGAGCGCACCATCGTCCTGAAGCACGCCTTGCGCAATGCGGCGATACCGCTGTCGACCGTGGTCGGCCTCATCTTCCAGCACCTGCTGGGCGCAAGCGTCGTGGTCGAAATCCTTTTTGCCATACCGGGGATAGGAAGCCTCGCGGTAGCCGCTGTCCAGAACCGGGACATCCCGGTGGTGCAGGGCGTCGTGTTGGCGCTCGCGGTACTGGTCCTCCTCACGAACCTGTTCATCGACGTGCTCTACAGCTTCCTCGATCCCCGGACCCGATGACATGCCCAAAGCCGATGCCGTAGTCTCCCGACCCTTTTTCCGACCTGGCCGCACGCGCGACGGGGTGCCCGCCCTGCTCGGCTGGGGCCATTGGATGGCGCTCGGATTCGTCATCCTGCTGGCCGCGGTGGCGGCTGCGGCGCCGGTGCTCGCGCCCCACGATCCCTATGCGCAGGACTTGGCGAACATCCTGCGGACGCCATCGTGGACCTATCCGCTCGGGACCGACGATGTTGGTCGCGACATCCTCAGCCGCCTGATGTATGGCGCACGCACTTCGATGTCCGGTGCTTGCGCGGCCGGCGCCGTCGCGCTGTTGATCGGGCTGCCGGTCGGGCTGGTGGCCGGCGGCATGGGCGGTGCCGTGGATGCCGTCCTGATGCGCATCGTCGATGCGATGCTGGCGTTCCCGGCGACCATTCTTGCGCTGGCGGTGGTCGGCATCATTGGGCCGGGCCTCGGACATGCGATGTGTGCCATCGGTCTGGTGTACTCCCCGCGCCTGGCGCGGCTGTTGCGCGCGCAGGTCATCCTGATACGCCAGCAATCCTACGTCGAGGCGGCAAGGCTGATGGGAATGGGGGAGGCCGCCATCGTGGTCCGTCACCTGCTGCCGAACAGCCTGCGGCCGATCCTGGTGCAGTGGTTCCTGATGCTTTCCTTCGCCTTCCTGGCTGAAGCCGGGCTCAGCTTCCTCGGCCTCGGCGTGCAGCCGCCGGAGGCGAGTTGGGGGCAGATGCTGGCGCGCGCCTACCGCTCGATGTCGCACAGCGGCTGGCAGATCGTGGCTCCGGGCCTGGCCATCACCGCCAGCGTGCTGGCTCTCAATCGCGTGGGCGATGTGGCGTCGCGCTGGCTGGCGCGTGGCGCCTGACCCGCGCGCAGGCATCGCCCACCACAGACCGGCAGGCTAACCATGGAGACCGCAGTGACCCCGGCTATCGACACGCATCCTTACACCCAGATATATCGCCATTCCCTTGCGCATCCGGAAGCCTTCTGGGCTGACGCCGCGAACGCCATCGACTGGGCCCGGGCACCCACGCGCATCTTTGATGCCCGCGCTGGCGTGTATGGGCGCTGGTTCGTCGATGGCTGGTGCAATGCTTGCTACAACGCCGTGGACAGGCATGTCGCCACGCGTGGCGCACAGGCTGCCATTGTCTATGACAGCCCGGTCGCCGGGGAAAAACGCAGCATCAGCTATGCGCAACTGAAGGACGAAGTTTCCGCCGCAGGCGCCATGCTGCAGGCCCTGGGTGTGCGCAAGGGCGATCGCGTGCTGATCTACATGCCCATGATCCCGGAAGCGGTGATCGCCATGCTTGCGTGCGCGCGCATCGGGGCCGTGCATTCGGTCGTCTTCGGCGGGTTTTCCGCGAAGGAACTCGCGGTCAGGATCGATGACGCAGCCCCCCGCGTGGTGCTGAGTGCCAGTTGTGGAATCGAGACGCGCCGGATTGTGCCCTACAAGCCCCTGCTCGATGAGGCGATCCGGCACGCAAGCCATGTGCCTGAGGCCTGCGTGATACTGCAGCGACCCCAGTCCATCGCCGAGCTGACGGACGGCCGCGATCACGACTGGGCGGTTATGACCGAGGCCATCAAACGTGCTGGTGGCGGGTCCGCGTGCGAGCCAATGCTGGCGACCGATCCGCTCTATATCCTGTACACGTCAGGCACGACCGGCAGCCCAAAGGGCGTCGTGCGCGACAGCGGCGGCTATCTCGTGGCCCTGCAATGGACGATGCAACATCTCTACGGCGTGCGCCCCGGCGAGACGTTCTGGTGTGCCTCCGACGTCGGCTGGGTGGTCGGGCACTCCTATATTGTCTACGGCCCCTTGCTCAACGGCTGCACCACGGTGCTGTATGAGGGCAAGCCGGTTGGCACCCCCGACGCGGGCGCCTTCTGGCGCGTCATCGCTGAATATGGCGTGGCGGCACTGTTCACCGCACCGACCGCGTTGCGTGTCATCCGGCGGGAAGATCCCGATGGCAACCAGCGCGAGCACTACGACCTGTACTCATTGCGTGCCTTGTTCCTGGCCGGGGAGCGTGCAGATCCGGAAACGGTGCAGTGGGCGCAACGGCAGTTGGGGGTGCCTGTCATCGACCATTGGTGGCAGACCGAGACCGGCTGGTGCATAGTCGGCAATCCCGTCGCCGGCGATCGTTTGCCAGTGAAGGCGGGGTCTCCCACCGTGCCGATGCCGGGGTACACGCTCCATATCCTGGACGCCGACGGCCACCGGCTGGGGCCAAACTGCATGGGTACCATCGCCATAAAGCTGCCTTTGCCGCCGGGTAATCTGCCGACGCTGTGGCGTGCGGACGCGCGCTTTCGCGATGCCTACCTCGGCACGTTCCCGGGATACTACAACACGGCTGACGCTGGCTTTATCGACGAGGACGGCTATGTCTTTGTGATGGGGCGCACGGACGACGTCATCAACGTGGCTGGCCATCGCTTGTCGACGGGCGCCATGGAGGAAGTCATCGCGTCGCACGCAGCCGTGGCGGAGTGCGCGGTGATCGGCGTGCGCGATGCGCTCAAGGGTGAAATGCCGTGGGGCGTGGTGGTGCTCAAGGCCAATGCAGCAGGCACGCCGGACGCCGTCGAGCAGGGGCTGGTCGCGCTGGTGCGCGAGCGCATCGGACCGGTCGCCACGTTCAAGCGCGTCGTGGTCGTGCCGCGGCTGCCCAAGACACGGTCCGGAAAGATCCTGCGTAGCACCATGAAGCGCATCGCGGATGAGGAGGACTGGTCGATCCCCGCGACTGTCGAGGACCCCGAGGTACTGGGCGAGATCGTGGCCGCATTCCGTCAGGCCCGCAAGGTCGGGGAGTAGGCGCGCCCGCAATGCCCGGCGCGACGCGCATCCTGGTGGCGGGGCGGCAAGCCGGTGCCGCCAGGATGGCGTCAGCCTATGGCCTTCTTGATGGCGGCAGCGCCACGCATCAGGTGCGTGCGCGTGATGGCTTCCGTGCCGGCCTGGTCGCGCTTCCACAGCGCATCGAGGATGTCCCGGTGCTCGGCAAATGCCTGAATGCGTTGGGCTTCGGTGTAGAGCGTGAGCGTTCTCGGGAACACGGCAAACGGGCTCAGGCGGTCGAGCACGTCGATCAGGCTGGTGTTGCCGCAATGACTCACGATCTGCCGGTGGAACTGGCGATTGAGGGCCAGCAGCGCTTCTACATTGCTGTCCCAGTCTTTCATCAATATCTCGATGCGGTCCTGGATGGCGGCCAGCGCGTTCAGGTCGTCGGTGTTGACGCGATGCGCGGCGAGACCGGCCGCGAAGGGTTCCAGCTGCACGCGGATCTGCAGCACTTCCGCGACTTTCTTGCCCAGGTCGGCGACCACGCGCGTGCCGCTCGGCCGGGTTTCGACCAGGCCATCGTCCGCCAGCCGCGTCAGCGCTTCGCGCACGGGCGTGCGGCTGACGCCGAGACGGTCCGCCAGCTTCATTTCGGTGAGCGGTGTCCCCACGGGAAACTCTCCGGAGAGCAGCAGGCGTTGCAGCTCCTCATACGTTTTCTCGCGCAGCTGGGACGCTTCGGTGGGCAACAGCGACGACATTAGTGGTGGCCTTCCTGATGAGGTCCGGCGGGCGGTGGGTTGCCTGGCCGGGATACAGTTTATTGAAGTGGTATGGAATTTTATCGAAATTATCCGGGGCGCGACAAGTGACGTCTCCGTTGTTCGCTGGCGGAAACGTCGCTTGCGCCAGGGAGAGGCGTGGCTGGTCGGTCACCATGGTTTCCCCGGAGCATGTTAGCGTTGAATACCAAATTAATTTACGGTATCCTAAAAATAAATAAGGGGTACAGGAGCCTGGCTCGGGTGGCCACCACCCGGGTCCGGCCGATTCCACCAACCTCGCAGCAAAGGAGACAAAGGATATGAATCATCGATGGGCGGTAGGCGGCGTGGCCGCGGCAGCGCACTGGCGCACGGGAGGCCCGACGGCGTCGGGCTTGTGGGGGACGCAAGCAGGAGGCGACCGATGAGCCTGCTCCGCAAGCGAGAGGCGCTGCCCGCCGTCAGCGACCGGTTCGAGAAAGATGTGGTGATCGTCGGCGCCGGATTTTCCGGGCTGTACGCCTTGCACAAGCTGCGCGGCCTGGGCCTCGATGTCATGGCCTTCGAGCGTGGCGCCGATGTCGGCGGGACGTGGTACTGGAACCGGTACCCCGGCGCCCGCTGCGATATCGAAAGCGCCGACTATTCGTTCTCGTTCTCCGACGCGCTGCAGCAGGCCTGGCGCTGGTCCGAGCGTTTCGCCACGCAGCCCGAGATCCTGGAATATGTCAACCATGTCGCAGACCGCTTCGATCTGCGGTGCGGTATCCAGTTCGACACCCAGGTGCTGAGCGCCAGCTACGATGAGGCGGCGCGGCGCTGGCAGGTGCTGACGGACAAAGGGCAGCTTGTCTCGGCGCGCTATTTCATCCTAGCCACTGGCTGCCTTTCGGTCGGCAACGTACCCGACATCCAGGGGCGCGACACCTTCGCGGGACCCAGCTACCACACCGGCGACTGGCCGCACGGGGGTGTCGATTTCACCGGCAAGCGCGTTGCCGTGATCGGCACCGGCTCGTCGGCGATCCAGTCGATTCCGCTGATCGCACAGCAGGCCGAGCACCTTTACGTGTTCCAGCGCACCCCGAACTTCAGCCTGCCGGCGCGGAACCGGCCGATCACGGACAAGCAGGACCGTGACATCAAGACCGGCTATGCCGAGCGCCGCCGCACTGCCCGCTACAACTCGGGAGGCGTGAACCGCATCGACTCGACCGTCAGCGCGCTGCAGGTGCCGCCGCACGAGCGCGAGGCGGAATACGAGCGCAAGTGGCACGAGGGTGGGCTCAACTTCGCATCGACGTTCATGGACCTGCGCGTCAACACCGCAGCGAACGAGACCGCCGCGGAGTTCGTGCGGCGCAAGATCCGCGGCATCGTGCGCGATCCCGCCATCGCCGAATGCCTGGTGCCGAAGGGCTATCCCCTTGCCGCCAAGCGTCCCTGCGTGGACACGGGCTACTACGAGACTTTCAACCGCGACAACGTGACGCTGGTCGACCTGCAGGCTGCGCCGATAGTCGAGATCGCGCCGTCCGGCGTGGTGACGCGCAATGCCGCCTACGAGGTCGATGCCATTGTCTTTGCCACGGGCTTTGACGCCATGACCGGCGCCATCCATGCCATCGACATCGTCGGACGGGGCGGGCTGCCGCTGCGCCAGCACTGGGCGGCCGGGCCGCGCACCTACCTAGGCTTGTCGAGCACAGGCTATCCCAATCTGTTCCTGGTCGCGTCGGTGGGCAGCCCCTCGGTGCTGAGCAACATGATGACGTCGATCGAGCAGCACGTGGACTGGATCGGCAACTGCATCGCGACGATGCGCGAGACCGGTGCCGACACCATCGAGGTGACTCCGGCCGCCGAGCAGGCGTGGGTCGAGCATCTGAACACGCTCGCCAATGCGACGCTCTTCCCGAAGGGAACCTCCTGGTACATGGGGGCAAATATCCCCGGCAAGCCCCGTCTGTTCATGCCCTATGCCGGCGGCGTCGGACGCTATCGACAGCTGTGCGAACGCATCGAGGCGCACGGCTATCCAGGCTTCCGCTTCGGGCGTCCCGATGACGACCACGCGACCGCGGCCGGGGCATCGTCGCCAGCGGCAGCGTCCTTCGATATCGACTCCCTCTACCTCAAGGATTGAACGCCATGAAGAGCTATCAGGTTACCGACTTCGGCGCGCCGCTGGTCGAGGTGCATACCGCGACGCCGGCCCCGCAAGGCACGCAGGTATTGCTCAGGGTCGTCGGCGCGGGCATCTGCCACAGCGACCTGCATATCTGGGAAGGCGCCTATGAACTGGGCCACGGGCGCAAGAAGCTGTCGTTCGCGGATCGTGGCATGAAGCTGCCGATCACCATGGGCCACGAGACCGCCGGGGAGGTGGTGGCGGTCGGCCCCGACGCCGTGGGTGCCAAGGTCGGTGACGTGCGCCTGGTCTATCCGTGGATCGGCTGCGGCGAGTGCGCGGTGTGCCGGGCGGGCGATGAGCATATGTGCCTGCAGCCGGCCTATATCGGCGTGCAAAAGGCGGGCGGCTATGCCGATCATGTCATGGTGCCGCATGCCCGCTACCTGCTGGACCTGAAGGGGCTCGACCCGGTCGCGGCCGCGCCCTATGCCTGCTCGGGGGTAACAGCGTATGGCGCCCTGAAAAAGGTGCAGGATGTGTTCGACTCGCCAATCGTGATCCTCGGCGCCGGCGGACTGGGCCTGATGGCGCTGTCGCTGCTGCAGGCCATGGGCGGAAAGGGCGCCATCGTGGTCGATATCGATCCCAGGAAGCGGGAGGCCGCGGCCCGGGCGGGGGCGCTGGCCACGGTGGATGCCGCCGCGCCGGATGCGGTGCAGCAGGTGATCGCGGCGGCAGGCGGTCCGGCCAGCGCGGCGATCGACTTTGTCGGTAACCCCGACACCGCGACGCTGGGCTTCGAATGCCTGCGCAAGGGCGGCAAGCTGGTGACGGTCGGCCTGTTTGGCGGTGGCGCACCCTGGGCCTTGCCGCTGATCGCGATCAAAGCGATCACGATCCAGGGCAGCTATGTGGGCAACCTGCGCGAAACGCAGGAACTGCTGGATTTGGTGCGGGAGAAGAATATTCCGGCCATTCCCGTGACCACCGTGCGCCTGGCACGCGTCAACGAAGCCTTGTCGGAACTGCATGGCGGCAAGCTGATTGGCCGCGCCGTACTGACGCCATGACGGCCGGCGGGGCAGTTTCCGGGCCCGCTGCCGGGCTGGCCGCGACCAGCGAGCTGGCGCTGGACGAAGAGATCCGGCCCTTCCTGGCGCGTTTCGAAGCGGCACTGCCGCAGGTCATCCACCAGATGCAGCCACAGGCTTTCCGGGCGGCCCTCGAGTTGTCCGGTGCCGGCATCGGCCCACGCCCACCCGGCATGGCCGTGGAGGACCGGAGCGCGACGCACGCCGGGCGCACCGTGCGCCTGCGCATCTACCGGCCGGACGCACCGGCACCATGCCGGCGCCGCGCGCTGCTGTTCTTCCATGGCGGCGGATGGATGGTCGGCAGTGTCGACAGCTACGACGACATTGCCGCCGACATTGCCGCCAGCACGCCCTGCACAGTGATCTCGGTCGAGTACGCGCTGGCGCCGGAGCATCGCTATCCCACCGCGCTGCTGGACGGCGAGGCGGCGGCCGAGTGGTTGCGCGCCAATCTGGACGGCCTCGGTCTCGATCCCGGGCGCATCGCCATCGGCGGCGATAGCGCTGGCGGGAACCTTGCCGCCGCGCTGTGCCTGCAGTATCGCGACTGGGGCGGCGCCATGCCGTTCTGCTTCCAGTGCCTGCTCTACCCGGCGCTGGATGTGGACGTGGAGCGGCCCTCGTACCGGCGCAACGCGGACGCGCCCATCCTGGGGCGGGAAACCATGATCTGGTTCCTGCGCCATTACCTCGGCGAGGCATGGGAGACCCCTGATGTTTATGCGGCACCGCTGCGCGCGGGGAGCCTGGCCGGCATGCCGCCGGCCTTCGTGGCCGGCGCCGGCTTCGACCCGCTGCTCGATGAGGGCGCCGAATACGCGGCCAGGCTCGCCGCCGCTGGCGTGCCGTGCGAGTACCGC
Organism: Cupriavidus sp. NPDC089707; assembly: GCF_044748965.1. Classification (NCBI taxonomy): domain Bacteria; kingdom Pseudomonadati; phylum Pseudomonadota; class Betaproteobacteria; order Burkholderiales; family Burkholderiaceae; genus Cupriavidus; species Cupriavidus sp. NPDC089707. The sequence continues at coordinate 36,594 of NZ_JBIVHB010000025.1, forward strand.
CTGGCGGGCGACCTGGTGCACGGCTTCCTGCGCATGCGCAACGTGAGTCGGCGGGCACGGGCGGAGTTCGACGCCGCCTGCGCGGCGCTCCATCGCGCTTTGTCATGAATACCGGCGTCGCGCCCACGCATGCGCGGCGGACGCCGGCCCCATTTCCACGTATTCCCATTTGCGGCGCGGGGCACCGGCCCGCGCGCCGCCGGAGATTGCCAAATGAGCGTTTCGGAATTTGAACGAAGCTATCCGGATGTCCGGCTCCTGATCGACGGAGAATGGCGGGATGCCGCCGACGGCGCCACCATTGCCGTGCTCGACCCGGCCACGGGCGGGACCATCGGCTCGGTGGCGCGGGCAACGCGCGCAGACCTGGAGGCGGCTGCGACCGCCGCGGAAAAAGGCTTCAGGATCTGGCGCGCGTTGGCCCCGGTCGAGCGCGCCGAGATCCTGCGCAAGGCTGCGGCGCTCTTGCGCGAGCGCACGCCGCAGATCGCCTGGCTGCTGACGCGCGAACAGGGCAAGCCGCTGGCGCAGGCCGCGGTGGAGATCGGCGCATCGGCCGACATGACGGATTGGCTGGCCGAGGAGGCCCGGCGCACATTCGGGCGCGTCATTCCCTCGCGGTCGGCCCAGGTCATGCAGCTGACCGTGAAGCTGCCGGTGGGCCCGGTCCTCGCGCTGACCCCCTGGAACTTCCCGGTCAACCAGGTGGCACGCAAGCTGGCCGCCGCACTGGCTGCAGGCTGCTCCGTGATCGTCAAGGCACCGGAGGAAACGCCGGCGTCGCCGGCCGCCCTGGTGCAGGCTTTCGTGGACGCAGGGGTGCCGGCCGGGGTGATCAACCTGGTCTATGGCATTCCCGCCGAGATCTCGGAGTACCTGATTCCCCATCCGGTCATCCGCAAGATCTCCTTTACCGGCTCGACGGCGGTGGGCAAGCACCTGGCTGCGCTGGCCGGCCTGCACATGAAGCGCGCCACCATGGAACTGGGAGGGCATGCCCCGGTGCTGATCTTCGATGACGCCGATATCGACAAGGCCATCGATATCCTGATCACCACCAAGTTTCGCAACGCCGGGCAGGTGTGCGCGTCACCCACGCGCTTCCTGGTGCAGGACAGGGTCGCCGATCGCTTCTTCGATGGTTTTGTCGCCGCTGCGCGCGCGCTGCGCCTCGGCAATGGACTCGCCCCCGACACGCAGATTGGCCCGCTCGCCAATGCGCGGCGCGCGCCGGCGCTCGAGGCGCTGGTGCAGGACGCCGTTGCGCATGGCGCCGAGCTGATCACTGGCGGCAGCCGCCTGGGCGGCGAGGGCAACTTCTTCCCGCCTACCGTGCTGGCCAACGTCCCCACCACGGCACGCATCATGAACGAGGAACCCTTCGGGCCGGTCGTGATCTTCAATCGCTTCGCCACGCTGGATGAGGCCATCGCCGAAGCCAACCGCCTGCCCTACGGTCTCGCCTCATATGCCTATACGCGCTCGACAGCGATTGCCCATGCGGTGGGGACCCAGGTGGAGGCGGGCATGACCACCATCAACCACAGCGGCCTGGGCTTGCCGGAAGTGCCGTTTGGCGGCGTGCGCGATTCCGGCTACGGCGAGGAGGGCGGGCCGGATGCTGTCGAGCCCTATCTGGTGAACAAGTTCATCACCACGGCAGCCTGAGCGAGACGGCAATGGCGGGCGCTGGCGCGCTCGCCCCCCATTCATTCCAAGGAGCAGAGATGGCAAGAGCGTGGTACCTGAAATCGCGGCCGGCGGGTATGCCGAGCCTGGACAATTTTGCGCTGCGGCCAGCCGAGCTGGCGCCGCTGACCAGCGGCACGGTCAGGGTCCGAAACCGGTGGCTGTCGGTGGACCCGTATATGCGCGGGCGCATGAACGACGTCGAGAGCTATGTGCCTCCCTTTGCGCTCGACGCGCCGCTGGACGGTGCCGCGATTGGCGAGGTGCTGGAATCGAAGGCGGAAGGTCTGGTGCCGGGCGATCTCGTGTCGCATCGGTTCGGCTGGCGCGATGAGCTTGTGGCGCCCGCGCAGGCGTTCGTGAAACTGAGCCATGGCGGCGTCCCACCCCAGGCATACCTCAATACGCTGGGCATGATAGGGGCCACCGCGTATTTCGGCCTGCTTGCCGTGGCTGCCGCCAAGCCTGGCGAAACCTTGTTCGTCTCCGCCGCGGCGGGCGCCGTGGGCTCGACCGTGGTGCAGATCGCGCGGCTGATGGGGATGACCGTGGTCGCTTCGGCCGGCGGGCCGGAGAAGTGCGCCTATGTGAAGTCGCTCGGCGCGGATGCCGTGATTGACTACAAAGCCCCAGGCGATCTTCAGGAGAAGCTCGCCGCCGCGGCGACCAAGGGTATCGATGTCTATTTCGACAACGTGGGCGGCGATCATCTCGATGCGGCGCTCGGCGTTGCGAGGCAGGGCGCCAGGGTTGCGGTATGCGGCATGATCGATATGTACAACGGCACGGAGACGGTTGCGTTGCGCAATCTATTTCGCGTGATTTCCCATCGCATCCGCATCGAGGGCTTCATTGTTAGCGACTTCAGCCATCGCCTCGACGAATTTCGCGCGGCGATGGGGCGGTGGGTGGCCAATGGCGATGTGGTGGGGCGCGAGACCGTGATGGACGGGCTCGAGTGCGCACCCGAAGCCTTTCTGGCGCTGTTCTCCGGACGCAATCTGGGCAAGATGCTGGTTCGTCTTCCATGACGCACCACCGATGACGCCAGTCCCGGCGTGATTCTGCGGCATAAAAAAACCGGCGCTCAGAACGAGCGCCGGTTTTGCTTTGGTGCGCCCAGCATGGGCGCACTCCTGGAGGTGCAAGTCCTCCCGCAAGCTGGCCACAGTGAGCGAAGTGAAGCGCAACTGCATGAGGGTGACCGAGTGTGGAGAGGAAGCGTGGAGCATATATCATGAGCCGAGGAACACGAATCGCATAGAAGGCGGTGCCGATCAGGGCGAGCGGGCCAAGGTAGACCACCCACTCCGCTTGTGCGGCAGGCGCAAGCCAGGCGGCGAACGCCTGGGGATCCCGCAGGGGTTCGACCCTTTAGGCCGCTACCTGTCCGCGCTGGAGGCACAGGCCTGGGCACGTGGCCACCAGGGAACGTGGGCCATGTGCTCGAGGCATGAGGTTGCAGATCAGCACGCATGATGGGCGGGTGGCGTGGCACGGGGGCAGCGCGCCTGGCAGAAAGGTTTCGATGCACACCATGCGACCCTTGCCACAGACGGGGCAATCACGTAGCGACCTGCCGGTGAGCCGTAGGTAACAGTCACGGTAGTCTTCTGGCGAGGAAGGTGCATCGTCAGCAGGGGTGACGATCCCGAGCAGCCGGCGGCAGGTGGCGAGGCGGGCTGCCCGATGGCGATTGGCGAGCCACCCGTAACTGCGAATGTGTTTGAAGCCGTCGGGCAGCACATGCAGCAGGAATCGGCGCATGAACTCGTCGGCCGTAAGCGTCATTGTCTTGTGCTTGGCGCCGTTTCGGTAGAGTCCTTCCACCGGAACAGGACCGAATCGCCATCGAAGCGCAGCAACCGGTTGTTGGAGATGGCGACGCGATGGGTGTACGAAGCGCAGGATCGTATTGGGTCTGGTCAAGCGCGTCGAAATCCACAAGGATGAAATCGTCGTTGTGTTCAGGGTTGACCCAGAGCCTGGGACTCTTGACAGCGAAAATTCGAATGATTCAGACGACGGAGTGAAAAGTATGCAACGTTGTAAGCGGCGTACTGTCGCCGCTGCTGGCTAACGTCTTGCTCGACGAGGTGGGCAAGGAGTTGGAACGACGCGGCCATTGCTTTGCGCGTTACGCCGACGATGCGAACGTGTATGTTCGCAGCGTGCGGGCGGGTGAGCGGGTGATGGCGCTGCTGCGCCGCTGCTATGCCAAATTGCACCTGATGGTCAATGAAGGCAAAAGCGCGGTCGGTAGCGTCTTCGGTCGCAAGTTCCTCGGTTACAGTCTGTGGGTGGCGCGTGGGGGCGAAATCAAACGCAAGGTGGCGGCGAAACCGCTGGCGGCGTTCAAGCAGCGCATCCGGGAACTGACCCGCCGTTCAGGCGGGCGCGGCATGCCGGAGGTTGTGGGGAAATTACGTACCTACCTGCTGGGGAGGAAAGGGTACTTCCGACTGGCACAAACGCCGAAGATCTGGCGAAAGCTCGATGAATGGCTGCGTCACAGGCTACGGGCGATCCAGCTCAAGCACTGGAAGCGCGGTACCACCAATATCGGGAATTGCTGAAGCTCGGGGCGCCTGCCTCGGTCGCGAAACAGGTAGCGGCCAATAGCCGCCGCTGGTGGCGCAATAGTGACAGGCTTCTCAAGACCGTGCTTACTATCAGCTACTTCGACCGACTGGGCGTGCCTCGCCTGTCTTGACCTCAACTTCTCGAACCGCCCGGTGCGGACCCGCATGCCGGGTGGTAATGGAATGGACGCCCCCGTCCGAAACGGCATCGATGTGCCAAAGTGGTAAGTGCGTCGAAGCACAACCATCATCGAAGGAGGCGTCACCATGAACGTTACTACAGTGGGCATTGACCTCGCCAAGAATATCTTCCAGGTCCACGGCGTGAACGAGCACGGCAAGTCCGTATTGAAGAAGCAGCTAAAGCGACATCAGATGGCGACGTTCTTTGCAAACCTTCCGCCGAGTCTGGTCGGCATGGAAGCCTGCGGTTGGGGCCCACTTCTGGGCACGCAAGCTGCAGGCGCTCGGCCACACGGTGCGACTCATGGCTCCCCAGTTCGTCAAGCCCTATGTGAAGACGAATAAGAACGACATGGCCGATGCGGAAGCGATTTGCGAAGCCGTGGCGCGGCCGAATATGCGGTTCGTTCCCATCAAGAACGTCGACCAGCAAGCGGTTCTTGCGCTACACCGCGCCCGTCAGGGGTTCGTGCGCGCCCGCACTGCGCAGGCGAATCAGATCCGCGGGCTGCTCGGGGAATTCGGTCTCGTGATCCCACGGGGTATCACGAGCATTGCCCAACATGTGCCGCAGCTCGTCGAAGACGCCACAAATGAACTGCCAGGCTCGTTCCGTTTGTTGGTACAGCGCTTGATCGATCATCTAAAGGAACTCGATCGACAGGTCGAAGAGCTCGAGATGCAGATCAAGCTTGGCATCACGTGAATGACTCCAGCCGGAGGCTGGCAGAGATTCCCGGGATCGGCCCGATCACGGCCAGTGCGCTTGTTGCTTCGATCGGGGATGGCAAGTGCTTCAGCAACGCTCGGCAATTGGCGGCATGGCTAGGCTTGGTGCCGAGGCAGCATTCGAGCGGAGGCAAGCCGCTGCTGCTCGGTATTACCAAGCGCGGTGACACGTACTTGCGCACGCTGATGGTCCACGGAGCACGAGCCGTCGTTCGTTACGCCACCAACAAGAACGACGCGTTCTCGGGCTGGCTCCGTCGCCTGTTGGCAAGACGCCACAAGAACATCGCCGTGGTGGCCGTGGCCAACAGGAATGCGCGAATCGCCTGGGCACTGCTCACACAAGACCGTGCGTTCCGGCGGGATTACGCGTCGTCTTAGAGACGTCGCGTAATCCGATCGGTCTAGTAAAAGAACGTTCCCCCCAGGAGGTTGCTCGGGCAGTCACGACGTGATGGCAAGATTGGTTGGGCCGGGATCGGAATACTCTGCCCTGTCACAGGCGCTTCGAGCGCGAGGTGGTGATTAGAGCCCGATCAGCAGATTCCATCAGGGACAAAGGCGCCATAGTGGCCTTCTCAACAGTCCGGATGTATGGCCGCAATCTCAATCATCGACCCATCGCCAATGAAGGCCTGACAAAACGGGGGCGTCCATGTATGTGGCAGGGGCGTAGCCTTCACGGCTACCCCCTATGCCGATTGGTGCAATGACGCCACCCGGCGCGGCCACTCAGCCGTGACTGTCCCGGCGGATATGGCGCGAAGCCAGGACGAACAAGGCGGCGGCCAGGAGATAGATGCTCAGTCCGAACAGGATCGAGTACTTCAGCGACTGCGAGCCGAACTGGGCGCCAAGCACGTCGGCGAGGAAGCCGAACAGCAGGCTGCCGAACCCGATGCCGATCAGGTTGTTGATGAAGAGGAAACAGGCCGACGCCGTGGCACGCATATCCGGCGGCACCAGGTGCTGGATCGAGGTGATGACCGGGCCGATCCAGAGATAGGCCAGCGCGCTCGGCGGCAACAGCAGGATGAAGGCCACTGTCAGCGACTGGCTGAGCAATCCAATCGCGTAGAGCGGCACCACCAGGACGAACGCACAGGCCGGCAGCAAGACATAGGCGGCCGGGTTGGCGGCGCCAAAGCGGTCGCCAAGCCAGCCGCCGCACCAGATGCCGATCAGGCCGCCGGCCAGCACGAGCGACCCGTAGAACATCGAGATCTGTACCAGGTCGAGCCCGAAGCTCCTGCCGAAGAATGCCGGCAGCCAGAAGAGCAGGCCGTAGTTCACCATGGAAGCGAACGAGGAGGCAAAGGCAATCAGCCAGAAGCTGCGCTTGCCGGCCAGCAACCTGACGATCTGGCTGAATCCGGCGCCGGGCTGGGCGGGCTGGGGCGCGGGCATGCTCTCGTCCTGGCCGCCGCGCGCGGGTTCGCGCACCGCCATGCGGAAGATCGGCGCAAACACGACGCCGGCCAGGCCTACCACCACGAATGCCGTGCGCCAGTCGACGGCATTCGCGATCCAGCCGCCGAGCATGATGCCCGTCGCCGAGCCGATCGGAATCCCGAACGAATAGACAGCAAAGGCCCGGGCCCGCTGGTGCCTGGGAAAGTAATCGGTGATCAGGGCAAAGGAAGGCGCGACGCCACCGGCTTCGCCGACGCCGACGCCCATCCGGTAGAGGAAGAGCTGCCAGAAGCCGGTCGCCGTGCCGCAAAGGGCGGTGAACAGGCTCCACAGCGTGAGCGAGATCGTCACGATCCAGCTCCGGCTTTTTCGATCCGCCAGCCAGGCCACCGGGATGCCGAGTGCGGCGTAGAACAGCGCGAACGCTACGCCGCCGAGCGCGCCAAGCTGGGTGTCGGTCAGCCCCAGCTCGCGCTTGATGGGGATAGCCAGGATACCGATGATCTGCCGGTCGACGAAATTCAGTGCGTAGACCACGAGCAGCAGCGCCAGTACCGTATAGCGGTAGTTCGAGCGTAGCGGTGTGGCAGGTGACATTAGTTGCGTTGGATTGAGCATGACGTTCCCTGAGGTTTCGATCTTCGGCGGTCCGGGCGGACGGCCGGTTGTGACACGCGCGCAGGCACGCGTTCTGGTGCTGCAACTTCAACTTGCCGGCTAACTGGCTAACGGGAGGTTGTCCTTCCAATACGGGGTGATATCGGAAGCCGGGGGTGGCGTGCGCCGTGGCCATGTGCCTCTCCCTTTGCCCGGCTTTTGTTTTAGGATACATAATAAAATTTTGGGATTCAATTAAGGGATTCCATCAGGTGCTATTCCGTTGTGTGAAGTTGGCTGAAGCAGCACATGGCGACGATGCTTTGCACATTTATCGAATGTTTTACAGGTTTTTCTGGATTTATAGGTGCAAACGAGAATCTGGCCGCCGCAATTCTGCTTTCCTAGTTGTTTGCAAATGGGATACCAAATGTGTACGATGTATCCATTACAACCAATGAGGAGAGAGACTTTGTCCGACGGAGCGGTGTCTTATGAATCGGTGCAAGGCGTGGCCCGGATCACGATCCGGCGCCCCGGGAAAAAGAACGCGGTGAACCGGTCCGTCGCGATCGGACTCGAGCAGGCGTGGCTGCGCTTCGGCGAGAGCGGGGACCGTGTGGCGGTGATCGCCGGCGAAGCGGAGGACTTCACGGCGGGCATCGATGTCGGCGATCCCCCGGTGAATGCCAACTGGGCGCCCAACCTGGCGGTCCCCATCCGCAAGCCCGTCATCGCGGCGGTCGAAGGCTGGTGCATCGGTGCCGGCATGATCATGTTGCAGCAGGTCGACCTGTGCATCGCCGCATCGTCGGCCAGGTTCCGCTACCCCGAAGCGCGCATTGGCCTGACCCGCGGTTTCGCAGTCGGGCTGGCGGCAAAAGTGCCCCACAAGCTCGCCATGGAGATCCTGTTGCTCGGCCGCGTGCAGCGTGCCGAAGACATGTATCGCGCGGGACTTGTGAACAGCGTAGTCGAACCAGGTCAGGCGCAGTCGGTGGCGTTGGCCTGGGCCAGGGAGATTGCCGAGGCCGATCCGCACGCCGTGGCCTATATCAAGGCTGGCGTCGACGAGACCGTGCCACGCGGCAACGCGGAGCATGCCGAACGCGTGCGCTGGCTGACCGAGCAGGTGCCTGCGAACCGGCGCCTGCTGGATGGCGAGATCACGCTCGCACACCTGAAGCGGGTGTGACCCATGCGAACGCCTGATACCGAAACCACGGCTACCCCGCCGCTGCGCGGCTTGCGCGTGCTGGACCTGACGCACTTTCTTTCCGGGCCATTCGCCACCATGATCCTTGGCGACCTCGGTGCGGACATCATCAAGATCGAACCACCCGGCGGCGATCCCACACGCCAGATTCCGCCGTTCCATGACGAAGGCGTCGGCACGTTCTACTTCAGCGTCAACCGCAACAAGAGGAGTGTCGTGCTGGACCTCAAGTCAGAGGAGGGCAGGGAGGCCTTCCTTGCGCTGGTGGAAAGCGCCGATGTGGTGTGCGAGAACTTCCGCCCGGGCGTGCTGGACCGGCTCGGCATTGGCTACGCCGCCTTGCGCGAACGCAAGCCGGACGTCGTGCTGTGCTCGATCTTCGGCTTCGAGAGGGAAGGCGAATATGCCGGCCGCCCCGCCGTGGATACGTTGGTCCAGGCCCTGAGCGGCATCATGAGCCTGACCGGCGAGCGCGACGGCCCGCCGGCGCGCGTGGGTGTCCAGATCGGCGACACCGGCGCGGGCCTGTGGGCCGCGATAGCGATCCTGGCCGGTCTGCACGGACGCAACGCCGATGGCAAGCCCCGCCATGTCGAAGTCGCTCTTTTCGACGCGCAGCTGAGCTTGCTGGTCTGGCAGGCGCAGGACTATCTCACCCACGGCACGGTCTATACGCGCATGGGCACACGCCATGCCACGCTGCCGCCCAGCCAGGCGTTCGTCTGTGCCGACGGCCGCTATGTCTACGCGACGCCGAGCGCGCTGCCGCACTGGTGGAAGGCATATTGCGAAGCCTTGCACCTGCCCGAGCTGGCGCTGGATCCCCGCTTCGCGGATCTTGCGCTGCGCCAGCGCAACCGCGACGAGCTCGAGGCGATCCTGCTCGCGCAATTCGCACGGCATCCGTCGGCCTACTGGATCGACCGGTTCGGCACCCACGACGTGCCTGCTGCCCTGGTTCAGAGCGTCGACGAAGCCTTTGCATTCCCGACCGTCAAGCGCCGCAACATGGTGGTGGAAGTGCAGGAGCCCGGCGGCAGGGTCACGCGCATGGTCGGGAATCCCATCAAGACCGGGGCAGCCGAGCACTTTACCGCACCGCCGGCACTGGGCGAGCACAACGACGAGGTCCTACGGCACGTCGCAGCTGGCCAATCGCATGCACAAGGACGATGAACATCATGGAAACCAAAGCGAGCACGGAAATCGTTCTGTTCGAGACGATCGGCCCGGTCGGCGTCATTACCCTCAATCGCCCGGAAGTGCGCAACGCACAGAATGGTGCGCTGCTCTATGACCTGGATCGGGCGCTGGAGCGCTTCGCCTACGACGACGACCTCGCGGTGGCGATCGTGCGGGGCAACGGCCCGCACTTTTCCTCGGGGCACGACCTTGGCAAGACGGCGGACCGGCATGTCTCGTTTGAGCGCAAGTCGCTGTGGTGGGACCACGTCGGCAAGGCCGGCGTGGAAAACCGGTTCGCCCGCGAGAGCGAGCTCTATGTCGGCCTGTGCCGGCGCTGGCGCGACCTGCCCAAGCCTACCATCGCCGCGGTGCAAGGCGCCTGCATCATGGGCGGCCTCATGTTGGCATGGTCCTGCGACCTGATCGTCGCCAGCGAGGATGCCTATTTCGCCGATGCCGCGGTGGATTTCGGCATTCCCGGCGTGGAGCTGTTCGGGCACCCGTGGGAGCTGGGCAGCCGCAGGGCCAAGGAGTTTCTCTTCACCGCGGAGCGGCTCTCGGCCGCCGAAGCCTACCGCCTTGGCATGGTGAGCCGGCTGGTGCCGCGCGAGCAGTTGTTCGACGCATCGCTGGCACTGGCCCGGCGCATCGCCCAGCGCCCGCGGCTGGGCCTGGCGCTGGCCAAAAAGGCCATCAACCAGTGCGATGACCTGATGGGATACCGCAGCGGCACCGATCTCGCCTTCGGCCTGCATCAGCTGGCGCACGCCCACAACGCGGAGAGCGGAGGCAGCCCGAACGGCGCCGGCTCTCCCCAGCTCGTCAAGCAAACGCTGTCAGCCAGCTCGGCCGGATAGCTTCCAGCCACCTTCACACCGCAGGAAACGCTCCGTGCAGCAGTTTGCTCACAGCGTCATGCCCGCGCTGCCGGGCCGATGCTGCGCGTGCGAACAGAAAAAAAACAAAGACCAAGGAGATGATTTGCCATGAGACGGTCGTACCTTGCCATCCTGAGCCTGCTCTGCAGCCACGCAATCGCGCAGTCGTCCGGTGTTACGCTGTATGGCGTGGCCGACATGCCGGTCGAGTATGTCAACCGGATGGGGCGCGGCATCCCTACGGTGGTGGGCAACCAGCTGTCGTACCAGCCCGGCGGCAAGCGTATCTCGATGCCGACCACCGGCGGACTATCGGGAGCGCGCTGGGGTCTGCGCGGGACTGAGGACCTGGGCGGCGGACTGAGCGCCTTGTTCGTGCTGGAGAGCGGCTTCGGTCTCGACACCGGCGTCATGATCGCGGGCCGCTTGTTCGGGCGCCAGGCCTACGCGGGCTTGCAGAGCGAGCTTGGCCGGCTGAGCTTTGGTCGCCAGTACACCACGCTGTTCGATGTCCTGGCCAATTTTTCGCCCAACCGGTATTCGGTGCTGTACGAGCCGATCGCCTGGCAGCTTGGCCCGAACTACCGCGAAGACAACATGCTCAAGTACACGGGCACCTTTGGCCCCGTCACGGCGACGGCGCACTATTCATTCGGTACTGGCGTGGGATCCATCGCCGGCACGCCGCTGGCCAGTGGCGGCAATGGCGAAACGCCGGGCAACCTGCGTGACAACACCGCCTGGGGCGCGGGTGTTGCTTACTTGGCCAATGGCTTCGGCGCCGCGCTGGGCTACGACCAGTGGAACCCGGCAGCGGTCGCCGGGCAGCCCGGCAAGGCACGCAAGGCGGCCGGGGCGCTCAGCTACACCACCGGGCCGGTCAAGGTCATGGCGGGCTACCGCTGGGGCAGTGCCGACGCCGGCGATGGCACGACGCTCTTGCGCGACGACTACTACTGGGCCGGCGTGAACTACCAGGCAGCGCCCGCGCTGGGCCTGACCCTCGGCTATGCCTATGCCAGGCTCAGGCTCGTGCGCCTGTCGGCCGCGGCACCGGCGATCGAGCCGCCCAACCCGTGGCAAGTGAACTTCATCGCCGATTACGACCTGAGCAAGCGCACCGATATCTACCTGACCGCGGCCTACGCACGCAATGCCGGCCTCAACTTCGATACGTCGCCGATCGGCTTCGCGAACGGCTACTTTCCCACCGTGGGGCAGAAGGGCATGTGCGGTGTCGCCGTGGGCGTTCGCCACAAGTTCTAATTTTTTTTATTTTGCGACGGAGACTGAACGCAGTGGAGACCCAGACCGCCTTAGTGCAGGCACTCAGCGCCATCGTCGGCAGCAACGGCTGCCTGATCACGGACGCCGACACGGCACCGTTCGTCACGGACTACCGCGGCATCTATCGCGGCAAATCGCCGGTGGTCGTCATGCCCGCCACCACCGGGCAGGTGAGCCAGGTAGTGGCTTGGTGCCACGGGCATGGCATTCCGATGGTGCCGCAAGGAGGCAATACCTCGCTGATGGGTGGTGCAGTGCCCGACGACAGCGGGACCACGGTGGTGATCAGCCTGCGCAGGATGAACCGCGTGCTTGCCGTCGACACGGTCAACGACACGATGACCGTGGAAGCCGGCGTCACACTGTCCGCAGCCCGCGCGGCGGCCGAGGGGCGCAAGCGGCTGTTCCCGCTGCGCATCGGCTCCGAGGGGTCGTGCCAGATCGGCGGCAACCTGTCGACTAATGCCGGCGGCACCGCGGTGCTCCGCTATGGCAGCATGCGTGACCTGGTGCTTGGCCTTGAGGTGGTGCTGCCGGACGGCCGCGTCCTTTCGTCGCTGAAGGGCTTGCGCAAGGACAACACAGGCTACGACCTGAAGCAGCTGTTTGTCGGCGCCGAAGGTACTCTGGGCATCATCACCGGCGCGGTGCTGAAACTGGTGCCGCAGCCGCGCTCGACCGCGACAGCATTCGTCGCCGTGGCAAGCCCGGACGCCGCCGTCAGGCTGCTGGGCGAAGCGCGCACGCTGTCAGGCCAGGCTGTTACCGCCTTCGAGCTGATTTCCGCCCCGGCGCTGGACCTGGTACTTGCCCACCATGGCAACGCCCCATCGCTTCTGCCGGGGCGGCATGACTGGATGGTGCTGATCGAGCTGGCGTCGGCGGGCGAAGCGGAGCACTTGGACGCCGCGATGATGGAGATCCTGGAGTGCGGTCTCGGCAATGGCTGGGTGGCCGATGCCGCAGTCGCTGCGAGCCTGGCCGACGCGCAACGGTTCTGGCGCATCCGCGAGGAGATCTCGGACGCCCAGGGCTACGCCGGCGGCAGCATCAAGTGCGATATATCGGTGCCCCTGTCCCGCATCGCGCAGTTCATTAATAAGGCATCCGCCGCAGTACTGGCGCTGGAGCCCGCCATGCGCATGGTCATCTACGGGCATATGGGAGATGGCAATGTGCACTTCAACCCACTGCGCCCTGCGTGTCGCGATGCCGGGGCATTCCTGGCGCGGTGGCACATGGCGGTGTCCAACCTTGTCGACGACCTGGTGCACGCGGAGAACGGTTCGATTTCAGCGGAACACGGCATTGGCGCAGCCAAACGCGACAGCCTCGACAGGTACAAGTCGCAGGAGGAGTTGGAACTGATGTGGCAGGTCAAGCGTGCGCTCGATCCAAAAAATCTGATGAATCCTGGGAAACTGCTACCGTCGGAACCGACATTTGTAGTCGGGGTTTGAGCGACAAGTGTTGAGGATCAGAGATCGTGCGACTGGTGCTCACCATATGCGAGACCAATCACACGGTCCAGAAGCTCTGATTTCTATCCGGATTTCGTCCGCAAGTAGCTTTTCGACCGATGCTGGAAGGCAACGTCAGGGCGATTGATGTTCAGCATTCGTTAGACTACATCGAACTTGCGAGTAAAAGCAGCGGGCCCGCAGTCACGCCACGCAGCGTTCAAGAAGCGCCTTGCCACTGGTTACCGGTGCGGTACAGGTGCGATGCCGGCACACGTAGGCTGCCGGCTGGCCGTCGACCGGGTGCCGCCCCTGGCCGACTGGAACGTCTTCGGCGAATGCCAGGACGCGCGCCGGAAGGTAGGTGCGGTGAACGCTTTCAACCAAGGCGGCGGCAGCCGCCTTATCGCCGGCAAGAATGATCCCGAACGGGCCGCGCTGTGTGAAGTCTCTGGCGGCCAGGAGGTGCACGAAGCCGGCCGGGGCCGCAGTGGCGGCCGCCCGGTATCGCTGGAATTCGTGCTCGGCGAGGTCACGGTAGCGATCCTGGCCGGTGAGTTCCAGCAAGCGCAAGAAGGCGAACACGCTGGCTGAAATGCCCGACGGCCAGGCGCTGTCGTACGGCGCGCGAGGCCTGTGCACCAATAGCTCGCCATCATGGGGCGTGAAATACAGCCCGTCTTCCCAGAACTTGTCGAGGATGAATGCGACGAGTTCGACTGCGCGATCGAGGTATCGCTTGTCGAAGCAGGACTCGTAGAGGTCGATCAGAGCGTTGACCAGGAAGGCATAGTCTTCCAGGAACCCTGGCACCTTGGCTGTGCCGTCCTTCCAGGACCGGTACACGCCGCCGTCCGGCAGGGCGAGTCTGTCCTGGATAAAGCTGGCCGCACGCCTTGCGGCGGCGAGGTGTGCCCCGTTGCCCGTTGCCTGGTAAGCCGCGCAGAGTCCCTGGATCATGAGGGCGTTCCAGCCGGTGAGAATGTTGTCGTCACGGCCGGGGCGCACGCGCTGGGCGCGTGCTGCCAACAGCCGCTCGCGCCAGCCTTCGAGCCGCGCCTCCTCCAGGGGGGACAGCGTGACCGCACGCTGGAGCACCGATCTGCCGGGTTCAAAGTTCCCGCCGTCGGTCACGCCGTAGGCGCGACATGCCAGGGCCCCCTCGACTTCGCCCAGGACTGCCTTCACCTCGGCCGCTGTCCAGACATAAAAGCGGCCTTCCTCGCCTTCGCTGTCGGCATCTTCGCCAGCATAGAAGCTGCCATCGGGGTGCGTCATGTCGCGCAGGATGTACGCGATGGTTCCTTCGAATACACGGCGCCAGGCTGGCTTGCCGGTCAGGCGGTAGGCGTTGGCGTACAGTGCGACGAGCTGGCCATTGTCGTAAAGCATCTTTTCGAAGTGGGGCACGGTCCAGCGTTCGTCGACGCTGTAGCGGGCGAACCCACCGCCGAGCTGGTCATGGATGCCGCCGGCCGCCATGCCGTCGAGCGTGCGCTCCAGCGCTTCAAGCAGCGCGGGTTCACCAGTTCGTTGATAGATGCGCAGCACGAGATCGTAAGCGCTTGCGTTGGGAAACTTGGGCGCTCCGCCCAACCCGCCATGGGCCGGATCCGTGTTTCGGGCGAGGGCAAGGGCTGTCTGCGCGGGCAGGTCCTCGACTTCCTCGGCTTCACGGCTCAGGTCCGCGTCGTCTAGCTGCCGGAACCCCTGCCGAAACTGCTCGATGGTGTCGCGCAGTTCCTGGCGGCGATGCCTCCAGGCTTCGCTCAGGCTCAGCAACACACGCTCGAATCCAGGGCGGCCGTAGCGGTCATCCGGCGGAAAGTAGGTGCCACCGAAGAATGGCTCTCCTTGCGGCGTCAGGAATACCGTGAGCGGCCAGCCGCCGACCTGTCCCATCATCTGGGGGACTTTCTGGTAAATGTCGTCGAGATCGGGACGCTCCTGCCGGTCAACCTTGATGCTGATGAAACGCTCGTTCATCAGGCCGGCGATCCGGGGATTCTCGAACGATTCGTGCGCCATGACGTGGCACCAATGGCATGTGGCGTAGCCGACGGAAAGCAGGACCGGCTTGTCATCGTCGCGTGCGCGGCGAAACGCCTCTTCGCACCAGGGATACCAGTCGACCGGATTCCCTGCGTGTTGTCGGAGGTAAGGCGACGTTTCTGAGGCGAGCCGGTTTCCCATCACAGTCTCCAGCCTGGTCCGGTAGGACAACTGTGGCACAGAACAAGGCGCTCTGCGTGATCAGCGGGTGGGTCGTCCCGCGTCGGCGTTCGGGGGTGCCGAATCAGTCATCTTGTCATTTGATGTCCGCATAGCCCGGGAGAGCGTGTCGCTGAGCCGAGACAAAGCTTACGCTAGCCTTCCTTCGGAATACGCCATGCAAATGAAAGTTCAATTAATCGCCAAGCTGGAACACCCACAAGCCATGAAGCCAGCAGGCGGAGGGTCGCCTCCGCCGGGCTGATGTGAGTGCAGGCTCGGACGAAATTTTGCTATCGTGAAGTTGTCGCGCACCAAACATGGCCCCACCTGCTAGTCGGCGTAGCGCAGGCAGTTCATTCCATCTCGGCCTCTACGGCAATCCGATATCCCATGGCCCGGTACCCGCGTTGGCGCTTGTCCCACATCCGCAGCAATGCCGGATGGCCGCTGTCGATGAAATCGATGATCCGGACGTCAGTCTTATCGGCGTGTTCCCGGTGCAGCCGGCCGGCGTATTGTTGCAGAGTTCCCCTCCAAGACACGGGCATTGCTAGCACCAAGGTGTCAAGAGGAGGGTGATCAAATCCTTCTCCAACCAGCTTGCCTGTCGCCAGCAAGACGTGAGGTGTGTTGGCTGGCAGGACATCGAGGGTCGCGATCAATGCGGCGCGTTGGTTCTTGGACATCCGACCGTGTAGCACGAACAATGCGGAAATCTTCCCCTCCAACGCGGCCCGGATGGCGTCGAGATGTTCGGTGCGTTCGGTCAGCACCAGGATTTTGCGGCCGTGCTTGAAGGCTTCATGCGCTTCCGCCGCGACGGCATCGGTGCGAGCCTGATCGTTGGCCAGATGCCGGAATACATCCTGAATTCCCGACTCGGGTGGCAGTTCAATTCGCGAAAGGCGCGTCCGCGGTATGACTACCAAGGCTTGAGGCGAGTTGGTCGCCTTTGCCGCGGTGTACCGGATCGGCCCGCATTGCATGAAGATAATAGGCTGCTGGCCATCGCGGCGGATCGGGGTGGCGGTCAACCCAAGCACGTACTTTGCTTTAGTCCGTTTCAGAATGGCGTCAAACGACACGGCCCCGACGTGGTGGCATTCATCGACGATGACATGGCCGTAGTTTTCGACCAGCGCGTTGACCTCGCCTTGGCGCGACAGGGATTGCATCACCGCGATGTCGATCTTGCCGGAAGGCTTGACCTTGCCGCCCCCGATGGTGCCGATGTCGCCCTTGCGGATGCCCAAGAAGGCTTGCAGGCGCTCCTGCCATTGCTTGAGCAGTTCGGTGCGATGCACCAGAACCAGAGTGTTGACGCCGCGACGAGCAATCATCGCGGCCGCCGTGACCGTCTTGCCGAAGGCGGTCGGTGCGCACAGCACGCCAGTATCGTGCTGCAACATCCCGGCAATGGCGGCCTCTTGGTCGAGGCGAAGCGTGCCGACGAAACTGATATCGATGGGTTCACCCGGGCAGCGCTCGTCGTGCAGATCACAGCGGATGCCGTTGTCGCGCAGCAGCGCTTGCGCGGCGTCGAGACAGCCGCGCGGCAGGGCAATGTGCTGCGGATAGTTCTCGGCGTTGCCGATCACGCGCGGCTTGTCCCACACCGACATCCGCATCGCTTGCGCACGGTAGAACTCGGGGTTCTGGAATGCCGCCAAACGGATCAGGCGGTTGGCCAGTGGCTGCGGCAGTTGCGCCTTCTCAAAATAGATCAGGTTGGCCAGTGTCACGGTTAGCGACTCAGGCAGAGTACCAGCCAGCGTCTTTGCTGCGAGCGCTTCGCGCTTCCAAGGCGTAGCCAAATCCTCGTCGCCGATGAACGTGACGTCCAACGGGTGGACATCACCGGTGGCGCGAAGGATCGTTGGCTCGATGTCCTGCGGTGCCATCGGCTGGATGGACGTCAGAAACGCCCACTGGTCGGGATAGGGACGAAGACCGGCGTCGACGAACACGCTGCAACCGTGCTCACGCGGATGCTTCTGCAGCGGCAGGGCAATCAAATTGCCGAAGCCGCCTTTGGGCATCGTGTCCTGGTTGGGAAAGAGGCGGTCATAGGATGCGAGTTTGAGTTGCCGGGTGCGCGAGCAGGTGTCGCTGATTATGGCTGTGCCGAGGCGGCGCGCATCGCGTGCCGAGACCTTGCCCGCGAAGAAGACCCATGCGTGCGCGCCCTGGCCGGAACGGGAAATCTCCAGCGCGACCGGCACACCCAGTTCACCGCACGACTGCACGAAGGCACGGGCATCCTCCCCCCACTCGGCCTCATCGAAATCGGCGGCGAGGAAATAACAGGTGTCATCTTCCAGCAGCGGATAGACGCCCACTGTGTGCTGGCCGGCCAAATGGTCGTAGATGACCTGGTCCGAGAGTGGGACCAGCAATCGGTTGCCGCAGTCGGCGCACTTGATGCGCGGTTTTTCGCAGACGCCGGTGCGCCATTCATTGGCACAAGCTGGCGTATAGCCAGACTTGCCGGTGGACTTGCTCTCCCATCGGATCGGATAGGCATCCGTGCGGCCGCGGAATAGCCGACGGAACAGTGCTACTTTCTCGCCCGTGGAAAGGCGCGACGGTTCGGCTTCCTGCACGCAAGGCGCAGGCGTTGGCGGCAAGCGCCAATCGATGCCATGCGCCTCCAGTAGCGCGACCAGGCGAGCGTTTTCGGCTTGCAGTGCGGCGAATGTATCGTGATCAGCCATCAACCCTGGGCTCGGCAAGCAATGCATCCATGTCATCGGCCACGCCGTAGCCGAAGTTTTGGCTGACACGACGCACTTCATCAAGGCGTGCGCAGAGCACGGCGCTGTTCCTCCGACAAGGCAGCGATCATATGCAGCGACTGCTCGAACATCCGTACTAAGGCGTCGACTCAGTGAAGCTTGGGTCGATGCGCCACACCAAATCGCCCTGACAAATCGTCGAGACGCCTATCCATTGTCCATAGCTGTGCGCCTGGTGTGATCAAAGTGGAAGCCAGCAGTGAGACGTCAACCAGGCCGCAACCCAGCCCATACAATTTCTCGCGCTCGATGAACGCCATCACCTCGGTGAGGCTCGCCTGCTTTGCAGGTTGCAACAGTCCGATGTCGCCGAGTGTCCGAGCACGCGGTGCTGGCGGTGTCCCACAGGCCAATTCAACCAAGACCATGGGGTGGGTCAGTGCTTGATCCGACACGATCAGAGCGACCAGTGCGTCGTTGCGGTGCTTAAAATGATCCACCCATACGGAAGTGTCGACGAGGATGCTCATTTCGTTTCAGACTCTGTGCGGCGACGTGGCACACTTTGCATCTCTGGAGCGGCGCCACCCAGTGCCGCGAGCCGCTTGGCCGCTTGTACCCGGACGAAAGTCTTGATCGCCTCACGAAAGAGATCTGATTTGTCCATGCTAGGGTCGGCCGCCTCTAGCGCCTGTTCGTAGAGGGCATCGTCGATGGTGACAGTGGTGCGCATAGTAACCTCCGTGCCTCAAAATTGATGTAATTTTGCACCAAAAACAGCATCTGAACAAGAGGGGCATGGGGTTTCCCCGCTTCTTGTTTTCCCGCCCTTCTCATTGCAGCACGGGAAGGTTTTGCCCAGCGCGGACAGGGGGCGGCAATTTCGTTACCAGTGGGAAATGGCAGGTGATGTCTGCGGAGACGGGTGGCCAGTGAATTTCGCAGACAGTGCCTGCGAAATGTCGTCGACGGACTAATCCTGATGGAACAGACGCATCTGTTCCAGGTTGTGGTCCGAGAAGCTCGAACCTCCTTGAAAGCTCAGTCGATAGCCGCTGGGCAAGGTTTGCCCCGAGCCCGTGCGGTTCTGTTCGCCTTGTCCACACTCAACCATGCGGCGGCCGATTTCCCCGTCGTGGCAGTCGCCAGCGCGTCGAGCGCCTTTCAGCGGGACGACGATGCGCCGTGCATGCTGCCATAGTCGGCGCAGCCCAGAATAGCGCGAGCGGGATCTGCATTGAATCAGGAATCCACCTTCTTGCGGATGCCCCAACCGATCCGGTGACTCGCCTGCGTGGCCTCGTGCCGCGCATCCTCTTCGCTGTGCAGGTACGCGCTCGTCGTCGAGATGGACGCATGCCCGAAATTATCCCTGACATAGCGCAGGTCCACCTGCCGGTCGGTCATGTGCGAGCCGGCGGTGTGGCGCAGCCAGTAGGCCGAGCCGCTGGTCAGGACATCGGCCTGCGCTTCCCACTCGGGCCCACGCGCGCGCAGCACTCATTGAGCGTGGACTTCCCAGCCAGTAATTCTCGCTGCGGCGGCAAGCAATTACTTGGGTGGCGCCGCCAACTGCGATGCCTTCCAAGCTACGAGCTCCGAGGGTCGCAAGCCGTATCGGGCCAGTACGCCCTCGTGCAGGCGCCGGAGCTCGTCTACAATCAGCCCTTGCACGTTGTCACGATCAGCCTCTTGCACTCTTGCCATGACGGCCTGCCGAATCACGGATAGCGCATCATGATCGGGTTGCAGCACGACGTCACGGATCGTTTGTTTGATCACATCACGCCAAGCAAGGCGTAGCGGATCGGGTTCCGCCAGATCCTGCTTGATGGCCAGGTACTCTTGCGTTGAGCGCTCGTAAGCCCAAACGTAGAGATCGCGCAGCAATTCGACGCGGGTCATTTCATACATGCCGAGGATGGCGCGACTATAAGCTTGCTCCGGTACATCCAGGAATGTGAGCGGACAAAGGTTTTCGCGGAACAGCGGCAGATTGGCCACCAGGCGCGAGGTTCGTTTGTTCACGTCCGCGAATGGCTGCAGATAGGGTAGGTGCACCAGCACGAAGAATGACTGTTCGAAGGGATCGGCAATCTGATTCACTTTTCCGAGCAGGACATCTAGTGCTTCCTCAATTTGCTGTGCTGCTGACAGGGGTCGGTAAACACTTCTGCCAATGTCTACGGCGTGCTGTCGAATACGGCCTTCATCGGCAGGGTTGGGCAACAGGTTTTCCGACAAGGCACTATGCAGGTTCATCAAGGTATAGCGGTCGAAACCTACCGTACCGATGTTCTCCACCAGCAGTTCGATGGCAGTCTTGTGGTTGAGAATCATCTGTGTTTCGATGGCCGCCTTGCCTTGCGCCGCCTTCCCGTGCTCGATCAGCTCCCGGGTGTCGAGGCGGGAATAGGTGTTGCCCTCCAATTGACTCGATGCCCATGACAGGTCGATCAGTAGCCGGTTCAGGATGGCCCTGCTGTAGGTTCCAGCGGGCGCATCAGCCTGCGCCGTCTTGCCCATCTTGTGTAACTGACGCCGAAGCGATTCCGACAGGTACCGTGTGACATTGGGCTGATAGGCGTCAAGGAAGTCGCGTTGGTACCCCACAGGCTTGCGCGCCTCCGGAGGCTGATCGATATACGCCACGATGTCGCGGCTATCGGCGGAAAGCGGGATGTAACCCGGGAAGCGGTCTTCCTCCGGGGAGGCCGCGGCAAACTCGGTCGCTTTCGCAGCGAAATAACGACGGGCGCGACCTTCGCCGATCGCCATGATCTGTCGATCATCGATCCATTGGCTGATCCAGCGTTGTGCTGTCCGCCGTGCAACGTCGGGATGCTGTGCCAGCAACTCGGTAAGCATTAGTCCCGCGGAGGCTTTCCGGATACTCTCTAGTAGGGCGTGGGCAGGGGACATGTCGGACGTGGCGCAGTTCGCTTAAAGGATGGCGCAATTGTGGCGCGGTTCTGTAAACTGCGCCATCAATTGAAGCAGATTTGGCGCAGTAGATGGCAATAAGTGACATAGTAGGCGCAAAGCGGTGCGCGCGGAGAAGGTTCAGTATGTGTGGCCCGGCGGCATGAGGCTGTGATCGTGCCAAGAGCCATGTCCTCCATGTGCCGGACGGACTGGGTTTGACGATGTTAGTCGTTCCAGGACGCGTGCCCCTTTGCTCAAACAGAGCCGCGGATCATACGGTCAAGAGGCTGCATGGCACTGGTCATGCCATGGCGGAGGAGTAGATGACGTGATCAGGGCTGTGCATCCAGTTCGGGGATGCTTCTCGCATGCCACGCTCGTGCCCTACGTCTTCCTGGTCCAGCCAATCCGATGCCGAGCCTGCGTGGCCTCATGCCGTGCATCCTCCTCGCTATGCAAATAGCCGCTCGTCGTCGAGATCGACGCATGCCCAAAATTGTCCCGCACATACCGCAGATCCAACTGCTTGTCGGTCATGTGCGAGCCGGCGGTGTGGCGCAGCCAGTGGGCCGAGGCGCTGGCCAGGACATCGGCCTGCGCCGCCCATTCGGGCCCGCGCGCGCGCAGGCGCGCGGCCGCCAGGCCGAACACTTCCTTCAGGATCAGATGCAGCGCCCCGCGTGACAGGCCTTTGTCAGGGTGCTCGCGGCCCGCGCGTCCGATCACCGGCAGCAGCAGCGGGCGGGTCTCGCCGGGGTGCGGGGTGGGCGCCAGCCCATGGGCGCGGCGGTAGCGCGCCAGTTCGGCGATCAGCTCGTCGGTGGCGGGCACCAGCCGGGTCTTGTTGCCCTTGCCGGTGACCTCGAGCCACCAGCGCTCGATGCCCTGCGCATCGCGCCGGCAGAAGAAGGCGCCCATCGCGGTGCCGGTGACTTCCGCCGCGCGTAAGCCGCCCAGATAGAGCACGCTCAACAGCCAGCGGCAGCGCGCCGCATGCAGCCGCTCGCGCGCGGTGGCGGTGTCGGTCGTCCCCGGCATCGCCGCGATGGTCTCCTTGACCACGTCCCACAGCTCGTGACTGAGGTAGCGCGTGATGCGCGGCCGGCTCGGCGCGCGCCGGCGGCGCGCGAGCGCGAGCGGGTTGCCGGCCAGGTAGCCGGCCTCGGTCAGCCAGGCAAAGAGGGCGTTCAGGATCACCAGCGCGTGGCGCACGCTCGCCGGCGACAGTGGCCCGGCAAGCGGGCGCCAGTCGGGGTGAGTGCGGCCGAGCTTCTTGCTGCCCGCGAGCACCCAGCGCGCGGCAGGCTGCGGGTCGGCCAGGAAGCGTTCATAGACCAGCAGGTCCTCGTGGGTCAGCGACGACAGCGGCTTGCCCAGTTGCAGCACGGTCCACAGCAGCAGCCGCTCGACCTCGCGGCGGTAGGCGCTCACGGTCGCCGGGCTGTCGGCGTAGCGCGCGAGCCAGGCGGTGACGGCGGCGAGGTCATCCGTCGCGGCAATGCGGGTGGCGGTAGCGGGCGCGCGGTTGCTGCCGGCGGCGCCGGACAGCGCGGGCGGCAGCTGCAGGCGCTCGAGCGGGGTGGGCAGCGGCGCGGCCAGGCTTGGCAGCGGTGGGATCGGGAGCAGTTCCATAAGCGGGTATCGGCTGAGGCACATGCCGTTTGTGTCAGTATAGCCGATCCCTTGACATAAGCACACTTATGTCTAAAGTTTGCTGCCATCAGTTTGACATATGACGTATTACGTAGTTATATTTATTATAACAATACACTTTTTACCCGATGGCCACCGCCGACCTGGAGTTGACCGACGCCGCGCTGCAGGCCGCCATGGCCGACGATATCTCCGAGCTGCGCGGCCGTTTCCCCGAGACCCGCGCGCTCTACCGCGAGGTCTGCGGCCTGCTGTTCTTCCGCTACGGCATCACGCCCACCGCCAACAAGCTCTATCAGCTGGTGCGCAAGGGCAGCATGGGCACGCCCGCCGAGGTGCTGCAGGGGTTCTGGCAGGAGCTGCGCGGGCGCACCCGCGTCACCATCGACCACCCGGACTTGCCCGAGGCATTGAAAGAGATCGCGGCCGGGGCGGTGCAGACCATCTGGCAGGCGGCCAACGAGGCCGCCACCGGCGAGCTGGCCACGCTGCGCGCCGAGGCGCGCGCGGCCGCCAGCGCGGCCGAAGCCGGGCGCGATGCCGCGCACGCCGAGACTGCGCTCGCACGCGAGGAGGCCGCGGCGCTGGTCGCGCAACTGGACGCCGCGCGCCAAACCATCGAGGAAAATCAGGCGGCGCTGGCTGCGGAGCGGCAGGACCACGCCGCGACCCAGGCGCGGCTGGAGGCGGGGCGGTCGGAACTCGAGGCCACGCGCCGGCAACTGGACGCGTTGCGCACCCAATTCTCGACCGAGCTCGAGCGCGCCCGCGAGCAGGTGACGCTCGCGCAGGAACGCGCCGAGACCAGCGAGCGACGCAGCTTGCGCGAACTGGACGCGGAGCGTACCGCGCGCCAGAAGAGTGAGCGCGCCACCGAAGAACTACGCGCGGAGCTGGGGGCGTCGCGCGCCGAGGCCCGCGACGCGGCGGTGGCGCAGGCCGAGGCCCGCGCCCGCCTCGAAGCCCATACCGCGGCGCTCACCGAGCGGCTTAACGAGCAGCTCGTGGCCGCCGAGGCGGCGCAGCGCCAGGCCGCCGTCGACCGGGACATGGTGCAGGCCGAATTGGCGGCAGCCCAGCGCCGGGCCGAGCGCGCCGAAGCCGAGGCGGCGTTGGCGCGCCAGCTGCTGGCAGAATTGCGCCTGCCGCGCGAGCGGGAACGGCGGCGCAAATCCGGTGGCCCGGCACCGGCCGATAGCGAAGCACCAGACGAAACGCCGGCCGACGAGCACGGGGCGCCGACCGGCTCGAACCCGGAAGATGGCAGCGACAGGAGCGACGGCAACGACAACCAAAACGATGACAGTAAGAACTGAGCGGGCGGCGGCGATCCGCTGGGTCCAAGGACCAGATGGCGGACTACGACCTGCCCATCGAGGAACTGCGCCAACGAGGACGCATCGCCAAACCGGCGGGCTCAGGCCGCGCAGAGCAATTCGAAGTTGAAGGACGGAGGTCGTCGGCCCGGGATCGGAAGCCATGCGCGCATTGTAGGTACCTCAAGGGGCTCTCAGCAGCAGTCCGGTCGGCTGCCCCTGTTTGGCGCGGTCTCCTACCCGCGTCATTGCTCCGGAATTGCACCACTGGAAGCCCGTCATCTTCCGCGCCCGCCGGGATTAATCCAGACGGAAGCGTACGGGAACGCTGCCAACCGCGTCAGAAGGTCAGCGCTACAGAGACCACGGCGATCTGGTCGTGCGCGGCCGGGTTGAACCAGTAGACTGCGCCGGCGATGTGCTTGCCCTTCACTTGCGTAAAGATGCCCCGCTGGAAATTTCGGCCGCTGTCAGGGACGCGCGTTCGCTGGGCCGCCAGGCCCAAGCGCAGCCAGTCACGGGGGCGCCAGGCAAGCTCAGTCCAGGCATAGGTGTAGCCGGATGGCTCGGCGTCCGGCACGTACTCGAACTCGACATAGGCATCGGCATAGCGGCCGGTCAGTGTGGCCTCAAATCCGCCCACGACGCTACGCGTGCTGCCGGTAACCACGCCGAGGATCGGCGTGAAATCCAGGCGCAAGGCGTCTCCCCAGCCCAGGTTGTAGCCGACGAAGAACGAATACGCATCCATGCCTTCGTAGTTGCTGCGCGCCTCAAGGTGCAAGGCGCCGCGGTTGGCGATGGCAATGCCGGTGACATAGGCCTCGCTGCCGCGCGGCAGGTTGAGGTAGGCCGAGAGGCCGCCGCTCCACGCTGGCGTTTCCCCAGCTGCGGGGGCTGCGCTGGCTTCGGCAGCGCACAAGGGAAGCGGCAGGCTTGCCGCCACGAACAGCAGCCAGGATGCTGCCCGTTGCGCGGCCAGCCGTGTCGCCGGTTTTGCGGCGTGCATGGTCAGCCCCCGAGCGCGATGATGGCCATGGTTAGCGCGACGCCCACCAGCGTCATGGCCACGCCCGCCATCCATCCGCCGAAGCCGGCATGGCGCCCCAGGGCGATGCCGGCCCCGAACAGCATCAGGATGGTCAGCACGCGCGATACCAGCAGCGCCGTCGGGACGTCTGCAAACACGAGGAAGGGCAAGGCGACCGGGAACGTGGCAAGCACCACGAGCAGGAAGATCCCAACGGCCGCCAGCAAATCCTGAAGATTCAGCGTGGGGCGCTCGGGCCAGTCGGTGCTGCGGGCGATGCGGACCCGGATCGGTTCCAGTTCGGCATCGTCGACCAGCGTGCGCAAGCCTGGCGAGAGCGCGTCACGCAGGCAGGCGATGGCGCCAGCCGGGTCGCCGGCATGGCGCACCGCGTTGACCAGCGACAGCCTGCGCCCGCGCTCAGTGAGCGTGCGCACCAGATACATCACGGCATCGGCCAACCCCCAGGCCAGGTTGCAGCCCAGCGCTGTGTAGAACATCGTGTGCGGGGCGTTTGCTGGCGCGCCCACGGCCGACACCGCGCCCACGAAAGTCAGGGCCATGAACAGGCCAAAGCACATCTCGCACACCCGGTCGACGGTATCGAGCAGGCGCGGCCGCACTTCTGCGGCTTGGGGATCGAGGGAAGTGGTCAACATGGGCGTGCCCCCGGCAAGCCTGCCCACAGCTGAGGTCTACGACGATCCCCCACCCGGCTCGGTGCGAAGTCATCGCTCATACGAATCCCGGGCGGGCAGGCGCCTGGGTGAGACCAGACCAGACGGCATTGGCGGCGCTGCCGGACTGGCCAACTGCCGCCGCGTTAACTGTAGGCAAAGATCCACACGGCTGGTAGCGCCGCGTACACTCCGCGCGGCCGGTGTGGTGTTAGCGACAACTTGCCTGCGCTGCAGGATTACCACTCTCGCGCCCTTTGATCCAGTAGCATGTCCCGAACTGCAAAGCATTTGTCTCGTGTGTCGGCTCGCCGTTTGCGTCAAAACTTGGCGTCCCCGATGGATGACGCGAGGTAATGGACATTCTTTGCGTCTGGCTAACAAGAGAAAAGTGTATCAGGCCGGGGCGCGCTCGGAGACGTGTTCCAGCTCGTTCTGCTGCTCTGCGAGACTCAGGTCCCGCTGATAGTTGCGTCCCGCCAGGAGGAACAACGTGGCGGCGGCAAGCGAGACCAGCGGCACCACCTGCAGCGCGCCCAGGAGCCCGATGCGGTCGGCGAGCACGCCGGTCAGGAAAGGCGCCGGCGCAGCACCGAGCAGGTTATTGGCCAGGGTCAGCGTGGCCAGCGCGGTCGAATGAATGGCCGGCCGCGCCAGATTGGCGACCATGGCGCCGGCGGGCCCCCAGGTACCGGCCGCCACCAGCACGCCGCCGGCGATCAGCAGCAGTTGCGCATTGCCCGGGGCGAGCCGCAGGGCTGACATCAGCAACACACAGGAGATCAGGCAATAGGCAATGGCGAGCGTCACCTTGCGCCCTGGCGCCTTGCGGCTGACCCAGTCGGTCAGGATGCCGCACAGGGTCATGCCTACGCCGCTGACGATCAGCAACACCGCCGCGGCCAGCGCGGACTTGTCGGGTGCCATGCTGTAGTAGCGGTTCAGGTAGCTCGGCATCCAGGCCACGATGGCGAATACCGTGAACAGTTGCAGGCCGCTGCCCAGATAGGCAAATACCAGCGAAGGCGCCCCGAACACCGCACGCAGCGTGGCGGGGAGCGGCAGGCTGCCGCGGCCCGTGGCGCGCGCAGTGGCGGCCGCCGCCGTACCGGCATGGGTACGCCGGGCCAGCCTGCGCTCGGTCACGATCAGCGCATAGAACATCGCCACGACCAGGCCGAACAGCGCCATGGCAACAAAGGCCGCGCGCCAGCCGAAGTGTGTGGCCACCACACCGCCCAGCGCCATGCCGAGCACGGCGCCGAACATGCCGCCCGAGGTGAAGGCGCCGGTCAGCGTGGCGCGCATCGAAGCGGGGAAGGCGCTCAGGATCACCGCCAGGCCCACGCTGCCGTAGGCGGCTTCGCCCACGCCGACGAAGAAGCGTGCCGCCATCATGTGTCCGTAGTTGGCCGCAAGCCCGCACGCCAGCGTGCTTGCGCTCCACAGCAGCGCCATGAGAGCAAGACTTTTCACGCGGCCCCAACGGTCGGCCAGCAGTGAGAACGGCAGGGTCAGCAGCCCCACCATCAGCGCGACGACGCCGCTCAGTGAGCCAAGCTGGGCATCGGTCAGGCCCCACTCCAGCTTCAGGTGTGGGAAAACGGCGTTCAACACCTGCCGCGACATGTAGTCGGACATCAGCAGTGAAAAGATGAGGGTGAATACCACCCACGCATAGAAGGTGGAGCGCGTCTTGCTGACGGTGTGATCCGCAACCGCGCTGGCTGCCTCGGTAAAGGTCTGTCCCATTAGGTTCTCGTGTGGGCTGGTGCCGGAATGGTGATTGGTCTTGCTCGGGTGCCGGACACGGCCGGAAAGATGTCCGGCTGCGCCCGAAACCGCAGCAGATGTGTCAGGCCGCGCGCTGCGGCAGGTTCTTCTGCCCGCTCTTGCGGTTGGGCGCCATGCCGTGCGCCGCCAGGGTTTCCTCGGCGCTGTCGTACCAGGTGCCGATGCGGTAGATCTCCCGCGCTTCCTTGCCCGAGGCGATCTCGCGGCCCAGTTCCTTCGCCACGCGCACGCACTGCTCGATCTGCTGCACCGAGGTCATGCGGTTGCCGTGCTGGTCGATGATGGTGTCCTCGATGCCGCAGCGCGGGTGCAGGCCCATGGACATCGCCATCATGTTGAACGGCAGCACGTTCTTCAGCAGCGATTCCGCGGTCAGGGTGCAGCCATCCGGCGCGCGGTGGATAAAGTTGAAGAAGTTGAACGGGTTGGGGCCGTCGAAGCCGCCGCCGATGCCGATCCAGGTCAGGTTCAGCGGGCCCATGTAGGTGCCGTTGCGGACCAGGCGCTCCAGCGTTTCCAGCGCGTGAATGCCGGTGAGCTGGAAGTGCGGCTGGATGCCGGCGGCCGACAGGCGGCGCAGGTGCTCGGCCACCCATTGCGGGCCGGCCGGCACGGTCATCTCGCTGTAGGCCGCCTGGTAGGCCGGGTTCTCGAGCGACGTACCCTTCAGGTATTCGGGGTACAGCAGCTCCATGATGTTCATCTGCGTGGTGTTGATCGCCACGGTCACCTGGTCGGGCTTCGGTGTCAGTTCGGCCAGCATGTGGCGGGTGTCGTCCGACAGCCACTTGGCGGCTTCGCCATCGCTTTCCGGGGCGAACGAGATCGAGCCGCCCACCTGGATGATCATGTCGGGCACCGCGGCGCGCACGCCGGCGATCAGTTCGTTGAACTTCGACAGGCGCTTGGAACCCTTGCCGTCCAGTTCGCGCACATGCAGGTGCAGCACGGTGGCGCCGGCGTTGTAGCAGTCCACGGCCTTCTGCACCTGCTCTTCCATGGTGACCGGAATATCTTCGGGGAAATCCTCGGGCATCCACTCCGGGCCATAGGGGGCCACGGTGATAACGACCTTGTCCATGTTCTCGGGATGCAGCGAATCGTCGAGGAATTGCACGTCTTGCTCCTTGCAAAGGTTCAGCGAAATCAAATCAAATGGGCTTCGGGGTGGCACAAAATCTCAGAACTCACGCCGCCAATAATCGCGGCTCGTCACGGTCGGCCTTCAGGTCGTTGGTGAATGCGTGGTGATAGCCACTGCCGCGGCGCCCACGCAGTAAGTCGGCGGCCGCCCTTGTCACTAAGGTAGGTGGGAAGCAGCCGCGCTGCTTTGCATCGCGTTCCTTAAACTTGACAGTTCATGCCAAAGCTTTACCAGTGCAGGAAGCGACATACGAAGTGCCAGCAGCCTGCGAAGCCCCGCCAAAAGGAAGGCGATTCCCCGACTTCCTGTTCGAAGGCCAATAAGCCACCTAAAATGCGCAGATGGCTTCCGGCTTTTGACCTGAGACCTTCGAGCGCTCGACGACGCTCGGCCAATTCCATAAAGTCATCCGGACGGTCCTGGCTCACGCAAGGAGGAGTGTCAAAATGTTCGAATCGAGAAACGGACTTTGGAACCAGATCGGCAGAGTGCTGGTCATGGTCGGGCTCCTGGCGCTATCGGGCGCTGCCCCGGCGACCGAGCAGTCGCAGCAGCGCCAACAAGGCAGAAATGCAAACCAGGCGGCCAAACAGGAGGCACGTTCGGGCAAGGTCGACTGCCGGGCGGAAAACCAGAAGAGCAACGCTCAGTGCCGGCAGGACAAGCGCGACACGAAGCAGGAGGGCCGTCAGGAAAAGCGGGACATCAAATACTAGGGAAACGATCAATGAGGTCGGCTAGTGGCGATGCACGTAAGCCAACCTTGGTTTTCGTAATGTGAGAGAAGAAGACCAATCCAGGACGATATTCCCGCGCACTTGCGCGCTCGGGCCGGATTGCTCTCCTGTGAGGCCAATAGCCGCTTCCTGGCGAGCGCCAGATTCGCCAGAACAATCGGGCTGTACAACTGCGCTTCGCTTCATCACCGGACTGAATCGTGGACATGCTTATGACACGCATCAACCCAATGCCGCGATGACTCGCGCACTGATTTAATCAGCGCTTCTCCAGGGGCAACGCCATACGTACCGCGTCAGGCACTGCGATTCGGATGATTCTTCTCGCCATTGCGGTCTCCGTAAAGTGGTTGCCGTTGGGCATGCGAGGACCACTACGGGCGGGAGATACGGCTCGAATTCTCCCGCTCCCTCATCTTGTGAGGCTACAAAGAATCTGCAGCGCCTTCAGTTCCAGATCGGATCTTCCTTCTGCATCTGGTCCTTGGTCTTCTTCATCCAGTAGGAACCGATCTGGCGCTCAGTGACATAACCCTGCTTTTTTACGTCGATCTTGTCGAAATTTTCGTAGACCTTTGGCATGCCCGCCTGAGCTTCGTCGCGAGTCAGCTTGCCGTTATGATTGGAATCGGCTGCCTTGAAGCGCTCGGCAATCAAAGCCTTGGCCTGGGCCGTAGTCGGAGGCGCAGCAGGAACGTCGGATGGCGCCGTCCCCGGTTGGGACCCTTGCGCCGTCTGGGCGGCCGCACCTATCGAAGTCAGTGCCATCAGGACTGCGAAACCAAATGCGGGCAATTTGCATACGGACATGTCGCTCTCCTTGATACGTTATGTGTGTTTGGATTTCAGACACGGAAACGACTACTGATCAAGCTCCTGTGAGCCTTGGCTCACCAGCATTCTAGGCGCTCCGCACGGAGAGCGCTTCGCTGGCGACTGTTGCAACCGGCCGACACTGTTTTTCCGTTTCGAGCGTTTCCAGCCATCGGATGTTGGCGGAGAACGAATTACGCTCCTATGCTCGAACAGGTTGCCTGGCAGCAGGCTGTAAGGCCAGCCATCCAGCGAATGAAGTCGTGGTTGAACCACCAAGAAAAAAGAAAGAGAGGAGAGCGGGCATGGCACTGAAAAGAATGGCCTTTGTGTCATTGCTGGGATGGCCGCTGGCAACCGTTGCGCAGTCAAGCGTCACGCTGTATGGCGTGATCGACGCCAACGTGGAATACGTCAACCACGCGGGCGTCGTGCCGACGGCCGCCAATGGATTTAATCCGGGACCGGGCAACGATGTTTTCCGACTGACTTCGGGAGGGCTGTCCGGCTCCCGCTGGGGCCTGCGCGGCAACGAGGACCTGGGCGGCGGCATCAAGGCTCTCTTCGTGCTCGAAAGCGGCTTCGGCATCGACAACGGCTTGTCGCAGCAAAGCGGCCGTCTGTTCGGCCGCCAGGCTTACGTGGGCGTCCAAAGCGACCGTTTTGGCCAGGTCAGTCTTGGCCGGCAGTACACCTCGATGTTCGAGGCCTTGGCCAACTTCTCTCCGACCGCCTATGCCACGCAGTATGAGCCGGTCGTCATGCAATCCGGCCCCAACTACCGCGCGGACAACACCGTCAAGTACTCCGGGAAGTTCGGGGGACTGACGGCGCTTGCGCACTGGTCCTTCGGCGTCGGGGTAGCCTTGCCCGCCTCGGTAGGATTCCCCATCCCGATCGGCGGCAATGGCGAAGTCCCGGGGCAGTTCCGACGCGACACCGCCTATGGCGGGGCGCTGGCTTACACGTTCGGCCCGTTCGCCGCGACAGCGGGCTATGACCAGTGGAATCCCACCATCGGCACCGGCACCGGCACCGTCAAGAAGGCCGTGGTAGGCGCCAGCTATGCCTTCGGCCCGGCCAAGATCATGGGCGGCTACCGTTGGGGCCAGAACAGGAATGCGGCCGATGCCCTGATCCAGCGCGATGACTTCTACTGGATCGGCGCCAACTACCAGGTCACGCCGGCGCTGGCACTCACGCTCGAGTACAACTACGACGATCTCAAGAACCTTTACGGCAACACCAGCGTGGCCAATCCGTGGCAGGTCTCCTTCGTGGCCGACTACTCGCTGTCCAAGCGTACCGATTTCTACGTGACCACTGCCTATGCCAAGAACGCCGGCTTGATGCTTGATTCGCTGGCGACCGTCTTTGCCAACAGTTTGTCGCTGGGTAACAGCTATGTCCTGGGCAACGGGCAGAGCAACATGTTCGGCATCGCCTTGGGTGTCCGGCACAAGTTCTGAGCCGCCCCGCAATCGTCGCCTTGTTCCTGCACTCATTGCGTTGAAGCCTTCTGGAGGGCCACGTGTTAATCCTAAGAACAATCCTCTCTGCCTGCGTGGTGACCATGCTGGTCTCCGCATGCTCGACCACCCCCATACCGGCAAGTCAGGCGGCGCCAGCACCTTCCGAGAGACTTAGCGGATTGCAAACGCCGCCACCCGGCGAGTTTGCAACGCTGGTCGTGACCCGGGATCAAGGGTTCTACGGCAGCGCTTGCGATACGGTCCTGTCAGTCGATGGGAAGGAAGTGGGCCGACTCAAATCCGGTGAGGTCGCCCGGTTCTACGCCAAACCGGGGGCGATCATTCTTGGCGCCCAGACTTCGGCAATGTGTCTCGGTGGCTTGAAGGAGAGGGAGGTAAGGCTCACTCCAGCTGCGACGGTCCGTTATCGCATTTCCATCGATTCGAGTGGCGGCCTGGACCTGTCTCCAACCGCATTCTGACGGTCTTCGCCGCGCCCCGGCAGACTCTCGACCCGTTGGCGCCGTTCGAGCTTCACGGCCTCAACGGCCGCCGCTTCCCCGAACCCGAGCGCTGTACCGCGAGGTCTGCGGCCTGCTGTTCTTCCGCTATGGCGTTACGCCAACCGCCAACAAGCTTTACAGCCTGGTGCGCAAGGGCAGCATGGGGACGCCTGCCGAGGTGCGGCAGGGCTTCTGGCAGGAACTCCGCGGGCGCACGCGCGTGACCATCGAGCATCCGGACCTGCGCGTGCCGCGCGAGCGGGAATGGCGGCGCAAATCTGGCGGCCAGGCGCCGACCAATAGCGAAGCACCAGACGAAAAGCCGGCCGACGAGCACAGGGCGCCTACCGGCAGCCTGACGGCGCCCCGCACCTGTCGTTCGCGTCGCGTCTGGAATTTCACAATGGGCCTCCTTGCTTTGCGTCGGGCCCCGCCGGCGGCGGGGCGCCGTTGCGTTATTCCAGGTGGAAGCCGGTCTGCTTGATGGCCAGCGCCCATTTCTTCTGCTCGGCGGCCATGAAAGTCGCGAACTGGTCCGGAGAGCCGCCGCTGGCCGGGTCATAGCCCTTGCTGGCCAGTTGCTGGCGCACGCCGGGCGCATTCAGTGCCTTCTCGATTTCCTTGCCCAGCAGCGCGACGATCTCCTTGGGCGTGCCGGCGGGTGCCACCAGTCCGTACCACTCGCTGGCCTCGATGCCCGGGAAGCCGGCCTCGGCCATGGTCGGGATATCAGGGAACAGCGGCAGGCGCTGCTTGCTCGCCACGGCAATCCCTTTGAGCTGGCCGCCTTTGACGAACGGCATCACCGCCGGCACGCCATGGAACATCATCTGGATGTGGCCGCCGGCCATGTCGGTCAGGGCCTGGGGGCCGCCCTTGTAGGGAGCGTGCACGATGTTGACGTGGGCCATCTCCTTGAAGACCTCGCTGACCACGTTCTGCTGCGTGCCGGGCCCGACCGATGCATAGCTCAGCTTGCCGGGCTCGGCCTTCGCCCGTGCCACCAGTTCCTTGACCGAACCGGCGACCGACGGGTTGACGACCAGCATGTAGGGCGAGCTGGCCATCAGTCCCAGCGGCGCGAAGTCCTTGCCCAGGTCGAACGGCAGGTTCTTCTGCAGGCTCGCATTGATGGCCATCGGCGCGCTGGCCACCAGCAGCGTGTAGCCATCAGGCGCGGCCTTGGCGCCCATGCCGGCGCCGATGTTACCGGTGGCGCCAGGGCGGTTGTCGACCACGAACTGCTGTCCCAGGCTCGCGGTCAGCTTCTCTGCCACGGTACGCGTTACGGTATCGACGCCGCCGCCGGCAGGCCAGGGCACGATGATGCGTACCGGGCGGTTAGGGTAGCCGCCTTGCGCCAGGGCGCTGGCGGCACACGCGGCGAGCGCGATTGCGCCAAGGGTTTGTCCAACACGGTGCAGTACGGATTTCATGTCTTGTCTCCTCGTTGTCTTTTGGACGGTCTCCGCGCCGCGAGGCGGCGGAGTCACCGCTACACCAGTCCTGCTCAGGCGGCCACGTTGGGACGGGTCTCTTCGCGCCGCTCTTCGCCGCCTTTCCATTGCGCCATCAGCCGCTCCCAGCGCGTCCGGACCGCGGCCAGGTTGCGCGCCTTGACGTGGCCATAGCCGCGGATTTCCATTGGCAGCTTCGCGATTTCCAGCGCCAGCTCCAAGCTCTGCGCGGACAGCTTCGGCAGCAGTTCCTCGACGCAGCGGCGGTATTCGACGATCAGCGCGCGCTCTTCCCTGCGCTCTGCGGTGTAGCCGAAGGGATCGAACGCCGTGCCGCGCAGGCCGCGGAAGCGGGCCAGCACGCCGAACGCCGTGCGCATCCAGGGTCCATACGCACCCTTGACGAGTTCGCCCTTGTCATT
This sequence comes from Cupriavidus sp. NPDC089707, assembly GCF_044748965.1. Classification (NCBI taxonomy): domain Bacteria; kingdom Pseudomonadati; phylum Pseudomonadota; class Betaproteobacteria; order Burkholderiales; family Burkholderiaceae; genus Cupriavidus; species Cupriavidus sp. NPDC089707. Next base: position 70,705 of record NZ_JBIVHB010000025.1, read on the forward strand.
CTTCTTTGCAAGGAGCGGCGGCGCCAGGTGGTGCACCAGGCGGACCTTGCCTTCGAACATCGACTCGATCTGCTGGCGGAAGGCTGCACTGGTGTGCAGGCGCGCCACTTCGTACTCATCCTTGTAGGCCATCAGCTTGAACAGCGAGCGTGCCACGGCCTCGGTCAGGCGCGTGCTGCCCGCGACCGACTCGGCGACCCTGACCCGGTCGACGAAGCTCTCGTACTGCGTGGCATAGGCGCGGTTCTGGTAACCCGAAAGGAACTCGACATGCCTGGCCATCAGGTCGGCCAGCGAGGGCTTGCGCACGAACTGGATCACCTGCGCGTTGGCTGTCCGCATCGGCACGCGCGACATGTCGTGGGCGCACATCCGGCCCCATTCGAACGCGGCCTTGTTGCTGTCCACCTGTATGCCGTTGAGCTCGATGGCACGCATGATGGCAGCATGCGACAGCGGCACGCGGCCCTTCTGCCACGCGTAGCCGAGCATCATCAGGTTCGCGTAGATCGACTGGCCCATCACCTGCTTGGCCACCTGTTCGGCATCGAAGCTGCCGACCTGGCCGGTGCCGACGGCCTGCGCGATGCGCCCGACGGCCTGCTCGGTCTGCGGGTCCCAGTCCGGGTTGCGGACAAAGGCGGCGGTCGGCGTCACATGGCTGTTGAGCACGACATAGGTGCGCTGCGGCGACATGGCGGCAATCGTTGCCTTGCTGGCCGCGACCACCGTGTCGCATGCGATCACCAGGTCCGCCATGGCGATATCGACGCGGCTGGCATGCAGCGCATCCGGACTGGCGGCGATCTGGATGTGGCTCCAGGTGGAACCGCCCATCTGCGCCATGCCCGTGGCGTCCTGGGTGATCACGCCCTTGCCTTCGAGGTGGGCGGCCATGCCCAGCACGCCGCCAATGGTCACGATGCCGGTGCCGCCGATGCCCGCCACGACGATGCGGGCCGCGTCCGGCAGCGTGGGCAGCGGCATGCCGGTGGGCACCGGATGGCTCTTGCCGCCCGTCGACGGCTTCCTCAGTTCGCCGCCCTCAACGGTGACGAAGCTCGGGCAGAAGCCCTTGGTGCAAGAGAAATCCTTGTTGCAGGTGTCCTGATTCACTTTGCGCTTGCGGCCGAATTCGGTCTCCACCGGTTGCACGGCCAGGCAGTTGCTCTCCACCGAACAGTCGCCGCAGCCCTCGCATACCAGCTCGTTGATCACGACGCGCCTGGCCGGATCCGCCATGGTGCCGCGCTTGCGCTCGCGCCGCTTCTTGGTGGCGCAGGCCTGGTCGTAGATGATCGCCGTGACGCCGCTCACTTCGCGCAGTTCGCGCTGCACGGCATCCAGCTCGTCGCGGTGGCGCACGGTGACACCCGCCGCCAGGTTGGGGACACCCTTGTACTTTTCCGGCTCGTCAGTGACCACCACGATCTGCCGGGCGCCTTCAGCGGCCAGCTCGCGCGACATCGCCGGGACATCCAGTTGCCCGTCCACTGGCTGGCCGCCGGTCATGGCCACGGCGCTGTTGAACAGGATCTTGTAGGTCATGTTCACGCCGGCGTGGATAGACTGGCGCACCGCCAGCAGGCCGGAGTGGTTGTACGTGCCGTCGCCCAGATTGGCGAACATGTGCGTGCGCTTGCTGAACGCCGACTGACCCATCCAGTGTACGCCTTCGCCCCCCATCTGCGACCACGAGGAGGTCGAGCGGTCCATCCACACCACCATGCCGTGGCACCCGATGCCGGCCGTTGCCACCGAGCCTTCCGGCACGCGGGTGCTGGTGTTGTGCGGGCAGCCGGGGCAGAACCATGGCAGGCGGTCAGTGCCGCGCGCATCGCCCTGGGCGGTGGCGCGTTCCTTGGCTTCGATTTCCTTCAGGCGTACGTCCATGCGCGCGGCCACGTCGGCGGGCACGCCCAGTGCCTTGAGACGCTGCGCGATGGCCTTGGCCACCAGCGCCGGCGACAGGTCGGCCTTGGCGCGCAGCAGCCAGTCTTCGGCCGGCCTGGGATGGCTCCATTCGCCGCCCACGCCATCGGTGTGATGGTACTTGCCGAAGACGGCCGGGCGCGCGTCCGAGGGATAGTGGTACAGCTCGTCCTTGAGCTGCTGCTCGATGAGCGGGCGCTTTTCCTCCACCACCAGCACCTCGCGCAGCCCGTGCGCGAACTCGCGCACGCTGAGCGATTCCAGCGGCCACACCACGCTGACCTTGTGGACGCGGATACCGAGCGTGCGGCAGGTGGCGTCATCGAGACTCAGGTCGAGCAGCGCCTGGCGCGTATCGCTGTAGGCCTTGCCGCTGGCGATGATGCCGAAGCGGTCGTCCGGGCCTTCCACCACGTTGCGGTTCAGGCGGTTGGCGCGCACATAGGCGAGCGCCGCCGGCCACTTGAACTCCATCATGCGCGCCTCGGCCGCCAGCGGATCGTCGGGCCAGCGGATATGCAGGGCGCCCTCGGGCATGGCGAAGTCTTCCGGCAACAGGATGCGCACGCGGTCCGAATCGGTGACAACCGAGGAACCGGACTCCACCACCTCCTGCACGGTCTTCATGCCGGCCCACAGGCCACTGAAGCGGCTCATGGCGAAGGCGTGCACGCCCAGGTCCAGGATGTCCTGCACGTTGGAGGGGAAGAACACCGGCACGCCGCAGGCGATCAGGGTGTGGTCGCTCTGGTGCGCCAGCGTGCTGCTCTTGGACACATGGTCGTCGCCGGCCAGCGCAATCACGCCGCCCAGCCGCGCGGTGCCGGCCAGGTTGGCGTGCTTGAGCGCATCGCCGCTGCGGTCCACGCCGGGTCCCTTGCCGTACCAGATGCCGAACACGCCGTCGTACTTCTTGCTGGCGGGATCGAAGTCGAGTTGCTGCGATCCCCACACGGCCGTCACACCGAGTTCTTCGTTGACGCCGGGCTTGAAGACGACGTGGTTGTCGGCGAGGTACTTCTTGGCCTGCCACATGGCCTGGTCATAGTTGCCGAGCGGCGAGCCGCGGTAGCCGGAAATGAAGGCCGCGGTGTTGTGGCCCGCCATGGCGTCGCGCCGGCGTTGCAGCAGCGGCAGGCGCACCAGCGCCTGCACCCCGCTCATGTAGGCACGGCCGGACTCGAGCGCGTACTTGTCGTCGATCGAGACGGCTTCCATGGCCTTCCGGGCCGCGTCGGGGAGGATTGGAGCGTTCATGGGGCGGATTCAGCCAGTGTGGTTGTGGGGTAGGGACGGCCAGCGTCTGCCGGTAGCCCGGATCTCTGCAATCTCTGTGTGGTTGGATCAGGCCGGAAAGGGGATGCCTGTTTGCTGGCCCAGTGCGCCCAGTTCGCGGACGATGGCATCGGGCAGCGCGATGCCGTGTTCGCGGCCTTCACGTTCCAGCGTGTCGCCACGGTGGCCGGGGAGCCTTGCATCTGCGCCGCCGGCGGCCAGGTAGTTGCCGGTCCACTGCGCCATGTAGTCCGCGAAGACGCCCTGGCCGGAGAAGGCCTCGGGCTTGACCAGCCAGACGAAGCCGCCCTGGCGGCCGACCGCGCCGCCGCTGCCGACGTGGTTGCGCTCCGGCGAGAGCGAGTCGGCCGTGGCGGCCAGCGCACCCGCCAGGCACTCCACCATCATGGCGATGCCGATGCCCTTGTGGCCCCCCGTGGGCAGCAGCGAGCCGGCGAGCGCGCGTTGCGCATCGGTGGTCGGCTGGCCGTCGGCGTCGAGCGCCCAGCCTTCCGGAATGGGTTTTCCCTCGCGGGCGGCAAGCAGGATGTGACCGCGCGCGGCGACGCTGCAGGCGACATCGAACACGATCGGCGCCTGGCCCGGCAGCGGACAGCCGAACGCGATCGGGTTGTGGCCGATGGCAGGGCCGGAGAAGCCTTCCATGCCAAGCACCGGTGGGGTGCGCTGGCCGACCATGCAGAACGCGCCAGCCTCGGCCGCGAGCAGCGCATGGATGCCCAGTGCGCCCAGGTGGCCGCACGACTGCACCGCGATCAGCACGGACGCACTCGATTCCAGTGCTTCAAGCCCAAGCCGGACCGCATGCGGCCCGGCTACCTGGCCCATGGCGCCATCGGCGTCCAGTACGATGCCACCGGCGAAGGCGCGGTGCGACATCGTTGCGCGCGGATTGAAGTCACCGGCGCGCAGGCGGTCGACGTAGGACGGCACGCGCGTCATGCCGTGCGTCTTGTAGCCGCGCAGCTCGCTGCGCACCAGCGCTGCGCCGGCCTCGACGGCACGCCCGGGCGCCACGCCGCACGATTCGAATACGGCCGACGTCCATTGTTCCAGCTTGTGGACATTGCATCGGGTCGTCATGACGATTTCTCCCGTACGATCATCAGCCGTTCCGAAAAGGGGGCGGCATAGACCGACTGGTAATAGAGCGGCTGGTCGCGCAGCGTGTAGCCGCGCATTTCCATGATGAAGGCCGGCGCCTCCGGGTCGATGCCGAGCTCGCGGGCGGCCGCTGCCGGCGGCGTGCCGAAGCGGATCCACTGGTCCACGCGCAGCGTCGGCAGCGACAGGCGCTGGCCGATCAGTTCGCGCAGGTTCTTCTCCAGCGCCTCGCGGTCCAGCCCGCCCAGTTGCGCGAAGTCTTCCTCGCGCAGCCAGAACTCGCTGTAGAAGTCGAAGCGGCCGCCGACGTTGATCACGCGCTCGATCCGCACGTAGCCATCGCCTTCAAGGAAGTCCGCCCAAGGCCCCTTGCGCTTGATGCGCTTGACCGAGCGCGCATGGACGTAGGACGGCAGTTCGTTGCCCTCTTCGTCGCGGAAGCGCAGGTAGCGCACATCCGCCGGTGCCACGCGCGTGCCGGAGACGAAGGTGCCCCGTCCCTGCTCCCGCGTGATCAGCCCCGAGTGCGTCAGCCGGATCAGCGCCTTCTGGATGGTGCCGACGCTTACGCCGTGCATCGCGGCCAGTTCGCCTTCTGACGGCAGGCGGTCGCCTTCGCGCAGTGCGCCGGATTCGATGGAGCGGATGATCGCGTCGGAGACGCTGTTAAGTTTGGTCATGATTGCTCAGAGGCTCAGTGCGAATCGACTGATCGCCGTCTCCCGGATATCGAGCACCTCGCTGGTCAGCCGCGTGCCGGATGCGACGTCCATCGCATAGGCGTACAGCTGTTCGCCGAGGTCGGAGATCTTTTCTCCGTGCTGCAGGACTCCGCTGACGTCGAAGTCAATGTTGTCGGACATGGTGCGCAGGGTATTGACGTTGCCGCACACCTTGACGGTCGGTGCCACCATGCTGCCGATCGGGTTGCCCACCCCGGTACCGAAGAACGTGAGCTGGCACCCGCCGGCGGCAAGCGCAGTCAGATTTTCCACTGCCGCGGCCGGTGCGTCCATGAAATGCAGGCCCGGCTTGCGCGGTGCCTCGCCGTAGCGCAGCACGCCCACCAGCGGCGTGCTGCCGGCCTTGGCCATGGCGCCCAGCGCCTTTTCCTCGACCGTGGTGAGGCCGCCGCGCTTGTTGTCGGGGGAAGGCTGGTCCTCGCGCATGTCGACGCCGCGCGAGATAGCCAGGTTTTCCATATTGCGCACCGCGGTGACGAAGGCCTCGCGCACGCGTCCGTCGGCGGCGCGTTCGGCGAACAGGTGGTCGGCGCCGATGAACTCCGAGGTTTCCGAGATGATGACGGAGCCGCCTTCGGCGATCACCATGTCCGCCATGCGGCCGATCACCGGATTGCAGCTCAGGCCCGAGGTGGTATCCGATCCGCCGCATTCCACGCCGATCACCAGCGACGACACCGGGCAGGGCACGCGGCGCGCGCGGGAGGCGGCCAGCGAAAGCATGGTCGCCTTGCGCGTGCCTTCCGCGATGCAGTCGACGGTGCCGTTGGGTTGAAGGTGGACCCGTTCGACCGGCTTGCCGCTGACGGCGATGCGGCGTGCCACTTCCTCGGTGGAGGACGGTTCGAGGCCCACCAGCAACACCGCCGCGATATTGGGATTGCGGCCCAGGCCCGCCAGCGACTCGAAGGCGAAATCCAGGTCGGCGCCGAACTGGCCGCGCACGAACAGCGTGGTGACGGGAATGCAGCCGCCCACGGTGCGCGCAATGGTGCGCGTGACCGGATTGCAGTTGTCCATCACGGAGACGACGGCGACCCAGTTGCGCACGCCGACCGCGCCGTTCTCGCGCGGGTAACCGAGGAAGGTTGTCGCCATCTTCATTGCCCCTTTTGCAGGTCGCCGCGGGCGCGCGCCGACTCGATGTTGTGCACATGCATGTGCTCGCCGGCCCGGATCGCGTGGCTCGCGCGCCCGATCACCTGGCCGTACTTGAGGATGTCCTGGCCCGTGGGCGTGTCGGTGATGCACACCTTGTGGCCGAACGGCACGTCCTGCAGCAGGACCAGCTTCCCTGGCCGCTCGCCTTCCAGAGCGCAGGCATCCCCGGCGTGGCCTGCATCCAGCAGGGTGGCCACATTGTCGGCCGGGTTGAGTACGATGGCTCGTGGCATTGATCAACTCCTGTATAGGTCTTGGAATGCAATGTAGAGAATTGACGAGTAGATCGTCAAGGCAATTCGCGCTTTCCCCCGAGAAAACCACTACTCCTACATAAAAGTCATATATAGAAGTTGTTGACATTGGCATTGCGGCTGTCTATCGTCATGTCAAACGGCGCCGCGGTTCGCGCCGGATGGCCCAACAGGAGGAGTCAGGCATGAAGGTGGTGTCACACCTTGAAAAGATTGCGAGGCTGCAGGCACTGCGCGAACGCCTGGATCCGCTCCAGGATTTCGAACTGTGGTTCTGGGCCGGCATGACCGCCGGAACCCACGCGGTCAATGCAGCACTGCATCAGGCCGGAGTCACGGTGGACGACGACATGTTCGCTACGCAGCCCGGCGTTTATTTGGTGCCACAGCCTGACGGCGGGCTTCAGGCGGCGTTCCGGCCGCTTGGCGACGTGCTGCATGTCGGGCGCCCCAGGGTAGAGGCGCCGGTCCCCGCGGACATCGCCGCGATGATGGAAGACATGGAATGCATCGAGCACTACCGCGACCCGTGCCTGCGAGAGGGACTGGCCCCGACGGAGGCGATCGCCCGCAGTTGCGACACGGCGTTGCGGCAATGCCTGGATAGGCTGGCGGAGCGCATGAAAGGGGGCGCGCATGGACATTGAAGGACACATGGCGATTGCCCGCCGCATCGAGGCATCGCTGCAGAAATGCGGAGCTGCCGATTACGAGATGACCATCGAGGCCGCGATGCTCGCCGGCACGCACTGGCTGAACGTATTGCTCCACAAGGTGGGTGCCACGCCGCCGCCGCAGGACGTTTTCCACACCTACCTCCTGACCGTCAACGAGTTCCGGCGGCTGGCGGTGGCGGCGGAGAAGCCGTTGGCCGCGCTGGCTGCCATCGAGGATTTGCGCCCGCCGTTTGTTCGGGGCAACCATGCCGGCGGGGAGGGTGCAGCCGAGCGCGCACTGGCCCTGCTTTCGCAGATCCGGGCGACGGCGCTTGGCAGCGTGTGAGGCACGGACAGACCAAGAGACAGAGACTGAAACAAGGAGCCGACAGTGAAGGCAGTGCGTGTAATACCGGGCGCCGAGGGCGGCCGGGTTGAAGTGCAGGATATCCCCGTTCCAGTCGCAGGGCCGGGCCAGCTGCTGGTCAGGGTCCGCGCATCGGGCCTGAACCGGGGCGAGATCAACCAGGCAAAGGAGCTGCGCACCGGCAACACCATCACCACCGGGGTGGAGTTCGCGGGCGAGGTGGCCGAGGTTGGCGAAGGCGTGAACGGCTGGCGCAAGGGCGACCGCGTCATGGGCCACGGCAAGGGTTGCCAGGCTGAGTTTGTCGTCGCCGACCCGATGGCGCTGATCGCCGTGCCGGACGCCATGTCCTGGATCGATGCCGCCGCGTTCCCGAACGTGTTTATCACGGCGCATGACGCCCTGGTGGTCAACGGCCAGCTCAAGCCGGGCGAGTCGGTGCTGGTCAACGGCGCCTCGGGCGGGGTGGCGATGGCGGCGATCCAGATCGCGTCGCTGATGGGCGCCCGCCCGGTGATTGCCTCGTCGCGCTCGGCGGCGAAGCTGGACAAGATCAGCCAGTACGGCGTCGACGTGGGCATCGATTCGTCGAGGGACGACCAGGTCGAGGCGGTCATGGCGGCCACGGACAACAAGGGCGTCGACGTCATCATCGACACGGTGGGCGGCCCGGTATTCGAGGCCAACATGAAGAGCCTGGCCGTAAAGGGCCGGTTGGTGAACATCGCGCGGCTGGGATCGGCCACGGCCCAGATCGACCTGGCACAGCTATGGCTCAAGCGCCTGCAGCTGATCGGCGTGACCTTCCGTACCCGTACCGAGCAGGAACGGCTCGAGTGCATCCAGGCCTGCGCGCGCGACCTGCTGCCCTTCCTGCGCGCGGGGCGTGTGCGGCTGCCGATCGACCGCACCTTTGCCATGACGGATATCCACGCCGCCCATGCCTACATGAAACAGGACCAGCACGTCGGCAAGATCGTGCTGCTGGTTGACTGACCCATTACACCGATAGAGGAGACATGATGACGATTCAAATCAAGCCGCTGACCGGCTCCGTTGGCGCAGCCGTCACGGGTGTGAACCTGAACGAACCGCTCCACGATGCGGATTTCGCGGTGCTGCATGACGCCTTCCTGCAATACGGCGTGCTGGTGTACCGCGCCCAGTGGCTGCAACCCGCCGCGCAAATCGCGTTTGCCCGCCGCTGGGGCACGCCGGTGCAGGGCAATCCGCTGCTCAAGGGCCTGACCGAGTTCCCGGAACTGGCGCAGGTCGCCAAGATCCCTAAGGAAACCGCTTCCACCGAGGCCTGGCATTCCGACTCGATCTATACCGAGGTGCCGCCGAAGATCTCCATCCTGTCAGCGGTCACGATCCCGGTGGGTGGCGACACCATGTGGTGCAACCAGTACCTGTCGTACGAGCGCCTGACGCCGGCAATGCAACGCATGATCGAGGGCCTGCGTGCGCGCTTTACCGGCGCGCGCCTGGCAAAGATGACCGGTTCGGACAAGGTGCCTTCCGCGGTGCACCCGATCGTGCGCACGCATCCGGAGACGGGACGCAAGGCGCTCTACGTCGGGCACCCTGACACCGCCGAATGCATCGAGGGCATGACCGTGGCGGAAAGCCGCCCGCTGCTCGACTTCCTGTACGAGCACTCGGTCACGCCCGACAACGTCTACCGCCACATGTGGCAGGAAGGTGATGTCCTGATGTGGGACAACCGTTGCACCATGCACTACGCCGTGCATGACTACGGCAATGCCGAGCGCGTGCTCAACCGCGTGACGCTCGAGGGCGAAGTGCCCCGCTGAGCGGTACACCATACCGGCACCGCGGGCGGCCCCCTGGCCAGCGCGGTGCCCGGCCACAGTGTCCCCGTGCACAAAGGCGCGGCGGACCACAGGAGTCTGAAGAATGCAGATCGGGATACCGACTGAGACCCGGGCGGGGGAGGCGCGCGTCGCCGCCACGCCGGAGACGGTCAAGAAATACGTGGCACAGGGCCACGATGTGGTGGTGCAGGCCGGCGCCGGCCTTCGGGCCAGCCAGCCGGATGCCGCCTACGTGGCCGCCGGCGCGCGGATCGGCAGCGCGGCCGATGCGCTCGGTGCGCCGCTGGTGCTCAAGGTGCGCGCGCCGGACATCATGGAGCTGGCCCGCATGAAGCCGGGCGCGGCGCTGGTGGGCATGCTCAACCCCTTCGACAACGAGAACAACGCGCGCATGGCCGCCGCCGGCATCACCGCGTTCGCCCTCGAAGCGGCACCGCGCACCACGCGCGCGCAGAGCATGGACGTGCTCTCGTCGCAGGCCAACATCGCCGGCTACAAGGCCGTGCTGATGGCCGCCCACTACTACCAGCGCTTCATGCCGATGCTGATGACCGCCGCGGGCACCGTCAAGGCCGCGCGCGTGCTGATCCTCGGCGCCGGCGTGGCCGGCCTGCAGGCGATCGCCACCGCCAAGCGCCTGGGCGCGGTGATCGAGGCCTCGGACGTGCGCCCGGCCGTGAAGGAGCAGATCGAATCGCTGGGCGGCAAGTTCCTTGACGTGCCGTTCCTGACCGAGGAGGAGCGCGAGATCGCGCAGGGCGTGGGCGGCTATGCCCGCCCGATGCCGCCGGACTGGATGAAGCGCCAGGCCGAGCTGGTGCACCAGCGCGCCACTCAGGCCGACATCGTCATCACCACAGCACTGATCCCGGGCCGCAAGGCGCCGACGTTGCTGCATGAAGCCACCGTGCAGCAGATGAAGCCGGGCTCGGTGGTGGTCGATCTGGCTGCCGCGCAGGGCGGCAACTGCCCGCTGACGGTGGCCGACGAAGTGGTCGAGCGCCACGGCGTCATCCTCATTGGCCATACCAACCTGGCCAGCATGGTGGCGGCCGACGCCTCGGCGCTGTACGCGCGCAATGTGCTGGATTTCCTCAAGCTGGTGATCGACAAGGATGGCCGGCTGGTGATCAACATGGAAGACGACATCGTCGCGGCATGCCTGATGTCGCGCCGAGTGGAAGAGGCGGTGGCCTGCTAAGGAGTATTCGATGGAATTGGTGAACCACACTGTGATCAACCTGATCATCTTCGTGCTGGCGATTTACGTGGGCTACCACGTGGTCTGGACCGTCACGCCCGCGCTGCATACGCCGCTGATGGCGGTGACCAATGCGATCTCGGCCATCATCATCGTCGGCGCCATGCTGGCTGCCGGCCTGACCGAAGGCAGCGTGGGCCGTACCATGGGCACGCTGGCGGTGGCGCTGGCCGCGGTCAATGTGTTCGGCGGCTTCCTCGTCACGCAGCGCATGCTGGAGATGTTCCGCAAAAAGGCGCCCAAGGCGCAGCCCGCAAAGACGCCTGCGCATGCCGGCGGTGAACTGGTGGAGATGCCGCGATGAACGGACTGTCCATGAATACCGTGACGCTGTTCTACCTGGGCGCGTCGGTCTGCTTCATCCAGGCGCTCAAGGGCCTGTCGCACCCGGCTTCGGCCCGCAAGGGCAATGCCTTCGGCATGATCGGCATGGCGGTGGCGGCGCTCACCACGGTGGCGCTGATCGCCAAGCTCAAGAGCGAATTCCTGGCGGCTGGAATCGGCAGTACGGCGGCGGGGTCGGGCCTCGCGCTGATCCTGGCTGGCCTGGTCGTCGGCGGCGGCATCGGCGCCTATGTGGCGAAGAAGGTCGAGATGACCAAGATGCCCGAACTGGTCGCGGCGATGCACTCGCTGATCGGTCTCGCGGCGGTGTTCATCGCGGTGGCGGCAGTAGCCGAGCCTTCGGCCTTCGGAATCGCGCCGGCTGGCTCGCACGAGATCCCGATGGGCAACCGCATCGAACTGTTCATCGGCTGCTTCGTTGGTGCCATCACGTTCTCCGGTTCGGTGATCGCCTTCGGCAAGCTGGCCGGGCGCTACAAGTTCCGCCTGTTCCAGGGCGCGCCGGTGGTGTTCGCGGGCCAGCACATACTGAACTTGGCGCTGGCCGTCGCGATGGTCGGCTTCGGCATCGCGTTCTTCATGACGCAGGACTGGACGCCGTTCCTCGTCATGCTCGCCATCGCCTTCGTGCTGGGCGTGCTGATCATCATCCCGATCGGCGGCGCCGACATGCCGGTGGTGGTGTCGATGCTGAACTCGTACTCGGGCTGGGCGGCGGCCGGCATCGGCTTCTCGCTGAACAACCCGATGCTGATCATCGCGGGCTCGCTGGTGGGTTCAAGCGGCGCAATCCTCTCGTACATCATGTGCCGCGCGATGAACCGCTCGTTCTTCAACGTGATCCTGGGCGGCTTCGGCAGCGACGCGGCAGCCGGTGCCGCAGGCGGTTCGCAAGTCCAGCGCAATGTGAAGTCGGGCTCCGCCGACGACGCATCGTTCCTGATGGGCAATGCCGAAACCGTGATCATCGTGCCGGGCTACGGGCTGGCCGTGGCGCGCGCACAGCATGCGCTCAAGGAACTGACCGAGAAGCTCACCGAGAAGGGCGTGACCGTGAAATACGCGATCCACCCGGTGGCCGGCCGCATGCCTGGCCATATGAACGTGCTGCTGGCCGAGGCCGAGGTGCCGTACGACCAGGTTTTCGAGATGGAAGACATCAACAGCGAATTCGGCCAGGCCGACGTGGTGCTGGTGCTGGGCGCCAACGACGTGGTCAACCCGTCGGCCAAGACCGACCCGAATTCACCGATCGCCGGCATGCCGATCCTGGAGGCGTACAAGGCCAAGACCATCATCGTTAACAAGCGCTCGATGGCGGCCGGTTACGCCGGCCTGGACAACGAACTGTTCTACATGGACAAGACCATGATGGTGTTCGGCGACGCCAAGAAGGTGGTCGAAGACATGGTCAAGGCCGCCTGAGAACAACGTCCGGCATAACTTCCACACGGATATCGGAGGAGACATGGCAATGAACCAGGAGGATGGGCGCGGCCTCAAGCCGTTCGCCGACCTGGAGGGCAAGGTGGCGCTGGTGACGGGCGCCTTCGGCGGGCTCGGCCTGCACTTCGCGCAGACCCTGTCGCGCGCAGGCTGCAAGGTGGCGCTGGCCGGACGGCGCGTGGCCGAAGGCGAAGCGCAGCTCGCCGCGCTGCGCAGCCAGGGCGGACAGGGTTGCGTGGTGGCGCTGGACGTGAAGGATCCCGCTTCGGTCGACGCCGCCTTCGAGGCCGCGCAGAGCGAACTCGGCCCGGTGCAGATCGTCATCAACAGTGCCGGCATTGCGACCACCGGCCCGGCCATGGACGTGGACGAGGCGCAGTGGCAAAGCGTGATCGACACCAACCTGAACGGCGCCTGGCGTGTGGCGCAGCGAGCCGCGCGCATGATGCGCGACGCCGACACGCACGGCAGCATCATCAATATCGCGTCGATTCTCGGGCTGCGCGTGGCCCAGCAGGTGCCGGCGTACGCGGCGGCCAAGGCCGGCCTGATCCACCTGACGCGCTCCCTGGCGCTGGAGTGGGCGCGCCACGGCATCCGCGTCAATGCGCTCGCGCCGGGCTACTTCGAGACCGAGATCAACCGCGGCTTCTTCGAGACCGAAAGCGGACGGGCGCTGATCCGGCGCATCCCGCAGCGCCGGCTCGGGCAGCCGCGGCAGCTCGACGGCGCGCTGCTGTTGCTGGCCTCCGACGCCTCCGACTTCATGACCGGCACGGTGCTGCCGGTCGACGGCGGCCATTCCATCAATTCGCTTTGAGGCAAGCTTCCATGTTCACTCCCTGTCCCGCCGAGCGCAGCAAGGCCATTGCCGATCGCGTCGAGGCATTCGTGCGCGAGGTTGTCGCGCCATATGAGCGCGATCCCCGCAACGCCGGCCATGGGCCGACCGAGGATCTGGTCCGCGAACTGCGCGCCAGGGCCCGCGAAGCCAGCGTCATGACGCCGCACATCCTGCCCGACGGCAGCCACCTGACGCAACTGGAGACGGCGGCGGTGCTCAAGCGCTCCGCGCTGTCGCCGCTGGGTCCCGTAGCGGTCAATACGATGGCCCCGGATGAGGGCAATATGTACCTGCTCGGCAAGGTCGCCACGCCGGAACAGAAGCGGCGATTCCTCGACAAGCTGGTGAGCGGCGAGGCGCGCTCGGCCTTCTTCATGACCGAGCCGGCCGACGAAGGCGGCGCGGGCTCCGATCCGTCGATGCTGCAGACCGTCGCCGTGCAGCAAGGTGATGATTGGGTCATCAATGGCCGCAAGATGTTCATCACCGGCACGGAAGGCGCTTCGGTCGGCATCGTGATGGCACGCACGGGCAGCGACGAGGAGGGTGAAAAGGTCCAGTCGACCATGTTCCTGGTGGACCTGCCGAACCCGGCCATCCGCATCGAACGCGTGCTCGACACCATCGACAATTCGATGCCCGGCGGGCACGCGCTGATCGTCATCGACAACCTTCGCGTGCCGGCCAGCCAGGTGCTTGGCGAAGTCAACGAAGGCTTCCGCTATGCGCAGGTACGGCTGTCCCCGGCGCGACTCTCGCATTGCATGCGCTGGCACGGCTGCGCCACGCGCGTGAACGAGATCGCCACGGCCTATGCCACGCGGCGCAAGGCCTTCGGCAAGCTGCTGATCGACCATGAAGGCGTGGGCTTCATGCTCGCCGAGAACCTGATCGACCTGCAGCAGGCGGCGCTGATGATCGACTGGTGCGCGGGCGTGCTCGATAGCGGCGTGCTGGGCACCAACGAAAGTTCGATGGCCAAGGTGGCGGTGTCCGAGGCGGTGTATCGCGTCGCGGACCGCTGCGTTCAGGTCATGGGCGGAACGGGTGTGTCGCGCGACACGATTGTCGAGCAGGTGTTCCGCGAAGTGCGCGCCTTCCGCATCTATGACGGCCCGACCGAAGTCCACAAATGGTCGCTGGCGAAAATGATCAAGCGCAAGACCCTGAGCGGCGAGACGAGCCATGGCTGAGGCACACGATTTCGCCGGCACGGTGCCAGTGCGCGAGCAGCACCGTTTCGACCAGGCGGCCCTTGAGCGCTGGATGGCGCAGAACGTCGAGGGCTATGCCGGGCCGCTGACGATCGACCAGTTCAAGGGCGGGCAGTCCAACCCGACGTATCGGCTGCGCACGCCGGGACACAGCTATGTGCTACGGCGCAAGCCGCCCGGCGAACTGCTCAAGGGCGCCCATGCGGTCGAGCGCGAAGCACGCGTGATGGCGGCGCTGGGACAGGCGGGCTTTCCGGTGCCCCGCATCCACGGACTCTGCACCGACGATTCGGTGATCGGCAGCTGGTTCTTCGTGATGGATCTGGTCGAAGGCCGGATCTTCTGGGATGCCTGCTTTGCCGATGTGCCGCGCGAGCACCGCGCCGCGTACATGGATGCGATGAACGAGACGCTGGCCATCCTGCATACGATTACACCGGCGACAGTCGGACTCGGTGACTACGGCAAGGCGGGCGGTTATGTCGCCCGCCAGGTGGCGCGCTGGTCGGGGCAGTACCTGAACGACGAACTCGCTGGCCGGCATCCGGCGATGGACCGATTGGTCGACTGGCTGCCGAAGCACCTCCCCGCCACCGACGACGTTGCCATCACCCACGGCGACTTCCGGACCGACAATCTGATCTTCCATCCCACCGAGCCGCGCGTGCTGGCCGTGTTGGACTGGGAGCTGTCGACGCTAGGCGATCCGCTGGCCGACTTTGCCTACCACGCCATGATGTTCCGCATGCCGCCCGATATCCTGGGCGGCATCGCAGGGCGTCATCTGGCGGCAGCGGGCTTACCGGATGAGGCGGCATACGCCGAGGCCTATTGCCGCCGCACCGGACGCGATGGCATCGGCAACCTGGACTTCTACATCGCCTTCAACATGTTCCGCTTCGCGGCGATCCTGCATGGTGTCAAGGGCCGCGCCGCGCGCGGCACGGCGTCCAGTGCCGAGGCGCATGCCATGGGCGAGCGCTTCGCGCGGGTAGCTGACCTGGCGTGGGCACAGGCGCAGCGGGTGGGGTGATCCGCATCATCACTGCATTGGCGGGGCGGCCGCAACCCGGCTACCCGCAGGCCCGATAGGCGAGTTCCGTCGCATCCAATTCGGGAAGCGGGGCGCCCTCGATCGCTTCCCGATTGAGCATTACACCGGACAGTTGCTGCCGTCACAGACTGCACTCAAAACACGGGCTGCGAGCTGCATCAGACTTGCATTGCCTCCACCTGCGCATGATCGAAGGGATGGTAACACTCCATTTATATTCAATGATGTATCTCGACACGCCCGCGCCAAAGCTGGGTTAGCAAACCGTCGTAAATTGCACCAAAATCAAAGCCACCCTAGGACCTGCGCATGGAGCTGGCGGGGTGCGCCACGAAGCCCGCGACGTTTATTGACGCAAGGTGGCCCGGCCAAGAGGGTTCTGCTTTGTGAGGCTTGACATATTTGTGAACCCCGGCGGGGATCGACAAGTCGCGGCGGCAGGAACCTCCAGTTGCACCAATACGGTCCCGCGGCCGTGAGCAGGGCGGGAGAGAGCTCGGCAAAACCGCGGACGCTCGCAGCACGCGGACAATCTACAACGTCAGATGCCAAAGCGGGCCGGATCGTACGGGCGGGCATCCACATAAGGCGCCTCGCCGTCGATCAGTTCGGCGAGCAGCCGCGCCGTGGCGGGGCCGAGGGTGAAGCCCTGGTGTGCATGTCCGAAGTGGAACCACAGGCCCGGATGGCGCGGGGCTCGGCCCACCACCGGGCGCATGTCGGCCACGCAAGGTCTGGCACCCAGCCAGGGCGTGTCCTCGACGGGTGCGCCGAGTTCCACCAGCTCGCTGGCATAACGCTCCGCCCGCAAGAGCTGCACTGGCGTGGGTGGTGCATCGTGGCGGGCGAATTCCGCGCCGGTAGTGAGGCGCAGGCCCCGCTTCATTGGCGCCAGCAAGAGACCGTTCTCGGTATCGAGGAGCGGCAACTTGGGCATTGCCGGGGATGAGTAGTGGCGGTGGTAGCCTCGCTTCACGAACAGCGGAATCCGATAGCCGAGCGGCCGGGTGAGCGACGGCGCCCACGGGCCCAGCGCAATGACCGCATGCTGCGCCGTTACCATGCCGTCGTTCGTCGACAAGCTCCATCCGCTGCCGGCAGGTTTCAGCGTGGTAGCGTCGCCGAGGCTGAAGATGCCGCCGGCGTTCTCGTAGCAGGCAGCGTAGCGGTGGACCAGCTCGCCCGGGTCGGCGACGGTCCACGGATCGCGCCAATGGACAGCGCCGGCCAGCGACCCATGCAGGGCCGGCTCCGCGGCGGCAAGGGCGGCGCCGTCCAGGATCCGGCAATCGAGGGCGTGCTCGCGCGCGACCGCTGCCGCAATTGCCGCCTCGCGGTCGAACGCCGCGCTGTCGCGGTAAGCCTGCAGCCATCCCTGTTTGCTGACCAGGTCCTGCGCGCCCGCCAGCGCGATCAGTCGTTCGTGCTCGGTCAGGCAGTGCCGGATCAGCGCGCTATATGCAGCGACCGTCACCGTATAGCGGCTGGGTGCCGATTCGTGCCAGTAGCGGGCCAGCGTCGGCAGAATGCCGGCGAGCGCACGCGGATGGTAATGGACATCGTTGCCCTGGCGCGCCATCACCCGCAGTATGGCGGTCCACTCGCGCGGGAAGGCATAAGGCTGCACCGCCTCGCGCTGGATGATGCCGGCATTCCCGTAAGAGGTTTCACGGCCGGGCGCCTGCCGGTCGACCAGCACCACCGCGTGGCCGCGCTGACGTAGCGCCAGCGCCGTGCAGACGCCGACCATGCCGGCGCCGAGTACTAGGATGTCTTTGCCCATACGGTGGGGTCTGCATTTTGTGCAATTTGATCCGATGCCCCGATTCTGCAACGTTGGCGTGCCTGGCGGGACTGGCGTCGGGAGCAATTATTTGAATTGTCGATTGCTACTTAGGCAATCCATCTGCATTCGCCGGTCGATCGCTTTCCGCATCGATACACGTGATGGTCTGCACCAGGTGCTGGACGAAGGCGCGGCCCGCGGGCGGGAGGTTGCGCCGGGCCAGCGTCTGGATCTCGATATAGCGCTCATTCATTTCGCGGTCGCGCAGCGGCACGGCGGTAACGATACCGGCCTTCAGCCGCCGCCGCACCGACAGCTCGCCATAGAAGCTGATGACACCCCCCCCGGCGGCGGCAAAGCCGACCAGCGAATCCAGGTGGTTGCAGGAAAACACGGTCTGGTAGCTCAGGCCTTGGCGGCTGCAGCTGGTATCCAGCAATTGCCGCAGTGAACTGTCCTTGGGTGGTAGCGCAAGCGGGTAGCCGATGACCTGGGACAGCGACAGCTGGCGCTGGCCGGCCAGCGGATGGCTGGGGGCCATGACCGCGAGCACGGGGGCCGGATGGCGCAATTCAACCTCGATATCCAGTTCGGGCAGCCCGCTCAGCGTGATACCGATGTCGGCTTCGCCGTCGCGGATGCGCTTGGCGATGTCGCCTTGCGGACACACGTCGAGGTCAAAGCGGATACCGCCGTACTGTTCCCGAAAGCTCGCCGCCAGGGCAGGAATGAAATCGTGTGTCAAGCCTTCCACGCTGGCCAGCCGCACTTGGCCGACCCGCAGGCCGCGCAGCGCCTGTATCTCGCCAGTGACGCGGTCGATGTCCTGCTGGGCGCGCTTGGCGTGCGCCGCCAGCAGCTCGCCTGCGGCATTTGGGACCAGGCCGCGTGCGCGCCGGTCGAACAGCAGCGTGTCGAGTTCGCTCTCGAGCTTGGCAATCTGCCGACTGACCGCCGAGGGCGCCACATTGAGCTTGACGGCGGCGTCCTTGACCGAGCCGGTGCGCACGACTTCAAGGAAGTAGCGCACGGCGGTTTCCTGCAGGATGCGGTAGGACATGGTGGGGTAGGGCTTGAAGGCGGCAGAACCATTTTATCGATTGCGTTTTCGGCAATCAATCTTTCGAAACATTGCTACGATTTCGCTGCGGTTCGGTCGTACGATGAAATCACGCGCCGCCGCACAGCCTTTGCTTTGCTGCGCCGATCCATCGTCTGCTGGAGCATCCATATGCGATTCCGCGTCCCCCGAACCCTGTTCGTGCTTGCAGCCTGCAGCGCCTCTGCCGTGGTCTCGCTGGCGCCAGCCAATGTCGCCGCGCAAGGCGGCTATCCGTCCAAACCGATCCAGCTGGTACTGCCGTTTCCGCCGGGCGGCGCCACCGACATGGTGGGCCGCACCATTGCGCGCAAGCTCGGGGAAGTGCTCGGGCAGACTGTGGTGGTCGAGAACCGGCCCGGCGCCGGCACCATCGTCGCCGCCACCTACGTGGCCAAGTCGGCGCCGGATGGTTACACGCTGATGGCCACGTCGGGAACGACGTTCACGGTCAACCCCGCCGTCTACGCCAAGCTGCCGTACGACCCGCAGACGAACTTCGAGCCGATTGGCCTGATCGGTTCGACGGGGCTGATCCTGCTTGCGAACCGCGACGTGCCGGTGAACAACCTCAAGGAGTTCGTGGCCGCGGCCAAGGCGGCGCCGGGCAAGTATTCCTACGCGTCGTTCGGCGCCGGCACCACCGCTCACTTTGCCGGCGAGGAACTGTTCAATCTTACCGGCACCAAGCTGCTTCATGTGCCATACAAGGGCAGCGGGCCGGCCATGACCGACCTGATGGGCGGGCAGATCCCGTTCAGCGTGGACACCGTGGCCGCGGCGATCCCGCAGCTCAAGTCCGGCAAGATCAAGGCGATCGCAGTCACCACGGCAAAGCGCTCGGCGCTGCTGCCAAATGTGCCCACCGTGGCTGAAAGCGGGTACCCGGGCATGGACGCCAGCACCTGGATCGCGCTGGTCGCGCCGCGCGGCGTGCCGGCCGATGTCAAGGCGAAGCTGGAGAAGGCGCTGGCCGACGCCATCGCCGATCCGCCCACGCGCAAGCAACTGGCCGAAAGCGGCATCGAACCGTTCTATGCGCCCGGCAGCCAGGTCGCGGCCATGATCGACAAGGAAATCCCGCAGATGCGCGCCATCGCGCAGCGCGCGCAAATCAAGCTGGACTAAGCCGGACTACGGCCTCCTGTCTCTTCCGATGCCTGTCGCCCACCATGGCGGCAGGCAGGGCCACCACATCCTGAACCATGAACGTGCCAGACCAACTGACCTCGCTTTCCGCGGTCGAACTCCGCCGGCTGATCGGCACCCGCGACATCTCACCGGTAGAGCTGCTGGAGGCGTGCATCGCCCGCATCGAGGCCTACAACCCGGCCATCAACGCCATCACGGCGACCTGCTTCGAGCGCGCTCGCAAGGAGGCTCGCGTGGCCGAGCAGGCGGTACTGCGCAACGAAACGCTCGGGCTGCTGCACGGCCTGCCGCTCGGGGTCAAGGACCTGGAGGCCACCGAGGGCTTGTTGACCACCTACGGCTCGCCGCTCTTCCGCAACCATGTGCCGGCGGCGGACAACCTGTTGGTGGCGCGGCTGCGCGCGGCCGGCGCCATCGTGGTGGGCAAGACCAACATTCCCGAGATGGGCGCCGGCGCCAACTCGCGCAATGCGGTCTGGGGCGCGACCGGCAATCCATTCAACCCCAACCTCAACGCAGGGGGCTCGTCGGGGGGCTCGGCGGCGGCGCTGGCAGCGGATTTCCTGCCGGTGTGCACGGGCTCGGACACTGGCGGGTCACTGCGCATTCCGGCGGCGAAGTGCGGCGTGGTGGGCTTCCGGCCGTCGCCCGGCATCGTGCCCAATTCACGCAAGCTCCTGGGTTGGACGCCGATCTCGGTGGTCGGCCCAATGGGACGCACGGTTGCCGATGCCTGCCTGCAACTGGCCGCATCGGCGGGTGTGTCGGTGACCGATCCGCTGAGCTACGCGGTGAACGCGGAGTCCTTCCGCCTTCCGCCGCATGTGGACCTGTCGACGCTGCGCGTCGGCTATACCGAGGACTTCGGCTGCTGCGCCGTGGACGACGGTATCCGCCGCTTGTTCCGAGGCAAGATCGCCGCAATGCGCCACTTGTTCAAGCGCTGCGACGAGGTCCGCTTTGACCTGGGCGAGGTGCACCGCTGCTTCGACGTGCTGCGCGCGGAAAGCTTCGTCGCCGGCCTGCAGGACGCCTACCAGCGCGACCCCTACGCACTCGGGCCCAATACGCGGGCGAACTACGAGATGGGCGCGAAGATGTCGCTGGCCGACAGTTCCTGGGCGCAGGCGGAACAGAACCGGATCCTGCAACGCTTCCAGCACGCCTATCAAGAATACGACCTGATCCTGTCGCCGACCACGCCGGTTTCGCCGTTTGCATGGACCAGCCTGTATGCCGACACCATCAATGGTGAGAAGCAGGAGAACTACTATCGCTGGCTGGCGTTGACCTATGTCGTGACGCTGACCACCCATCCGGCTATCTCGCTGCCGTGTGGTACGGACGAAGCCGGCATGCCGTTCGGGCTGCAGGTGACCGGGCGCTTCCGGGGGGATCTGGAGACGCTGGCTGCGGCGCAGGGGATGGAGACGGCGTTTGCCACGTCGCCTGAATTACGGCGGCCGGTGCCGGATCTGGCCAGGATCGTGCCAGCCACGCCTGCGCTGCGCTCCATTGTCACGGCGCCGCCGGGTGATGGTGCAGGGGGGCACGCAGGCGGGATTTCGGCTGTATAGGGAACTGCGCGAAGCGAGGCGACCTTCCTAACTTCCATGCGAGGTTCGTTCAGTCGATGCGGAAGCCATAGAGTCTTACTTGGGTTGCATCCTTGCTTCGGCGGTCCCCAGCGGAAGGGAGCGTGAACAAGCTCGATTCTGGCTTCAAATGTGTTGTTGGTAGAATGGCGGTGTCCAGGCCGTGGCTGGGCAGGCGCACCTGAATCCGACTCAGATCTATCGCACGCTGTCCCCGACTGGAAATCGTGTACTGAGCAACCTATCGGCGATTCTCAATGCAATGGGAATGCGCTTAGCAGTCCGTCCAGTGCATGCTGAGCCCGCCCATTCATAAAGATTCAGTTGCTTCAGGTGCCCTCGACTGAGGGCAAGCCCCGCGGCGGCTATTTGAACATCACGCCCGTCGAGTGAAATTTTGCTTGTAGTATTGCGCTGGGCGTCATGGTTGACGCGGGGAGGGGCCGCAAGTCTCGCGGCGCCGGGGCACCTCAGTCGGCCGTCGACGCGCAGGCGCTGGAGTCGGAAGTAAAGTCGAAATGGGCGGAGGCATACAGAGCATTGCATGCCCAGACTTCTTCACCGTTCTTGTAGAAAGTGACCCATTTGCCGTCGCTGACGCAATGAGCGCCAGGGAAGACTTCGTCATGGCCATTCGAAACGTCCGGGGGAAAGGGCGCGTGCGGCGTGGCCCAGTAGTGGCCGCTCGGTAGGGGAACGATTGTCTTTGGCATCCTCATCAGCCCAGTGTGGTGTCACAGAAGGCGCGGTCCGGCCTCGCTTCAGCGAAATGGAGCCGGTGTCAATCGTGCAACGACGTAGCGCGTCTTGTGGGATCTTCGTGTAGTCTAGCCACCAAATCACCTCCTGCTGGTGCGATTTCCATGGCGCGATATCTTCAATTTGTGGTCCGGGCGCTCTACGTCTGCGCCATCATCGTGATCGTCTCCATCGTCTCCCGCCAAGTATATCTGCGCAGCGCCGTAGAGGTTGACGTAACCGATGCGGATAAAAAACCCCCGACAATGATGTTGATCCGCTGCGAGACCATGCACGATCGTCTGCAGGATGTGCACAGCCCGGCCGTGGAGGTCAATACGCGGCCGCGGGCGCGTTGTTGGGAGTCCTGATTTCGGCGAATCTCGACGCAGCCGACCGTCCACTACTGCCGACGTAATGCTGGAGGGCCTTTTTTTTTGGTTCGTCAGGAAAATGTGTGGGTTGACGAAGGCTCAGGAAGATTGCCAAGTGCATGATATAGCGCGATTTCCGTCGCCCTGAAGGTTCGGA
>NZ_JBIVHB010000026.1:0-3516 GCF_044748965.1 Cupriavidus sp. NPDC089707
CGGCCACACTGCGCGTCAAAACCGAGCATCAACCACTGTACTACCGGTTCCTGGCGGCAAGCCGGCATGAGGGGCATGCAGTCATCTCTCCCGCGGGCGGGAGAGGGGAGAAAGCCGTAGGGGGCGGACGACAGACCCCCGCGACCTCCCCTCAGCGCGATATGCGCTAACCGCATATAATTATGCGGTTACTGAATTGCGGTCGCTCCGTTGCGGCATCCCAGCCGTTCCTCGCGGACCTTCCGGCCGGCAATTCCCCTTCCCATGTTTGCATCGCGGCACTTTGCCGCGTACCCGTGTCTGCAATGTCGTCGTCCGCATCCGCCGCCCAAGCCATTCCAACGCCCGTCCACGACCATCGCGCCATCATGCGCGTCATCGGTGGCATCGTGCTGTGCATCCTGCTGGCGGCGCTGGACCAGACCGTGGTGATCCCGGCGGTCCCGGCCATCGCCAATGACCTGAACGGTTTTGGCCACCTGTCGTGGATCGTGACCGCGTACCTGATCGTGTCGACGGTGACCACGCCGCTGTACGGCAAGCTTTCCGACAGCTTCGGGCGGCGCCGCCTGCTGATGGTGGCGATCACGCTGTTCATCGGCGCCTCGGTGGCGTGCGCGCTCGCGCAGACGCTGGGGCAGCTGATCCTGTTCCGCGCGCTGCAAGGCGTGGGCGGCGGCGGGCTGATGTCGCTGGCGCAGGCGGCCATCGCCGACGTGGTGGCGCCGCGCCAGCGCGGGCGCTACCAGGGCTACCTGGCCACGGTGTGGGCCGTGGCGTCGATCGCGGGGCCGCTGGTGGGCGGCTGGGTGTCGGACCACATGTCGTGGCGCTGGCTGTTCTGGGTCAACGTGCCGCTGGGCCTGCTGGCGATGGTGATGTGCTATCGCGGCCTGGCGACGCTGCCGCCGCGCGGCGGTCGCGCACGCGTCGACTGGCTGGGCGCGCTGCTGCTGGCGGTGGCCATCGTCGCCTTCCTGCTGGCGATGAGCTGGGGTGGCGATGTCTATGACTGGCTCTCGCCGGAGCTGGCCGCGCTGCTGCTCGCCGCGGCCGTGGCGGTGGTGCTGCTGGTGTGGCAGGAGCGCCGCGCCGCCGACCCGATGCTGCCGCCGCGGCTGTTCGGCAACCGCGCCTATGTGATGGGCGTGGCGGCATCGGCGCTGTCGGCGCTCAATATCTTCCTGTGCATCTTTGCGCTGCCGCTGCACTTCCAGCTGGTGCGCGGTGCCGATGCCTCGACCTCCGGCCTGCTGGTGATGCCGTTCCTGCTGGCGACGGTGGCGGGCAACTTTATCGTGGCGTGGGTCGCGCCGCGCGTGGGCCGCATGCGCGGCATCCTGACGGCGGGCTATGTTGCCGGTGCGCTCGGTTTGATCGTGCTGGCGCTGGTGACGCCGGCGGCGCCGCTGGCTGTTGTGCTGATGGCGATGACGCTGGCCGGCGTGGGCCTGGGCATCACCATGGTGGCCACGCTGATGAGCGTGCAGAACGTGCTGGAGCGCCGCGATACCGGCGCCGGCACCGGCGCGCTGCTGGTGCTGCGTTCGCTCGGCAGCGCGCTCGGCGGGGCGCTGGCGGGCACGCTGCTGACGCTGGAATTCCGCCATGCGCTGGCGGCTTCGGGTGTGACGCAGGCGCTCGACCTGGGCGCGCTGCGCCATGGCAGCGAAGCACTGGCGCAGCTGTCGCCGGCGGTGCGGCACGTGCTGGCCGGTGGCGTCGAGTCGGGCTTCCACCTGATCTTTGCCGTCGGTGCGGCCGCGTCGCTGCTGGCGCTGCTGGTCGTGCGCAGCATGCCGGACCTGGAGCTGCGCAGCAGCGTCACCGAGCACGCGGCCACGCTGGCGATGGACTGAAGCGGCGGGCGGCAGCGGGCCCGTCATCGGCGTAGACTACGTGTACCCGATACAGCGAGCCGCCCCCTGGAGCCCCGTCGCCATGTTCAGTCGTTCCCTGACCACCCGCCCCCTCGCCTTCGCCGCCGTGGCGCTCGCCGCGTCGGCACTGCTGCCCTCGCCTGCCCGCGCCGCCGAGAAGCCCGCAGCGCCCGCCGCGGTCGCTGGAGCGACGCAGGCCGGCGCTTGCCCAGCATCGCTCAACTTCACCTTCCCGCGCCTGCAGGACGAGGCGCCGCAGAACCTGTGCCAGTACGCCGGCAAGGTGGTGCTGGTGGTCAACACGGCCAGCTATTGCGGCTTCACGCCGCAATATGAAGGCCTCGAAGCGCTGCACGCCAAATACAACGCGCGCGGCCTGGTGGTGCTTGGCTTCCCGTCCAACGACTTCTCGCAGGAGCCGGGCTCGGAGAAGCAGATCGCGGACTTCTGCTACAACACCTACGGCGTCAAGTTTCCGATGCTGGGCAAGTCGCACGTGCGCGGCAGCGACGCCAATCCGATGTACGCGCTGCTGGCCAAACAGACCGGCACCGCGCCCAAGTGGAACTTCTACAAGTACCTGATCGGCCGAGACGGCAAGGTGGTGGCCAGCTATGACAGCCGCACCAGGCCGGACGACAAGGAGCTGGTGGCGAGGATTGAATCGCTGCTCGGCGCGCAGCGCTGAGCAGCGCCCTGCTCCGTCAGCTCAGTCGCGCACCAGCCCTTCCGCGCGCAACGCTTCCTGCACCGCGGGTCGTGCCGCCACGCGCGACAGGTATTGCTGCAATGACGGGTACGCGGTCAGCGGCATCATCAGCATGCGCGCCCAGCCAAGGATGGTGAAGCAATACGCATCGGCCACGGTGTAGCGGTCGCCCAACAGGTATTGGCGGGTTTGCAGATGGCGGTCGAGCTCGGCGAAGCGCGCTTGCAGCCTGGCCTTGCATGCCTCTTGCGTGCTTGGCGCGGTTTCCTTGTGCCACAGCCACGGGCTGAACACCTTGTGCAGTTCGGTGGAGACCAGCGTGAGCCAGCCGGTGGCTTCCAGCCGATCGCGCGTGCCGGCGGCTGGCAGCAGGCCGCGTTCAGGCACGAGATCGGCGATGTACTGGAGCAACGACGCCACTTCCGTATGGCGCGAGCCATCGTCCAGTTGCAGCAGCGGCACGTAGCCGCGCGGGTTGATGGCGTAGTAGTCGTCGCTGCCGTGCTCGGGCTGTGCCAGCTTGTGGTGTTGCAGGTCGACACTGGCCAGCGTGACGGGCAGGCCGGCTTCGCGCAGCGCGATGTGGACGGACATCGAGCATGCGCCTGGGGAGTAGTAGAGCTTCATCGCGATCCTGTTTGGGGTTGGCTGGCCGTCACGCCGTTGTGGGGCCGTGCGAGCAGTCTAGGATCGCGGGTTCGGTGGGGCAATGCGCGGGCTTGCGGAGGGCGATTGCAGATTTGCACAGTGTCTCGCCGTGCGCTGGTTTGCTCCCCTCTCCCGCGTGCGGGAGAGGGGTTGGGGGAGAGGGCCGGCGCATGGCAAGCATCGTGACGCCGCACTTCGTGGAGACTCGGGGGCGCGCCCCCCCCCCCCCCCCCAAAAGGGGGGGGGGGGGGCAACCATCCGCAAAAAAAAAACCATAGC
>NZ_JBIVHB010000026.1:3526-89422 GCF_044748965.1 Cupriavidus sp. NPDC089707
TTTTTTTTTTTTCCCTGGGCCCTTGCCCGCCGGGGGGGGGCGCCCCCCCGGGGGGGGGGGGGGGGGGGGGGGGGGGCCCCCCCCCCGGCGCATGGCAAGCATCGTGACGCCGCACTTCGTGGAGACTCTTGCCCTCTCCCCCGCCCCTCTCCCATAAATGGGAGAGGGGAGCAAACCTGCAGAAAATTACTCCACTTCGCGGAACAAGCGCCCCCACCCTTTCAGCTCGCGCGTATCCACGCCGCACAGGCGCAGCGATTTCCACACCACCGTCGAAATGGTGTCGTACAGCGGAATCCCCGTCTCGGCTTCAAGCTCCTCGGCCAGATGCGCCGCGCGCAGGTTGGTGCAGAACGTGGTGATCGCCTGCGGCCCGTGCTGCGCGAGGCCGCGCACCATCTCGCGGATGGTGTCCGCTTCGACTTCGGCAAAGCTGTAGTTCACGTGCAGGTCGAGGTGGCTTTCCGCCACGCAATGAAAGCCGCTGCGTTCGTAGTTGGCGATGATGCGCTGCTGCACGTCGTCCAGGTACGGCGTGGCCAGGCCAAAATTGCGCGCGCCGGTCTTCTCCAGGATCTCGTTGAGCGCCAGCACCGAGGTGGTGGCCGGAATGCCGGTAGCCTCGGTGATCTGCTTGCACAGCGCTTCATCCTTGTCGAAGCCGAGCCAGCCGGACGACGTGCCGTTCCAGGCGATGACGTCGACGCGCGCATCGGCCAGCAGGCTGGCGGCGGCCAGGATCTTGTCAAGGTTGAACTGTCCCAGCGCCTGGTCGCGCAGCGAGATCTCGGTCACGGTAAAGCGCGAGAAATGCGCGCTGACGTTGGGCAGGCCGGCAACCATCGCGCTGGTGATGGGCTCGAGCGCCGTGTTGGACGACGGCGTGAGCATGCCGAGTCGGATTTGCTTGGTCATGTTGTGGTCTCAGGAGTGGATGCGGGGGCCGGGACGTTGCCGGCCCCCTGCTCGTCTTGGAATGCTTGAAATCCGGTGATCGCGGCGATCCGCGAGGATCAGACCGGAATCTTGGTCTCGTAGTCGATGGCGGTAGAGGCCAGCAGCAGCCCCACGCCCGCCGCTGCGAAGAACATCAGCGCCAGGAAGTACGAGCCGGTGAACTGCACGATCATGCCGACGATGATGGGCACGGTGATGCCGCCGATATTGCCGCCCAGGTTCATCACGCCGCCCAGGAAGCCGACCTTGTTGCGCGTGCCGAGCATCGACGGTACGCACCAGAACAGGCCGCACCAGCGCAGGAAGAACAGCGTGGACGACAGCAGTACCACGACGATGATCGGGTCGCTGACATAGGCCACCGAGAAGATCGAGGCCGTGGCCACCACTGCGGCGATGCCGAACAGCGTGCGCATCACCACGTTGGGACGGCCGCCCGCCTCTTTCCACTTGTCGGCGATCCAGCCGCCGATCAGTTCGCCGATAAAGCCGCTGAAGAAGATGATGAAGCTGGCACCGCCCATCTGCTTGATGTCGAAGCCGTGCACCTTGTTCAGGTAGTTGGGCATCCAGGTCAGCAGGCCATAGAACACGGTGTTGAAGCACATCCAGCCGATCGCCATGCACCACACCGAGCGGTACTTGAAGAAGTCGAGCGAACGGCCCGACAGGTTGGCCGGTTCGGCGCGGTGCTCGTTGGCCAGGGCCTCTTCGATATAGCGCGCTTCCATCTCGTTCACGCCGCGGTGCTCGCGCGGGGAATTGCGCACGTAGTACCAGGCCATCACGCCGGCCAGCACGGTGCCCACGCCGGCCACGATAAAGGCCAGCCGCCATGAACCCAGCGAGGCGATCAGCCACGTGATGATGATCGCGCCGAGCGCAGCGCCCAGCGGTGCGCCGCCGTCCAGCAGCGTGGCGCCGCGGCCGCGTTCATTCTGCGTCATCCAGATCGCGTTGAGCTTGCCGCCGGCCGGGTAGATCGGCGCTTCGGCGGCGCCCAGGCCGAGCCGGGTCAGCATCAGCGTCATGGCATTGGTGGTGAACGCCGCGACGGTCTGGGCGAGCCCCCAGAACACGGTGGCGCAGGCGATCACGATGCGCGGCTTGTACTTGTCGGCCAGCATGCCGCCCGGCACCTGCATCAGGGCGTAGGTCCAGAAGAACGAACTGAGGATCAGGCCCTGCATGGTGGGACTGAGGTCGAACTCCTTCGCGATCAGCGGCATGGCCACCGAAAGCGAGGCGCGATCGATGTAGTTGATCGCGATGAGGAACAGCATCATCAAAAAAATCTTCCAGCGCACGGAGGTCTTGGCCTCCGTCAACACTGTCGCCTGGCTTGTCGTTTGCATGGCGGCGTCTCCTTGTCTCGGTCCTTTGGGTGGGTAGTTTTAATGGGTGTCGCGCAACAGGCCGGAGTATAGGATACGTAATCTGTAATTACAACGCTTGTAAGTTATTGATTTTACGATGTTGCGTGTGCACAATTTTGGGATGTGATAGCCTTCTCGTGGTGCATTTCCCCATTCTGGTGACGTCCTTGACACAAACGCTTCCCAAAACCACGCGCCTGCGCACGCTCGGCATGTCGGCCGAGATCGCCGTCCGGCTGCGCACCATGATCGAAGAAGGCGAGTTGCCGCCCGGCGCGCGCATCGACGAACGTGCCTTCTGCGAATCCTTCGACGTTTCCAAGACGCCGCTGCGCGAGGCGCTCAAGGTGCTGGTGTCCGAGGGGCTGGTGCTGCACCGGCAGTACATCGGCTACCGCGTGGCGCCGCTGGACCTGGAGGAGTTGCGCGCCACCTTCGAGACCCTTCACGGGCTCGAGGCGCTGGCGGGCGAACTGGCGGCGCAGCGGCTGGGCGACGCCGCCATGGCGAAGCTGGAGCGGCGCCACCAGGCCATGATCGACGCGCATGCCGCGGGGCGGCGCACCGACTATTTTCGCGTCAACCAGGAGATCCACCAGCTCATCATCGACGGCGCCGCCAACCCCGTGCTGGCCGGCGTCTACGCCACGCTGATGAGCAAGGTGCACCGCGCGCGCGGCGCCGCGAATGCCGACATCCTCCGCTGGCAGGAGTCGCATGAGGAACATGAAGAAATCATGGCCGCGCTGCGCGAGCCCGGCAGGCCGCGCCTGGCGCAGGTGCTGCGCCGGCATTCCGAGAACACCGCGACAGAGGTGCTGGCCGTGGTGGCGCGCTCGCTGGCAGAGGCGGGCGCACGCGATCCCGGCCTGAAGCAGTCCGCATGAATCATTCCTGACCCAACCCCGCAGTCCCTGACGAAGACAACGACGATGAAACTGGTTCGAGTAGGCAATCCCGGCGCCGAACGCCCGGGCGTGATCGATGCAGACGGCCGCGTGCGCGATCTGAGCGGCGTGGTGGGCGAGATCGGCCCGGGCGAACTGGCGCCCGCAGTGCTGGCGCGGCTGGCGCAGGTGGACGTGGCGACGCTGCCCGTGGTCGAAGGCGCGCGCGATGGTGTGCGCTTCGGTGTGCCCTGGACGGGTATCGGCAAGATAGTGGCGATTGGCCTGAACTATGCCGATCACGCCGCCGAGGCCGGCATGCCGCTGCCGGCAGAGCCGATTGTGTTCCTGAAGGCCAACAGCTCACTGAACGGCCCAAACGACGACGTGATGCTGCCGTTCGGTTCGGAGAAGACCGACTGGGAGGTCGAACTCGGTGTGGTCATCGGCACCGTCGCGCGCAATGTCTCGCGCGAGGAGGCGCTGAACCACGTGGCCGGCTACTGCGTGGTCAACGACGTGTCCGAGCGCGAGTTCCAGATCGAGCGCGGCGGCACCTGGGACAAGGGCAAGGGCTGCGACACCTTCTGTCCGGCCGGCCCGTGGCTGGTGACGCGCGATGAAGTGGCGGACCCGCAGGCGCTGGGCCTGTGGCTGGAGGTCAACGGCGAGCGTGTGCAGCGGGGCAGCACCGCGACCATGGTCTTCGATGTGGCCACCGTGGTCAGCTATGTCAGCCGCTTCATGACACTGCTGCCGGGCGACCTGATCGCGACCGGCACGCCGCCGGGCGTGGGCATGGGCTTCAAGCCGCCGCGCTTCCTGAAGGCGGGCGACACCATGCGCCTGGGCGTGGAAGGGCTCGGCGTTCAGAGCCAGCGCGTGGTGGCGTACGGCGAGCGCTGAGCACAGCGGGACAGGCCAGCACAGGCCGGGCAGGGCGCGGCGTCACCCGACAAGGTGACGCCGCCGCGCGTTGC
Source organism: Cupriavidus sp. NPDC089707 (assembly GCF_044748965.1). Taxonomy (NCBI): domain Bacteria; kingdom Pseudomonadati; phylum Pseudomonadota; class Betaproteobacteria; order Burkholderiales; family Burkholderiaceae; genus Cupriavidus; species Cupriavidus sp. NPDC089707. Next base: position 7,727 of record NZ_JBIVHB010000026.1, read on the forward strand.
GCAATGCTGCAACGCCGGTAAAAGGCGCCCGTTTCAATGGTTCCCCGTCGAAACGCTTTCACACAAAGCGTTGGGTTTCCATACAAAGCGTGCCGCGCGCGCAACGGTTCCAGTGGCGAAAACGCCCGGATCGCATCAATTTACACGAAATCGCACACTTGGCATTTCGCTTGCGTTTTCTGCGTGAAATACTGGTTATACAGTTTCGCCAGAGAGCAAACGTCATGTCAGAGCACGCCCCCGAGATCGAGTCCTACCTCGGCACCACACTCAAGCGCCGCTACTGCGGGCTGGCCGACACCCTGGACAGCCGCGCCGAACTCGAGGCGATCCGGCGCAACATTCACCAGAATCCCGAACTTGCCTTTGACGAGGTCCGCACCTCCGGCCTGGTCGCCAGCCTGCTGGAAGCATGGGGCTTCGCGGTCACGCGTGGCGTGGGCGGGACCGGCGTGGTCGGGACGCTGAAATGTGGCGAGGGCACGCGCAGCATTGGCATTCGCGCCGACATGGACGCGCTGCCGATCCACGAGCGCACGGGGCTGCCTTACGCGAGCGCCAATGCAGGTCGCATGCACGCTTGTGGCCACGACGGCCACACCGCGATCCTGCTCGGCGCGGCGCGGCAGCTGGCGCGTACGCGCAACTTCGACGGCACTGTCCACCTGATCTTCCAGCCAGCCGAGGAAATCGGCGCGGGCGGTGGCGCCGAACGCATGCTGGCCGACGGGCTGTTCGAACGCTTCCCGTGCGACGCGATCTTCGGGCTGCACAACCATCCGGGCGTGGAGCAGGGCAACTTCCTGTTCCGCCCGGGCCCGTTCATGGCCGCTTGCGACACCGTTACCATCACCATCCGCGGCAAGGGCGGCCACGCGGCGCGTCCGCATCAGTCGGTCGATCCCATCCTGGTGGCCGGGAGCCTGGTGATGGCGCTGCAGTCGGTGGTGTCGCGCTTCGTGGATCCGAACGAGGCCGCGGTGGTGAGCATCGGCACGCTGCACGCCGGCCACGCACCCAATGTGATCCCGGACAGTGCGCGCATGGAAATCAGCGTGCGTTCTTTCAGCCCCGATGTGCGCGCGTCGCTGGAAAACCGCATCCGGCAGCTTGCGATCTCGCAAGCCGAGGGTTATGGCGCGGTGGCGGAGGTCGACTACGTGCGCGGTTATCCGGTGCTGGTGAACAGCGAGCGCGAGACCGAGTTTGCGCGCCAGGTGGCGGAGGAACTGGTCGGTGCCGACAAGGTGGTGACGCAGGCCGCGCGCATCACCGGCAGCGAGGATTTTGCGTATTACCTGCAGCAGCGTCCGGGCTGCTTTGTGCGGCTGGGCAATGGTGCCAACCAGCCGCTGCTGCATAACGCGGGCTACGACTTCAACGACGAGAATCTGACGGTTGGGGCGGCGTACTGGACCCGGCTGGTGGAGCGGTATCTGGGGCGTTGAGCGGAGAAAACGCCAGTGGTTTTCTCCCTCTCCCTTTGGGAGAGGGCGGGGGAGAGGGCAGGCGTTTCTATGAAGTGAGACGTCACCATGCTTGCCGAGCGTCGGCCCTCTCCCCCAACCCCTCTCCCGCGCGCGGGAGAGGGGAGAAAGCAAACGCCTACCGGAAAAACGCGCTCGGCGGCACGCCGAACTGCCGCCTGAACATCGTCGCGAACGCGCTCGGGCTGTCGTAGCCCAGGTCCAGCGCCACGTCGACCACCTTGCTGCCCGCGGCCAGCTTTTCCAGCGCCGCCAGCAGCCGCGCCTGCTGGCGCCATTGCCCGAAGGTCATGCCGGTCTCGCGCGCAAAGCGGCGCTGGATGGTCTTGGGATCCACCCCCAGCTTTTCGCCCCAGTCCGCCAGGGTCCGCGCGTTGTCGGGCGCCTCCACGATCGCGTCGCAGATCTGCCGCAGCCCAGCGTCCGACGGGCGCGGCAGGTGCAGCGGCAGCGATGGCACCAGCAGGACTTCATCGAGCAGCAGCCGCATCAGGCGCGCATCGCGCGTATCCGGTTCGTAGGGCAGGGGGATGTCGATCGCGGCCAGGATCAGTTCGCGCAGCAGCGGCGAGATGCCGAGCACGGTGCAGCGCTGCGGCAGGCCCGGCGCGGCATCCGGGCGGATATAAGCGGTGCGCATCTGCACGTGGCCGACCATGCGGATCCAGTGCATGGTGCCGCCCGGCATCCACATGCCGCGCGTGGGCGGCACGATCCACTGGCCTTCGTCGGTGGCCACCACCATGACGCCGTGCACCGCGTGGATCAGCTGCGCATGCGGGTGCTGGTGCGGACTGGTCATGTCGCCGGGCAGGTAGTCGGCGGCCATCGCGGCGACCGGCATCGGGCTGCGGTCGTAGCGGACGTAGCGCGGGGGATTGCCGTAGGTGTCGCCCTGCGTGGCGGCGGGGGGTACCGGCAGATCGCGGACACGTCGTCGGGCGGTGGAACCGGGTGGGGCGGTGTCGTCGGAAGCACGGGGCGCGCGCGGCATGTCCTTTTCTCCAAGGTTGCGGACCCATTCTCGCAGGACAGGCGTCGGCGCGCCAGTTAGCATCCCTGCTCACAATCCTGACTGGCCAGCGCCCCCGCTGGCCGCTTTCCGTTTGTCGAGAGCCGCCAATGAGCACAACCATCGACTCCGCGCCGACCGGCGTATCAGCTTCCAGCACGTCCACCCCATCCACCACGCCGGCGCAGGCCGAACGCACCGGCTTCCGCGTGCTGTCGGCGATCAGCTTCGCCCACTTCCTCAACGATATGATCCAGTCGTTGATCCTGGCGATCTACCCGATGCTCAAGGGCGGCTTCAATCTGAGCTTCACGCAGATCGGATTGCTGACCATGACGTACCAGGTCACCGCCTCGCTGCTGCAGCCGGTGGTGGGCCTGTACACCGACAAGCATCCCAAGCCGCATTCGCTGGCGGTCGCGATGGCCTTTACGCTGGGCGGCCTGCTGCTGCTGTCGGTGGCGCCGACCTACGGCGTGCTGCTGGTGGCGGCGGCGCTGGTGGGGACTGGCTCGTCGATCTTCCATCCGGAATCGTCGCGCGTGGCGCGCATGGCGTCGGGGGGCCAGCATGGGCTGGCGCAGTCGATCTTCCAGGTCGGTGGCAACGGTGGCAGCGCCATGGGTCCGCTGCTGGCGGCGCTGATCGTGCACCAGCAGGCTAGCCTGGCGTGGTTCTCGCTGGCAGCGCTGGTGGGCATCGTGGTGCTGTGGCGCATCGGCGGCTGGTACTCGCGCCAGCTGGCGCAGGGCGCGCGCAAGCGCAAGGCCGCGGGCGCCGCGGCCAGTCCGGTGCCGACCCGGGTGGTGATGCGGGCGATGGTGGTGCTGATGGTGCTGGTGTTCTCCAAGTATTTCTACATGGCCAGCCTGACCTCGTACTACACCTTCTACCTGATGGAGCGCTTCGGGCTGGCGCAGCAGAACGCGCAGCTGCACCTGTTCCTGTTCCTGTTCGCGGTGGCGGCGGGCACCATCCTGGGCGGGCCGATCGGCGACCGCATCGGACGCAAGCGCGTGATCTGGGCATCGATCCTGGGCGTGGCGCCGTTCACGCTGCTGCTGCCGCACGTGGGCCTGTTCTGGACCACGGTGCTGACCTTCATCATCGGCTTTATCCTGGCGTCGGCGTTCTCGGCGATCCTGGTGTTCGCGCAGGAACTGATCCCCGGCAAGGTCGGCATGGTGTCGGGGCTGTTCTTCGGTTTTGCCTTCGGCATGGGCGGCATCGGCGCCGCGGTGCTGGGCGGGATGGCGGATACGCATGGTATCCGCGCGGTGTATGAGTACTGTGCCTACCTGCCGCTGCTGGGGCTGCTGACGGTGTTCTTGCCGGACCTGCGCGAGCGGGCGCACGCCTGACGCGGCTGGCTTTCCAGGGCGCCGGGGCGGCAGGGCTCAGGCGTCGTTGGTCTCGCCGCCGCCAGGCGGCGGTTCAAACTGGCGCAGCCAGCGCCGCAGCAACGTGGCCAGCTGGGCCCGCTCCGTGGCGCTGAGCGCCTCCACCAGGCGGTGCTCGTTCTCGACGTGCACTGCCACCGCATGGTCGATGCGCTCGCGCCCGGCTTCGGTCAGTTCCACCAGCAGGCCGCGCCGGTCGTCCGGGTTGGGACGGCGCCGCACCAGGCCCGCGCGCTCCAGGTGGTCGAGCCGGTTGGTCATGGTGCCGGAGGTGATCATCAGCGAGCCGATCAGCGAGCCCGGCGACAGCGCAAACGGCGGGCCGGAGCGCCGCAACGTTGCCAGGACATCGAATTCCCAAGGCTGCAGCGCCGTTTCCGCCAGCGCGGACTCGATCGACTTGCCGGTATGCCGGTTGATCCGGGCCACGCGGCCGATCAGGCCCATCGGCGAGGCATCCAGGTCAGGGCGTTCGCGCGCCCACTGCGCGAGGATGGTGTCGACGTGGTCTGGGGCGTCGTCGGGGATAGCGGGCTGGGGTTTGCGGCGGGCTGGCATCGGCACTTCCGGAAAGGACGCAAGTATCTTGACATCAAACGATCTACTTCGTAAAGTGGGTTTATCTTGACATCAAGAAAGTTAATATGAAGACGAATGATTCGGCCGCCGCTTCTGCATCCGCTACTGCCGGCGCGACTTCTCTGGCTCCGGCGTCCTCCACACCCGGCCGGCTGCCGCTGCGGGACATCCTGCTCACCGGCCTGGCCCCCGCGATCTGGGGCAGCACTTACCTCGTCACCAGCCAATGGCTGCCGCCGGGCCAGCCGCTGCTGTCCGGCGTGATCCGCGCGTTGCCGGCCGGGCTGCTGATGCTGGCCTGGGGCCGCACCTTGCCCAAGGGCAGCTGGTGGTGGCGCGCGGCTGTGCTGGGCGTGCTCAATATCGGCTTCTTCCAGGCGATGCTGTTTATCGCCGCGTACCGGTTGCCCGGCGGCGTGGCCGCCACGGTCGGGGCGATCCAGCCGCTGATCGTGGTGGCGCTGGCCTGGGCCTGGCTGGGCGCGCGCCCGGGCACGGCGGCCTGGCTGGCGGGCATGGGCGGGCTGCTGGGGGTGGCGCTGCTAGTGCTCGGGCCCGCCGCGCGGCTCGATGCCGTTGGCGTGGCCGCGGCCGCCGCGGGGGCGGCATCGATGGCAGTGGGCACGGTACTGACGCGGCGCTGGCAGCCGCCGGTGTCGCCGCTGGTGCTGACCGCGTGGCAGCTGTGCGCGGGCGGCCTGTTCCTGCTGCCGTTCGCGCTGGCGCTGGAGCCGCTGCCCGGTCATTTCACGCTGGCCAACTGGCTTGGCTACGCCTGGCTGAGCATCGTCGGTGCGGGCGTGACCTATGCGCTGTGGTTCCGCGGGGTGGGGCGCATGCCGTCGTCGGCGGTGTCGGCGCTGGGCCTGCTGAGCCCGGTCAGCGCCACCGTGCTTGGTTTCCTGGTGCTGGGGCAGGCGCTGACCGCAGTGCAGGCGGTGGGGGCGTTGCTGGTGCTGGCCAGTGTCTGGCTGGGGCAGCGCGCGGCAAACTGAGTGCATGGGCACCGCCGCTGCCGCGGCGGACTGCTGCCGGCCGGCGTTTTGCGGCATCATGGCGGACATGAAGTCCGCCGTGCCCCCGATGCCCCCGCTTTCCCCAGTCACCTCCCAGCCTGTCCCGACGCCGGCCAACGCCACGCCGGCTTGCGAGCGCTGCCTGGAACTGGCTGCCGACCCACGTCGGCGCGAGCCGCCTGCTTGCCTGGCGCTGCGCAATACTGCGCCGCTGGTCAGCCAGAGCGCCGCGGGCGTGCCGTTCAGCATGCTGACCTTTGCCTGCCGCGATTGCGGCACGGTCTGGCGCCTCTATGACCGAGCCAACGAGCTCTTTGTCTCCTGGGTGCCGGAGCGCCCGCTGGTGCGCTGAGTGCTGGGCTAAATGGTGCGCTGAGTGCCGGGCTGAACGCCGTTGAGCGCGCAACCGATCGGCTAAGATGGCGGCTGTCGCGCGCCGGCCGGCAGTCCTGCCCGGCGAAGACGCGCTCCAGACTCTCTCCCCGTATTCCCGACACCATGGCCTTCTCGTTCCGCCCGACCCTGCTGGCAGCCACCGTTGCCGCTGGCCTGCTGGCCGCCGCCGCTCTGCCCGCCGCCGCCGCAGACAACTACCCCAGCCGCCCGATCCGCCTGATCGTCGCCTATCCCACCGGCGGCATCAGCGACACCGTGGCGCGCGCGCTCGGCGAGCGCCTGTCGGCGCAGATGGGCACCTCGGTGGTGGTCGAGAACAAGGCCGGCGCCGGCGGCAGCATCGGTATCGACGCCGTCGCCAAGGCCGCGCCGGACGGCTATACGCTCGGTTTCGCCTCGACCAGTCCGCTGACGCTGAACCCGCATGTCGGCCACGTCAACTACGATCCGCAGAAGGACGTGGCGCCGGTGATGAGCGTGATGTACTCGCCGGTGCTGGTGATCGCCACCAATGGCTTCAGCGGCAAAGGGTTTGCCGACGTAGTCGGCCAGGCCCGCGCCAAGCCGGGTTCGGTGCGCTGGGCAACCTCGGGCCTGGGCACGGTTGGTCATGTGGTGCTGGAGCAGATCAGGCAGAAGTCGAAGGCCGACATCACGCTGATCCCGTACAAGGGCGCCGGCCAGCAGATGAACGATGCGCTCGGTGGCCAGTTCGAGGTGATGAGCACCAACGCCAGCCCGGCGCTGACCCAGCATATGCAGGCCGGCCGCCTGCGCGCGCTGGCGGTCGGGGCACCCAAGCGGCTGGAGAGCCTGCCGCAGGTGCCTACGCTGGCCGAGCTTGGCTATCCCAAAGCCAACCTGACTTCGACCTTCGGCGTCTTCGCGCCGGGCAAGACCCCCGCGGCGATCATTGACCGCCTGAACGCCGAGCTGAACAAGGCACTGGCCGAACCGGAAGTCCACGAGCGCCTGCTCAAGGGCGGCGAGGTGCCGACCGGCGGCACGGCGGCGCAATTCGCCAGGGCGATCCGCGAGGAGTACGCGGAGAACGCGCGCATCGTCAAGGAAGCCGGCATCAAGGCGGACTGACCCGGCGAATGCCGGTTCAGGCGGTATCGAGCCGGCTTCCCAGCCCATAGACCGACGACAGCCGCACGCCGTTGTGCGGCCACAGCGACAGCTTGGTGCGCACGCGCGACAGGTGGCTGTCCACCGTGCGCGAGGTCGGCTCGACATGGTAGCGCCACACGTGGTCGACCATGGTCTGGCGCGGCACCACCGCGCCGAGATTGCGGAACAGCAGCACGGCCAGGTCGAACTCCTTCGGCGCCAGCGGCACCGGCCTGCCATGCACCCAGGCACGCCGCTCCGAGGGGGCGAAACGGAACGCGCCGTGCGCTATGTCGCAGGCTTGCGCGGCCGGCCGCGTGCGCCGCAGCAGCGCCTGCACGCGCGCAGCCAGCTCGCCCAGCCGCAGCGGTCCCGGCAGGTAGCTGTCGGCGCCCTGCGCAAAGCAGGCCGCGACAAATTCATCTTCATTCGAGCCGCCGATCAGCATGACCGGCAGGTCATGGCCCAGCGAGCGCCGCACCCACGCCAGCACATCCAGCGCCGGGATTCCCGGCGTTTCGCAATCAAGGATCAGCAGGTCGAACGGCTCGGCGTGCAGCGCACCCAGCAGCGTGCGGCCGCTGAGGTAGCGCCGGCAATGGTGGCCGTCCAGGCGCAGGGTCTGTTCGATGCGGATGGCGAGGGTCGGATCGGCCTGCAGCGAGGCAATCTTCACGGTCGTGGCTCCTGCCGGGGCGGTGCCACCGGCAAAGAATGCGGGCAGGAAACGGGAAAACGGGAAAACGGGAAAACGGGAAAACGGGAAAATGGGAAAACGCTAATGCAAAGATGCCTGCGCCACGCGGCACCGGCTGCCCGGCACCACCGCGGCGAAGCCATGGTATGGGCACGGCGCTGAGGCAAGAAGTAAAAGATTGTTGAAAGCCTGAATTGAGGTCTTTCCTATTCGTCCTGCCGGTCGCGCGGTCTTAAATGACCCGCTACGGCCGGCAGCCACGGTGCGCTGCCATGGCCGGCAACCGTCGCCGGAGACCAACTATGGGAAAGAAGATTGCATCGCTAGAGGACGCGCCCGCCGATGCGGCGCTGATCCGTCGGATCATCGCCGGCGGCGGACATGAGTGCGTGACCTTCACTGAAAGCCGCAAGCTGCTGCTGGCGCTGCGCAATGCGTGCTTCGACCTGCTGCTGCTCGACTGGTCGATGCCGGACCTGTCCGGGCGCGAGGTGCTGGCGTGGGTGCGCACGCATCTCGACCGGCGCGTGCCGGTGATGTTTCTCAGCGGGCGCGATGCCGAACAGGACATCATCAGCGCGCTCGCCGCCGGCGCCGACGACTACATGGTCAAGCCGGTGCGTCCCGCCGAACTGTCCGCCCGCGTGGAATGCCTGCTGCGGCGCGCCTATCCCGCGGTGCAGTCGCCGCACGCTCCGCTGCGGCTGGGCGAATACGCCTTCGACTGCGCCATGCGCACAGCCACCTGCAACGGTCATCCCATCTGCCTGACGCCCAAGGAGTTCGATCTTGCCGTGCTGTTGTTCCGCAACGAGGGCCGCATCGTCACGCGCGACCATATCACCGCCGCGGTCTGGGGGCGCGATATCTCGTCGCTGTCGCGCACCATCGATACCCATGTGTCGCGCGTGCGCAGCAAGCTCGGCCTGCAGGCGTCGCAGGCGCTGCGGCTGACGCCGGTCTACACGCATGGTTACCGGCTGGAACGGATCGAGCGCGCTGCCGCATGAGGGCAGGCGCGCGTCCATGAAAAAAGGCACCCGAAGGTGCCTTTCGCCATTGACTGCAGATCGGGTGACGATCAGAAGATGTGGCGGATACCGACGGCAGCGCCGGTCTGGTTGTTGCGGCCCGGCATTTCGGTCGTGGTAGCGCCCGAGACCTTGTTGAAGTCAACCGTACCGTACACCTGGGTGCGCTTGGACAGCGAGTACTCGGCCAGCAGCACGCCAGTGTAGCGACGGCCGTTAGCGTTGTTCACGCCGTTCTTGTTCTCGACGTAGTCGCCGTAGAACACGCCGGTCAGTGCCAGCGCTGCGGTGGCCTGGTAGGTCACGCCGATGTAGCCGATGGTGTCCTTGCGCGGGTTGTTGGCTGCGCCGGCGGTAACCACGGCCGGAGCGGGCGCGGCAGCCGAGTTGTTCAGGAAACCGTTGTCGATCACGCCGGTGCGGTCCTTGCCACCCACGTAACCCAGGAAGATCTTGGCCGGGCCAACGGAGTACTTACCGGCAGCGCCCCACATTTGCTGCTTGTTGCCGTTGATGTCGCGGATTTCCTGGTACACGCCGCCGAAGCCGAACGGGCCGTACGTGTAGGCGGCACGAGCGCCCCAGTACTGGTTCTTGCTCATGCTGCCCGGCTGCTCGCCGAAGCCATAGCTGGCGCCCACGTCCAGGCCGCCGAACTTGCCGCCGTAGCTGACGACGTTGTCGGTGCGGATCTGAGTCAGGAAGAACGGCCAGGCGTTGTTGGTGTAGTTGCCGATGGTCAGCGGATCGTAGTCGCCGAAGAAGTTAAAGCCTTCGGTGTACTGGCGGCCCAGCTTGATCGTGCCGAATTCGCCCGACAGGCCAACGTAAGCCTGACGACCGAACAGGCGGCCGCCCGGGTTGGTCGCGGTGGCTTGGTTGGAACGGCCGGTATCCGGATCGAAGCCGCCTTCCAGCTGGAAGATCGCCTTCAGGTTGTTGCCCAGGGCTTCGCTGCCCTTCAGGCCCCAACGGCTGTTGGTGATGGCGCCGTTGGTCAGTTCCCACGAGTTGTCGTTGTTGGCGTTCGCGTTCGTCTGGAAGCGGATGCTCTGGTCAACGATACCGTACAGGGTGACGGACGACTGGGCGAATGCCGAACCTGCCAACAGGCTGCCGGCTGCGAGGACGATGGCCGATTTCTTCATGGTGCTCCTTTTCTGTCTTGTACTGTTCTCTGCCGGATCACAGCAGGGATAAGGTCTACGTTTCCTGTAAACGCCGCGAAAATTTAACAAAACGTAAGCAGTAAGGACACAAATGTCCGCCAAGCCCGGCTTTCGAGCAGGATTTTGGTGCGAATCCGTTGTCTGGTCGCTACAAATTCCAGTTTTGGTGCGTCGCGCAAATGGCCCCAGGCGGCTTGAGCAGTGGGCTGGCGAGTTCACGGCGGAGCACAATAGACGACAGGCCAGGACGCAGACACTGCGCCCTGGCCTGTAGCGGGACGGGATGAGGACCGGCCGCACGGGCCGGCCGCGGATCAGCCTTGCGGGATCTCGATCTTGACTTCGAGCACTTCCAGGTTGTCCTGGCGTTCGAGGCTGACGCGCAGGTCCTGGTCGCTGATCTTGACGTACTTGGAAATCACCGCCACCAGTTCACGCTGCAACGCGGGCAGGTAGTCGGCGGGGGCGGAATGGCCGGTGCGCTCGTGGGCGAGGATAATCTGCAGCCGCTCCTTGGCGACCGACGCGGACTTTTTCTTCTCCCCCAGCAGGAAGGAAAGGATCGACATTGGGATGAGCCTCCGGACCGTTTATTTGTTGCCGAAGATGCGGGAGAACAGCCCCGGCTTCTGGTAGTCGGTGAAGCGCATCGGCTTGTCCTTGCCGAGGAAGCGGTCCACCACGTCGCCATAGGCGTCGGCCACGTCGCTGCCTTCCAGGTGGATGGCGGGCGTGCCCTGGTTCGATGCGTGCAGCACGGCTTCCGATTCCGGCACCACGCCGATCAGCTTGATGCGCAGGATTTCCTGGATGTCGGTCAGCGACAGCATCTCGCCGCCGTGCACGCGCTTGGGGTTGTAGCGGGTGATCAGCAGGTGTTCCTTGATCGGGTCGCCGCCCTCGCTGGCGCGCTTGGTCTTGGACGACAGGATGCCAAGGATGCGATCCGAATCGCGCACCGACGACACTTCGGGGTTGGTGACGATCAGCGCCTCATCGGCAAAGTACATCGCCATCAGCGCGCCCGATTCGATGCCGGCGGGCGAGTCGCACACGATGTACTCGAAGTCCATCTCGATCAGGCCGTTGATGACCTTCTCCACGCCTTCCTTGGTCAGCGCGTCCTTGTCGCGCGTCTGCGAGGCCGGCAGGATGAACAGGTTCTCGCACTTCTTGTCCTTGATCAGTGCCTGGCGCAGGTTGGCTTCGCCCTGCACCACGTTGATCAGGTCGTACACCACGCGGCGCTCGCAACCCATGATCAGGTCGAGGTTGCGCAGGCCGACGTCGAAGTCGATCACGGCAGTCTTGTGGCCGCGCAGGGCCAGGCCGGCGGCAAAGCTGGCGCTGGTGGTGGTCTTGCCGACGCCTCCCTTGCCGGAGGTCACAACGATGATTTTTGCCATGGCTCTTTGGTCCAGTAATTAGGTTGAAGCTTGCGCTGCTTTGATTGGGGTCCCCGATGCCGGTGCGGTTACTTGAGCCGCAGCGCCTCGAGGATCAGTTTTTCTTCGGCCAGGCGTACCTGGGCCGTCTTGCCGAGCACGTCGGCCGGGAGCGTCTGCTCCGCGGTGCGGTAGATGCCGGCGATGGAGATGAGTTCGGGCTCCATGCACGTGCTGAAGATGCGCGCGCCGGTGTTGCCCTTGACGCCCGCCAGCGCACGGCCGCGCAGCGGGGCATAGATATGGATGTTGCCTTCGGCGATGACCTCGGCGCCATAGCTGACCACGTCGAGGATCACCACGTCGCCGTGCGCGTAGACCTGCTGGCCCGAGCGCAGCGGCTTGTCGATCAGCAGGGTCTGGTGCTGGCGCACCGCCGCGGCAACCGCGGCGTCGGTGGTGGCCTGCGCGGCGGCGCGGACGGCGTCCTCGCGCGCGGCCTGCTCTGCCGCGGCCTGTGCGGCGGCCTGTTCCGCGTCGGCGGCGGCCCTGGCCTCGGCGCCACGATCGGCCCCACTGCCGCGGCGGCTCTGGCTGTCGAGCAGCGGCAGGCCGAAGCGCTCGGCCCATTCACGCTGGCCCGCGCGGGCCACCACGCCGATGGCGCGTGCCTTGAGCGTGGCCAGGGTCTCGATCACCGTGCCGAGCGCGACTTCGCTATCGTCCTCGAGCGCGCGCAGGTCCAGCGCGATCACATCGTTGGAGAAGAAATCGGGAGTGGCTTCGAACCGGGAGAGGAGGTCATCCCGCAGCGCTGCCATGTCGGCGGTCTGGAGGGCGAGAAGGAGGGCGTCGACGTTGCCACTGCGCAGCTCGAATCGTGGCGATTTCTTCTGGGACATAGCCGGGTGACCGTGGAAATGCCACATTCTAACGTTCTCTTACTCGCTAACTGTAACAATTGGCGCGATCCATGAGATCGGGCCGCGATAGGTGCCCTGCGCGTTCCATCTGCACGGGGGTTGTGCTTCACGCGGCTCGCAACGCAGACGCCGAGTGACCGGTGACACGCAGCGCTGGCACGCGCCGCCGTAGCATTTGGCAAAGCCTTGTTACGATTGCGCCATCTGATAGCGGAGTTCCCATGGGCGCCATCGTCAATTGCGTGGCCTACCGGCAGGGCAAGCGGCTCGGCACGGTCGGCATGGAAGAGATCCCCACGGTGCTGGGCGTGCCCGGCACTTTTGTCTGGCTCGGGCTGCATGAGCCAGACCTGACACTGCTGCGCCAGGTGCAGCTCGCCTTCGGCCTGCACGACCTTGCGGTGGAAGACGCGCTCGATGCGCATCAGCGGCCCAAGCTCGAGGCCTACGGCGATTCGGTCTTCGTCGTGCTTAACACGGCGCAGCTGGTCGAAGACGAAGTGGTGGTCGGTGAGACGCACCTGTTCGTCGGTCCCAACTACGTGGTCTCGGTACGCCACGGCGCGAGCAGCGCCTATACCCCGGTGCGCGAGCGCTGCGAAAGCGATCCGCACGGCCTGTCCAACGGACCCGGCTACGTGCTGTATGCGCTGATGGATTTCGTGGTCGACCACTACTTGCCGATCGTCACGCGGCTGGAAGACACGCTGGAGGACCTGGAGCAGGGCATCTTCCGCGACGAATTCGACCGCGGGGCGATCGAGAACCTGTACCGGGTCAAGCGCCAGGTGCTGCGCCTGCGCAATGCGGTCAGCCCGGTAGAGGACATGTGCAGCCAGTTGATCCGGCTGCATGAGAACCTGGTGCCGCGCGAACTGCGCGCGTACTTCCGCGACATCGAGGACCACGCCAGCCGGCTGGTGCGCACGCTCGACGTGGTCCGCGAAATGCTGACCACCGCGGTGCAGGTCAACCTGGCGCTGGTGACGGTGGGCCAGAACGAGGTGGTCAAGCGGCTGGCCGGCTGGGGTGCCATCCTGGCGATCCCGACGGTGGTGTTCAGCCTGTACGGGATGAACTTCGATTTCATGCCGGAGCTGAAATTCCACTACGCCTATCCGGCGGTGATCGGCGGGACGGCGGCGGCGTGCGGACTGCTGTGGCGGCGGCTGCACCGCGCGGGATGGATATGATCTTACCGTAAATTTATTGGCACGGCGAATGATCGATTGTTGTTTTGTCTATGGTTGATTATTCGTGTCAATAAACTGGCCGCCTTCCGGGCGCCCGCGCTGCCTCCTACACTGGAGCAAAGAAGGCGCCGCGCCCGGAGTCTGCCATGTCGAAAGTCCGTTCCCCGCATGCCGCCGTGCTGGCCGGCATCCTCTGCGCATGGCTGTGCCTGCCGCCCGCTTCCGCCGCACCCCAGCCGCCCGCTCCTGCGCAGGCGCAGACCCGCGACGCTGTTGCCGCCTATGAGTCGGGCCGCTTCGACGAAGCCTTGCAGGGCTTCTCCAGCGCCGCGCGCCAGGGCAACCGCCTTGCGCAATTCAACTACGCGATGATGCTGCTGCGTGGCGAAGGCACTGCCGCGCGGCCGCAAGAGGCTTTGGCGTGGCTGCGCAAGGCGGCCGACAACGGCATGACGCACGCGCAATACACCTGGGGCGATCTTTACGAGCGCGGCGAGCTGGTGCCGAAATCGCTGGAAGAGGCGAACCGCTGGTATGAGCGCGCGGCGCAAGGTGGGCACGTGCAGGCGCAGATGGAGCTGGCAACGAACTACTTCACCGGGCGTGGCGTGCCGCGCGACTATGCGCAGGCGTTTGCGTGGTACCGGCGCGCGGCGAGTGCGGGGGATGGTGGCGCGCAGTACATCGTCGGCAGCTTCTATGAGCACGGCGAGCCTGGCGTGGTCGACAGGGATATCGAGCAGGCGAAGATCTGGTACGCGCGCTCAGCGGCACGCGGAGATCCGGGGGCGCTGGCGAAGCTGAGGTCGCTGCTTGAGGAAACGGTGAAGGGAAGGGCGGGAATGTAGGCAAGAACTGCCAATCATCATAAAGAGGCGGGCGGTTTTGGGTGCTCCAGAGCCGCCCGAGCTAGCCCAAGCAAGGTGTTCTCCCTCGCCCCTCATGGGGAGAGGGTTGGGGTGAGGGGTGGGCTAGCTAGGTACCACAACAAGCGGGGCCTACGATTTTAACCCGCGGGCGTCAGCCTTTGACACGCCTGCCCTCTCCCCCGGCCCCTCTCCCGCGCGCGGGAGAGGGGAGCAAACCGGCGGGCCAGGGGCTGGTCCTCAGCCCAGCTTCTTCCTCAGCAGCTCGTTCACCTGCGCCGGATTGGCCTTGCCCTTGGTCGCCTTCATCGCCTGGCCGACCAGCGCGTTGAATGCCTTTTCCTTGCCCGAGCGGAATTCCTCTACCGACTTGGCATTGGCCGCCAGCACGTCGTCGATGATCTTTTCCAGCTCGCCGCTGTCCGACATCTGCTTCAGGCCCTTGGCGGCGATGATGGCATCGGCATCGCCGTCGTGCTCGCCCGCCCACATGGCCGGGAACACGTCCTTCTTGGCGGTGTTGTTCGAGACCGTGCCGTCCGCGATGCGCGCCAGCAGCCTGGCCAGCTGCGCCGGCTTGACCGGTGCGTCGTCGATGGCGATGCCTTCGCGGTTCAGTTGCGACGCCACGTCGCCCATCAGCCAGTTGGCGGCGGGCTTGGCGTTGGCACTGCCGGCATCGGCAACCACGGCCTCGTAGTAGGTAGCGAATGCCTTGGTCGCAGTCAGCGTGGTCGCGTCATACGCCGACAGGCCATACTGCGACACAAGGCGCGCCTGCATCGCGGCCGGCAGTTCGGGCAGCGCATTGCGCACGCGATCGATCCAGGCCGGTTCGATCTCCAGCGGCATCAGGTCCGGGTCGGGGAAGTAGCGGTAGTCGTGCGCGTCTTCCTTGGTGCGCATGGCGCGGGTCTCGCCGGTGTCCGGATCGAACAGCACCGTGGCCTGCTGGATCTTGCGGCCGTCCTCGATCTCGGCGATCTGCCACTGCACTTCATATTCGATAGCCTGCTGCAGGAAGCGGAACGAGTTCAGGTTCTTGATCTCGCGGCGCGTGCCGAATTCCTTCTGCCCGACCGGGCGCACCGACACGTTGGCGTCGCAGCGGAAGCTGCCTTCCTGCATGTTACCGTCGCAGATGCCCAGCCACACCACCAGCGAATGCAGCGCCTTGGCGTAGGCCACCGCTTCGGCGGCGCTGCGCATGTCGGGCTCGGTGACGATCTCGAGCAGCGGCGTGCCGGCACGGTTCAGGTCGATGCCGGTCATGCCGGCAAAGTCCTCGTGCAGCGACTTGCCCGCGTCTTCTTCCAGATGCGCGCGCGTGAGGTTGACGGTCTTCTCGTAGAACTCGCCCTTCTTGCCTTCGACCTGGATGGTGATGGTCCCGCCCTGGACCACCGGGATCTCGTACTGGCTGATCTGGTAGCCCTTGGGCAGGTCAGGGTAGAAGTAATTCTTGCGCGCGAAGACGCTGCGCGGCGCGATGGTGGCGCCGATCGCCAGGCCGAACTGGATCGCGCGCTCGACCGCGCCCTTGTTGAGCACCGGCAGCACGCCGGGCAGCGCCAGGTCCACCGGCGAGGCCTGCGTGTTGGCCTCGGCCCCGAAGGCAGTCGAGGTGCCGGAAAAAATCTTGGAGGCTGTCGAAAGCTGCGCGTGCGTTTCGAGGCCGATCACCACTTCCCATTGCATGGCGGTATTCCTGTTCGGTTCTTTCGTTCTGTCTGTGCGGCGGGGCGGCGGGCCGCCCCGGGTTCGGTCTGTCTGGCTGCGGCCCCTAATGTGTCCCTTAGTGTGCCCCTTGATGCGGCTCTCAGGGGTCGGGGCTGGCAAGCCAGGAATCGAGTTGCGCGAGTGCCGCGGCGCGCGCCACCGCGTCGCCGCCGACGGTAACCGCGCGCGCCTTGCGCACACCGCCGCCGTTGCTGACAGCGGGCACGTCGCGGCGGACGTGCAATTCGCTGGTGCCGTCAAAGCCATGATGGGCGCCGGGGTAGATCTCCAGCCGGAAACGCGCGTTAGGCTGGCGCGCCAGCACGGCGGACTGCAGCATGGCGCAGCGCGTGGCAGGCGTCCAGTCGTCGGCGCCGCCGATCATCAGCAGCATGGGCGCGCGCAGCCGGTAATCGTGCTGGCGCACCGCGCGCTTGCAGCCCGGGTAGAACGCGACGGCGCGCTCCACTTGCGGCGTGCCAGTCGGCCATGGGCGGCTGGCGTCGACGGTGGCCAGCACCGCCTGCGCGCCGTTGGACCAGCCCAGCAGCACGATGCGCGCCGGGTCGACACCTGGCTGGCTGCCCAGCCAGCGCAACGCAGCCAGCGCATCGGCGCGGCGCGTGCGGTCGTCGATGCCGCGGTTGTCGATCGGCTCGGTGCAGATCCCGTGAGGCTTGCCGCGGGCGCTGAAGCTGTCCGGCATCAGCACGGCGTAGCCGCGCGCGGTCAGCCACTGGGCGTATTCGCGGTAGCGTTGTTGCAGCAGCGCCGAGGTATCGGTGCCGTCACCGGTGGCCATGGGATCGTGCGGGGACAGCAGGCCGCCGCAGCCATGCAGCGCCACCACCACTGGCAGCGCGCGCGGCGTGGCGCCTTCGCGCGGCACGAACCAGTAGGCGGTCAGCGCCGGCGTGGCAGCGTCGCCGCGCAGCAGCACGCGCTGCGCGGGCACCGGGGCCGAGCTGGTGGCTGCCGCTGCCGGCGCGGCACCCTGGCGCGTTACCGTGCCGGGCGCCAGCGTGCCAGCCGGCGACAGCAGCGGCGGCTGCACCAGCGCCGGCGCCGGCAGGTCGGGTGTCTGCGCCGCGGCGCCGCCCGACCATACAACCACGCCGAGCGCCAGCATTGCTGCCGCAATGCGGCGCGCGGCGCGGATGGCGCTGGCTGACTTGGGCATTGACTCGGGCACTGAGTCGGGCACTGAGTCGGGCACCAAGTAGGGCAGGGAGGCGGGCGTGCGCGGCATGGCGGTCACGGTATCTGCGGGTATCAGCGCGTAGCGGCGCAGCCGCCGCTGCCTGGCTCGAACATCACGGGCCAGGCCTGTTCATAGATGCCGGGCGTGCAGCGCTGCTGGCAGTTGGCATGCGCCAACGTGACGCGGCGCGGGTCCTGCCAGACCATCAGCTTGCAGCCGCTGCCGTCGTTGGCGCGCAGCTCGATATGCGGCTTCTTCTGGGTCTGGCGGAAATCGGTCAGGTTGAAGGTGCATGAGCCGCGCCGGCCTACCCACAGTTTCCACGACAACTGTTGCACGGCGTTGTCGGACACGCGCAGCTGGGCGTCCTCGCGGAAGCCGTCTTCCTCGGTGCGGCGGCAGTCGCCGGCCAGGTCGATGTCGCGGCTGGCGATGGGCGTGGGCTTGCCGATGATCGGTAGCCGGATACAGCCCGCCACCAGCGTGGCGAATACCGCAACGGCGAGCAGCCGGAGGAAGGTCGGGTTCATGGTCAGGCCTTGGCGGGGCGGCGCAGGTGCCAGTCGGTCGCCTGCTGGAACGCGTGCGCGGCCTGCAACAGGCGCGCTTCGTCGAAGTAGTTGCCGATCAGCTGCAGGCCGACGGGCATGTTGCCCGCGCCAAAGCCGCACGGCACACTCATGCCGGGCAGGCCCGCCAGGCTGGTCGACAGCGTGAAGATATCGGCCAGGTACATCTGTACCGGATCCGAGGTCTTCTCGCCCAGCTTCCACGCCACCGTCGGCGCCACCGGGCCCATGATCACGTCGCACTGGGCGAAGGCGCGCTGGAAGTCGTCGGCGATGATGCGGCGGATCTTTTGTGCCTGCAGGTAGTAGGCGTCGTAGTAGCCGTGCGACAGCACGTAGGTGCCGACCATGATGCGGCGCTTGACCTCGGCGCCGAAGCCTTCGGCGCGGGTCTTCTTGTACATGTCGAGCAGGTCGCGGTACTCGGCGGCGCGGTGGCCGTAGCGCACGCCGTCGAAGCGCGACAGGTTCGACGACGCCTCGGCCGGCGCGATCACGTAGTAGACCGGGATCGACAGCTCGGTCTTGGGCAGCGACACCTCGACCAGCGTGGCGCCGAGCTTTTCATACTCGGCCAGCGCGGCGCGCACGGCTTGCTCGACGTCGGCCGACAGGCCCTTGCCGAAATACTCCCTGGGCAGGCCGATGCGCAGGCCCGCCAGCGGGCGCTCGGCGCTGGCGCCGGCGCGCGGCTGGCCCAGCAGGCGGGTGTAGTCCTCGTCCACGCCACCTTGCTCCGGCGGGATGCTGGTCGAGTCCTTCGGGTCGAAGCCGGCCATGGCGTTGAGCAGCAGCGCGCAATCCTCGGCCGAGTGCGCCATCGGGCCGCCCTGGTCCAGCGACGAGGCGAAGGCGATCATGCCGTAGCGCGAGACGCGGCCGTAGGTCGGCTTGATGCCGGTGATGCCCGAGAACGACGCCGGCTGGCGGATCGAGCCGCCGGTGTCGGTGCCGGTGGCGGCGGGCGCCAGGCCGGCGGCGACGGCCGCGGCCGAGCCGCCCGACGAGCCGCCAGGCACGCGGCTGGTGTCCCACGGGTTCTGCACCGGGCCGAAATGCGAGTTCTCGTTGGACGAGCCCATCGCGAATTCGTCCATGTTGGTCTTGCCCAGCGTGACCATGCCGGCGGCGGCCATGCGCTCGACCACGGTGGCGTCGAACGGGCTTTCATAGCTGCCCAGCATCTTCGAGCCGGCGGTGGCGCGCCAGCCGCGGGTGACGAACACGTCCTTGTGCGCGACCGGCACACCGGTCAGCGGCGCGGCCTCGCCGCGCGCGCGGCGCTCGTCGGCGGCGCGCGCCTGCGACAGAGTGCGCTCGGGGTCGACGTGGATAAAGGCGTTGAGCGCGGCGGCCTGCTCGATGCGGGACAGGTACTCGCGCGCGAGTTCCTCGGCGGAGACGGTGCGCGCGGCCAAGGCGTCGGCGAGCTGGCGCAGGGAGGTCACGGAATCAGCGGAAAAGGGCATGACAGTCGGGTTGGCATTCGGGGTGGCGTACTGGCTGGGGCGGCCGGCGCGGCAAAGTAAAGCGACAAAGTAAAGCGAAACTAACGCGAGACCAAATCGAGACGCGGCCGGCGCAGGTCACTCGATGACCTTGGGCACCAGGTACAGCCCGTTCTCGGTGGCCGGGGCCGGGCGCTGGTAGTCGTCGCGGCGGTCGTTCTCGGTGACCGCGTCGTCGCGCAGGCGCTGCACCATGTCGCGTACGGCCGACAGCGGGTGCGCCAGCGGTTCGATGCCGGTGGTGTCGACCGCCTGCATCTGCTCGACCAGCGAGAAAAAGTTGTTCAGCTGCGCAAGCGTCTGTTCGGCCTCGGCATCGCTGGTTTCGATGCGGGCCAGGTGGGCGATGCGCTTGACGTCGGATAGGTCGAGGGCCATGGCGTGGTGGTTCGGATGCTCGGATGCGGAAGGTGCCGGCAGCGGCCGGCGGCCGGCCGCGCGACGGTGGCGTCGCGCGGTCCGGACGGGGCGGCTCCGGGGCGCTGCAACGGCGCAACGGAGTCGTCGGAATTACAGGGTTTTTCAGGCCGTAAACGCCCGAAGCAGCAGGAATTATAAGGTATCATTGCGTGCTCCCGACCTTTGGCAACGCCTTCGTCACTTTGCCGCAAGCTGGTCCCCGGCTGGCCCGCCGTGCCTGGCGGCCGAAGGTGCCCGAAGGGCAAACCTGGGTCCTCTGATTAGGCCTTTGCCACCGGCCACGACATGCCCGAATACAGCGGGTCATGACGCGCCGGTGCCTGCACATTTTCGTGCGCATTGTCGCGAACTTTTTCGCGAGGTCTAATCAAAGGTTCCCGTAGGGCCGGCCCGCGTGGCATGACGGCGGCGGTGCCGAACCCGACTCCAATCCAGCACCCCGGCCCGGGCACCCCGCGCCGGAGCGTGGGCGGGCCGGGAAGCCGAGAACCATTCCGTATTCAACACCCAAGCAATTCGTGGCCGGGCCGCCCGCGGCGCCGGCCGCTTCGCCTACCCGCGAACACCATCACAGACAGGATTCCTGATGTTCGGATTTCTCCGCAGCTACTTCTCCAACGACCTGGCGATCGACCTCGGCACCGCCAACACGCTGATCTACATGCGCGACAAGGGCATCGTGCTGGACGAGCCCTCGGTCGTCGCGATCCGCCAGGAAGGCGGTCCCAACGCCAAGAAGACGATCACGGCGGTGGGCAAGGAAGCCAAGCAGATGCTGGGCAAGGTGCCGGGCAACATCGAAGCGATCCGCCCGATGAAGGACGGGGTGATCGCCGACTTCACCGTCACCGAGCAGATGCTCAAGCAATTCATCAAAATGGTGCACGACAGCAAGCTGCTGCGTCCGAGCCCGCGCATCATCATCTGCGTGCCGTGCGGTTCGACCCAGGTCGAGCGCCGCGCCATCCGTGAATCCGCCCTGGGCGCCGGCGCCAGCCAGGTGTACCTGATCGAGGAGCCGATGTCGGCCGCGATCGGCGCCGGCCTGCCGGTGTCGGAGCCGTCGGGCTCGATGGTGGTCGATAACGGCGGCGGCACCACCGAGGTGGGCATCATCTCGCTGGGCGGCATGGTCTAGAAGGGTTCGGTGCGCGTCGGCGGCGACAAGTTCGACGAGGCCATCGTCAACTACATCCGCCGCAACTACGGCATGCTGATCGGCGAGCAGACCGCCGAAGCGATCAAGAAGGAAATCGGCTCGGCCTTCCCGGGCTCCGAAGTCCGCGAGATGGAAGTCAAGGGCCGCAACCTGTCCGAGGGCATCCCGCGCGCCTTTACCGTTTCGTCCAACGAAATCCTGGAAGCCCTGACCGATCCGCTCAACCAGATCGTGTCGGCGGTGAAGATCGCGCTGGAACAGACCCCGCCGGAACTGGGCGCCGACATCGCCGAGCGCGGCATGATGCTGACCGGTGGCGGCGCGCTGCTGCGCGACCTGGACCGCCTGCTGGCCGAGGAAACCGGCCTGCCGGTGCTGGTCGCCGAAGACCCGCTGACCTGCGTGGTGCGCGGCTCCGGCATGGCGCTGGAGCGCATGGACAAGCTGGGCAGCATCTTCTCCTACGAGTAAGCACCAGGAACTGCACGTGGCGATGCGCGGCCTGCCGGATCGTTGGATCAGGGCGGTGTCGCGGCGCCGCATCGGCCGGGGGATCGCCCCGGCAACGCCCGCCGCCTGCGGCGCCGTGCCCCCGCCGGGCGCGGCACCGCGGGCGGCGCGGTGTTTGCGGCATTCGCATGCGTGCACCGGCCTGCGTTCGGGTAAATGAATTACTCTCCTCCGCCGCTCTTCAAGCAAGGCTCCTCGGCTGTTGCCAGGCTGGTGCTCTATGTGGGCATCGCGCTGGCGCTGCTGGTGGTCGACGCCCGTTTCAATGCGCTCAGCGTGGGCCGGCAGGTGGCCGCCACCGTGCTGATGCCGGTCGAGCGCCTGGTGCTGGTGCCGCGCGATGCGCTGCGCACCGCCTTCGACTACGCCCAGTCTTCGGCGATCCTCGCCTCCGAGAACCGCGAGCTGCGCCAGACCGCCGTGCAGCAGGCCGAGGCCTCGGTGCGCCAGGCGCAGCTGGAGGCCGAGAACAACCAGCTGCGCAAGCTGCTGGGGCTGGCCCGGCAATCGGCCACGCCGGTGACGGCGGCCGAGATCCTCTATGACGCGCGCGACCCCTACAGCCAGCGCATCGTGATCGACAAGGGCAGCCAGCAGGGCCTGCGCGCCGGCTACCCCGTGATCGACGAGCGTGGCGTGGTGGGCCAGGTCACGCGCGTGTCGCCGTTCCAGTCCGAAGTGACGCTGCTGACCGACAAGGACCAGGCGATTCCCGTGCAGGTGGTGCGCAACGGCCTGCGCAGCGTGGCCTTCGGCGGCGCGCGCGCGGGCCAGCTGGACCTGCGCTTCATGGCCGCCGCCGCCGACCTGCAGCAGGGCGACCTGCTGGTGACGTCGGGGCTGGACGGCATCTACCCGCCGGGGCTGCCGGTGGCGAAGATCGTCCATATCGAGCGCAAGGCAGATACCGCCTTCTCGCGCATCTACTGCGAGCCGGTAGCCGGCGTGCGCGCGCACCGTCAGCTGCTGGTGGTGCGCTACGACTCCGCCATCCCGCCGCGCGAGACCGTCGAGGCCAAGCCCGAGGCGCCAGTCAAGGGCGCCAAGTCCGCCGCGGCACGCGCTGCCGCGGCCAGCGCCGCCGCGGCGAAGGCGCCTTCCGCCAAGGATGCCAAGGAGGGTCAACGGTGACCAACGCCCAATACCTGCTGCGACCGGTCAATCCCGCGTTTATCGCGC
The DNA here is from genome assembly GCF_044748965.1 of Cupriavidus sp. NPDC089707. NCBI lineage: Bacteria > Pseudomonadati > Pseudomonadota > Betaproteobacteria > Burkholderiales > Burkholderiaceae > Cupriavidus > Cupriavidus sp. NPDC089707. Next base: position 30,259 of record NZ_JBIVHB010000026.1, read on the forward strand.
TCAGCTTCGTGCTGGCGTTCCTGTTCAACCTGATGCCGTGGGGCGACACGCTGTGGATCCCCGACATGGTGGCGCTGGTGCTGGTGTTCTGGAACATCCACCAGCCGCGCAAGGTGGGCATGGGCGTGGCCTTTGCGCTGGGCCTGCTGATGGACGTGCATGATGCGCGCCTCCTGGGCGAGCATGCGCTGGCCTATACGCTGCTGGCCTACTTTGCCATCACCATCCACCGCCGCGTGCTGTGGTTCACGGTCTACACCCAGGCGCTGCACGTGCTGCCGCTGCTGTTCATCGCGCACGCGGTGCCGGTGCTGATCCGCCTGGCGATGGGCGCGCCGCTGCCCGGCTGGCCGCTGCTGCTGGCGCCGGCGATCGAGGCGCTGCTGTGGCCGCTGGCGACCAGCCTGCTGCTGGCGCCGCAGCGCCGTTCGAGCGATGTCGACGAGACGCGCCCGATCTGACGCCCGATCTGACGCCACTCATCCCTAACAGGCCCCGCGCAGTACCATGACCGAAATCCGCAACGTCGAACTGGAAATCGGCCGCTTCCGCATCCGCGTGGCGGCCGCGGCCCTGTTCTCGGTGATCTGCTTTGGCCTGCTGTTTGCGCGCTTCCTGTGGCTGCAGTGGTACAAGCATGACCAGTATTCAGCCAAGGCCGAGGACAACCGCATCTCGGTGGCGCCGATCGAGCCCAACCGCGGCATCATCATGGACCGCAACGGGATCGTGCTGGCGCGCAACTATTCGGCGTACACGCTGGAGATCACGCCGTCCAAGCTGACCGATACGCTGGACAACACCATCGAGGGCCTGTCGACGCTGGTGGACATCCAGCCGCGCGACCGGCGCCGCTTCAAGCGGCTGATGGAAGAGTCGCGCAGCTTTGAAAGCCTGCCGATCCGCAGCCAGCTGACCGATGCGGAAGTGGCGCGCTTCTCCGCGCAGCGTTTCCGCTTCCCCGGCGTGGACGTGCGCGCGCGGCTGTTCCGCCAATACCCGCTGGGCGAGTCGGCCTCGCACGTGATCGGCTACCTTGGGCGCATCTCTCAGCGCGACCAGGAGCGGATCGAGGCCATGGACGAGGCCAACGATGCCGACAGCGCCAAATACGATCCGCGCAAGGACGCCGACAACTACAAGGGCACCAACTACATCGGCAAGATCGGTCTGGAGCAGAGCTACGAGACCGAGCTGCACGGCCTGACCGGCTTCGAGGAAGTGGAAGTCAGCGCCGGCGGGCGCCCGATCCGCACGCTGTCGACCTCGCCCGCCACGCCGGGCAACAACCTGATCCTGTCGCTGGACATCCGCCTGCAGCAGTTGGCCGAGGCGCTCTACGGCGACCGCCGCGGCGCGCTGGTGGCGATCGAGCCGACCACCGGCGACATCCTGGCGTTCGTTTCCAAGCCGACCTTCGATCCCAACCTGTTCGTCGAAGGCATCGATACCAATACCTGGAACGAGCTCAACGGCTCGCCAGACAAGCCGCTGCTGAACCGCCCGCTGCGGGGCACGTATCCGCCGGGCTCGACCTACAAGCCGTTCATGGCGCTGGCGGCGCTGACCAGCGGCAAGCGCACCGCGGCGTGGGGCATGTCGGACCCGGGCTTCTACACGCTGGGCAACCACACCTTCCGCGACGACAAGCCGGGCGGCCACGGCTGGGTCGACATGCACAGCTCGATCGTGCATTCGTGCGACACCTACTACTACGCGCTGGCGCGCGACATGGGCGTCAACGGCATCCATGACTTCATGAAGCCGCTGGGCTTCGGGCAGATCACCGGCATCGACATCGAGGGCGAAAGCCGCGGCATCCTGCCGTCGACCGACTGGAAGCGCAAGGCCTACCGCAAGCCGGAGCAGCAAAAGTGGTATGAGGGCGAGACCATTTCGCTGGGCATCGGCCAGGGCTACAACAGCTTCACCATCCTGCAGCTGGCGCAGGCCACCTCGGTGATCGTCAACAACGGCAAGGTGATGAAGCCTCATCTGGTCAAGGCGGTCGAGGACGCGGTCACGCGCAAGCGCACGCTGACGGTGCCCAAGGAAAGCTACACGATCCCGTTCAAGCAGGCCGACATCGACGTGGTCAAGCGCGCCATGGTGGCGGTGACGCACTCCGGCACCGCGGCGCGCGTGTTCGCCGGCGCGGCGTACGAATCGGCCGGCAAGACCGGCACGGCGCAGACCTACAGCCTGGCCAAGGGCGAGAAGTACAACCACCACGCGCTGGCCGAGCACAAGCGCGACCACTCGCTGTACACCGCGTTCGCGCCGGCTGACCAGCCGAAGATCGCGATCGCGCTGATCGTCGAGAACGCCGGCTTCGGCGCCGCGGTGGCCGCGCCCATCGCGCGCAAGCTGATGGACTACTACCTGACCGGCAAGTGGCCGGCCGACCTGGAGGCGATCGCGCCGCCGGCCGGCGAGCGCGTGGCCGGCCGGCCGCCGGTGGATACGCCGAGCGTATTCACCACCGGCCAGACCGCCAGCATCGCCAGTGCCACGGTGATGTCCTCCGGTGCCCCGCCCGCGAGCGGCGCCGCCGCCAGCGCCGTGGCCGCGGCCTCCGGCGCGCAGCCGGTGACGCCGGAGGCCATCGCCGCCGCGCTGAACGCAGGGGCGATCGCCCCGGCCTCGGCCGTCGAGACACTGGACCAGCGCATGCTGCAGGCCCTTGGCCATAGCAAGCCCGCGCCGCAGCCGGCCTCCGCCCCCGCCGTGCAGCCCGCCAGGGCGCCCGCGCCCAAACCTCGCGTCAAGCCCGTGTCCGCCAAGGCGGCCAGCGGTGCCGACGCCACCCGCTGAAGGAGACGCGCATGGATCGCCGCCGCGTCATGTCCCTGGTCAAGACCGCGCTGACCGGTTTTGACAAACCGCTTTCGCTGATCGTCTTCCTGCTGTTCGCCACCGGCATCGTCGCGCTGTACTCGGCCGCCATCGACATGCCGGGCCGCGTCGAAGACCAGTTGCGCAACATCCTGCTGTCGTACGTGGTGATGTTCGTGATTGCCTACCTGCCCACGCAGACGCTGATGCGGGTGGCGGTGCCGATGTACACGGTCGGCGTGGCGTTGCTGATCGCGGTGGCCATGTTCGGCCTGATCCGCAAGGGCGCGCGCCGCTGGCTCTATGTCGGCATGGTGATCCAGCCGTCGGAGATCATGAAGATCTCGATGCCGCTGATGCTGGCGTGGTACTTCCAGAAGCGCGAGGGCGTGATCAAGTGGTTCGACTTCATCGTCGCGCTGGGGCTGCTGGTGATCCCGGTGGGGCTGATCGCCAAGCAGCCTGACCTTGGCACCGCGCTGCTGGTGATGGCTGCGGGCCTGTACGTGATCTACTTCGCCGGGCTGTCGTGGAAGCTGATCCTGCCGCTGATGGGGCTGCTGGTGGTGGCGATCACGCTGCTGATCACGTTCCAGAACGATATGTGCGCGCCGGGCGTGAACTGGCCGGTGCTGCACGACTACCAGCAGCACCGCGTGTGCACGCTGCTCGACCCGACCAGCGACCCGCTCGGCAAGGGCTTCCACACCATCCAGTCGATCATCGCGATCGGCTCGGGCGGGGTCGAGGGCAAGGGCTTCCTCAAGGGGACGCAGACCCACCTCGAATTCATCCCCGAAAAGCACACTGACTTCATCTTCGCGGTCTTCTCCGAGGAATTCGGCCTGATCGGCAATGCGCTGCTGCTGGTGCTGTACCTGCTGCTGATCTTCCGCGGGCTGTTCATTGCCGCCAACGCGCCGACGCTGTTCTCGCGGCTGCTGGCGGGGTCGATCACGCTGATCTTCTTTACCTATGCGTTCGTCAACATGGGCATGGTGAGCGGGATCCTGCCGGTGGTGGGCGTACCGCTGCCGCTGATGAGCTATGGCGGGACGGCGCTGGTGACGCTGGGGGCGGGGGTTGGCATCCTGCTGAGCATTTCGCGGCAGAAGCGGTTGATACAGACGTAGGTGTTATCTGCACTGCCGGTTTGCTCCCCTCTCCCGCTTGCGGGAGAGGGGCCGGGGGAGAGGGCAGGAGTGTCAAAGGCTGACGCCCGTGGGTTAAAACCGTTGGCCCCGCTTGATGTGGTACCTAGCTAGACCACCCCTCTCCCCAACCCTCTCCCGCTGAGGGGAGAGGGAGAACACCTTGCTTAGGCTAGCTCGGGCGGCTTGGGAGCACCCCAAACCGTGCGCCCCTGCGCAGGCAAGTGGGTTTGCTAAACTGCCACCCAATTTTCCTCTACCGGTCCCAGCCCCATGAACGCCCAAGACGTTGCCGCCTACCTGCAGAGCCATCCCGAATTCTTCGAAGAGCACGCCGAGCTGCTGGCCGCGGTGCAGCTGACCAGCCCGCACAGCCACCGCGCCGTGTCGCTGCAGGAACGCCAGATGGAAATCCTGCGCGAGAAGAACAAGGGTCTGGAACTGCGCCTGGCCGACCTGGTACGCCATGGCCACGATAACGACCGCACCCAGCAGCGCCTGCACGACTGGCAGCTGCGGTTGCTGGCCGAGGCCGATTCGCACGCGCTGCCATACGCCGTGCAGGACGGCCTGCAACGGGTGTTCGACGTGCCCGCGGTCGCGCTCCGTCTGTGGAACGTGGCCGAACAATACGCCCACATGGAAGTCGCGCAGGGCGCCAGCGAGGACCTGCGCCTGTTTGCCGACGGCTTGCGCGCGCCGTACTGCGGTGCCAATAGCGGCTTCGAGGCGGCGGCGCTGCTGGAACGCGACGATATCGTCTCGCTGGCGATGGTGGCGCTGCGCGCGCCCGTGCGCGCAGCCGATGCCGGCGCCGACGCCGGTGCTGACATACAGGGCGCCGCGTTTGGCATGCTGGTGCTGGGCTCACCGGACCCGCGCCGCTTCCATGAAGGCATGGGCACCGCCTACCTGGCGCAGATCGGCGAAGTTGCCGGCGCCGCGCTGAACCGCCTGCGGGACTGAGGCCGATGCCGTGAGCGCACGCCGGCCGCCGCGCCAGCCCGCTCCCGCGCCCGGGGATGACGGCGCGTGGCCGCCGGTCGATCAGCCGGCCGATCCGCTGGTCGTACGCTATCTTGACTGGCTGCGCGGCAGTCGCAAGCTGGCCGACCATACGCTCGCCAGCTATGGCCGCGACCTGCGCGTGCTGCAGGCGCATGCCGGGCGCTACGCGCCTGGCGTCGCGTTGCTGGCGCTGCAGACTCACCATATCCGCAACTTCGCCGCCCGGCTGCATGGCAGCGGGCTGGTCGGCACCAGCATCGCCCGCACGCTGTCGGCGTGGCGCGGCTTCTACCAGTGGGCGGCGCGACATGGCCATGGCGTGACGGTCAATCCGGTGGAAGGCGTGCGCGCGCCGCGCTCCGGCCATGCGCTGCCCAAGGCGCTGTCGGTAGAGCATGCGGTGGCGCTGGTTGCCCACACCGCCGGCACGGATGCCCAGGCCTTGCGCGACCATGCGGTGTATGAACTGTTCTATTCCAGCGGGCTGCGGCTGTCGGAGCTGGTGCAGCTGGACCTGCGCTATGCCGGCGTTGACGGCTACCAGTCCAGCGGCTGGCTCGACCTGGCTGGCGCCGAGCTGACGGTTACTGGCAAGGGCGCGCGCCGGCGCACGGTGCCGGTCGGCAGCAAGGCGATCGAGGCGCTGCGCGCCTGGATCGCGGTGCGCGACACACTGCTGCGCCCCGGCGCGGCGCCCGAAGACGCGCACGCACTGTTCCTGGGGCCGCGCGGGCGGCGGCTGTCGATGCGCACGGTGCAGCTGCGGCTCAAGCAGCAGGCGCTGGGCGCCGGCGTGCCGGCCGATGTGCATCCGCATATGCTGCGGCATTCGTTCGCCACGCACGTGCTGCAGTCGTCGGGCGACCTGCGCGCAGTGCAGGAGATGCTGGGCCACGCCAGCCTCGCGACCACGCAGATCTACACCGCGCTGGATTTCCAGCATCTGGCGCAGGTCTACGACAAGGCGCACCCGCGTGCGGGACGGCGGTCGGCGCCGCCACCGCCAGATGAAGCGGACGAAGCAGGCGACGCCGCCGAAGACTAGCTCACTCCCACTGCGCCAGCACCTCGCGGAAGCGCTCGATCTCCGGCATCAGCCAGCTGCGGAAGGCCTGCACCTTGGGCAGGTTGAGCGAGCCCGGCGCACAGACGAAGTACAGCAGCCACGGACACGGGATGCTGACATCGAACAGCCGCACCACGCGCCCCGCCAGCAGGTCGTTGTAGGCCAGCGACGAACGGATCAGCGCGATGCCCTGGCCTTCCGACGCGGCCTGCAGCAGCAGCGACGAATCCTCCATCAGCAGCCCCTTGCGCGGCTCGGGCCAGTCCAGCCCGGCGGCCTCGAACCACGGCTTCCACGGATCGCCCTCGCCGCGCAGCAGCGGCAGGCCGGCCATCTCCTCGGGCTTTTGCGGCAGCCGGCCGCCATTGAAGCTGGGGCTGCACATCGGGAAGAAGACGTCGTCGAGCAGCTTTTCGACGTACAGGCCGGGATAGTCGCCGCTGCCCATGCGCAGCGCGATATCGACTTCCTCATGGGCAAAGTTGACCAGCGTGTTCGACGACAGCAGCTCGACGTCCAGTTCCGGATGGTGCTCGATAAAGCTGCCGATGCGCGGCGTGAGCCAGCGCGCGGCGAACGAGGGCATGGTGCTGATGGTCAGGCGCTTGTCGCGGTTGCCGGCCTGCAGCACGCGCGTGGCATCGGCGATCTGCAGCAGTGCGTCGCGCACGCGCTCGGCGTAGACGCGGCCCGCCGGGGTCAGCGCCACGCGTTTGCCGTGGCGCTCGAACAGCGGCAGGCCGAGTTCGTCTTCCAGCGCGCGGATCTGGTGGCTGACCGCGCCGTGGGTGACGAACAACTCCGTCGCCGCGCGCGAAAAACTCTCGTGACGCGCCGCTGCCTCGAACGCGCGCAGGGCGGTCAATGCCGGCAGGCGCGGCAGTTCGCGGTGCCAGCCGCGCGGCAGGTCCTTTTCCCAGGCGCTTTTCCAGGCCATGGCAGCCTCCGATGAAGTCGGGTGTATGTGAATTTGACTAACAAGAACAAAGAAAATATATCGTTTTGATAGTGTCCGGGCAATCACTAATATTCCATCACCGGCCCCCGCTGTAGCGATTCCTTAACGGCGAATTCCACAAGATTTAACTGGACTGGTCCTCTTGCCGGGCCAATTGCCGTGGATTCGTTGCCCATCGGGGACAGCGTGGCGCAACTGCCTCCGGGCCGGCTGAACGGAGAACCTCGATGAAAACCGTGCTCACAACGACCGTGTTCACCCTGAATCCTGGCGAAGTCACCGCGCTGTCGGTGCACGCCGCCCAGCGCCTGCATGTCGAGAAAGCCAATGGCATGGACGTGTGGCTGACTCGCGAAGGCGATTCGGAGGACTACTGGTTGCGTTGTGGCGGCAGCCTGTTGCTCCGCTCCGGCGACGAGGTAGTGGTCAGCATCGACCCGCGCGCGCAGGAACCGGTACGCCTGGCGCTGATCGCCGAGGCGCGTCGTCCGGCGCTGGCGCTGGCCGATGTGCCGCACCTGGTGTACCGCAGCCTGCGCCGACTGGTTCGAGGCACGGAATGGACGCCTAACCAGGACCAGGCCGCCGCATCCTGAAGCCGAGGCGGAAGCGGGCGGGGATTCGTCCAGGTCACACCAGCGCCGTGCGCCGTTGCGCCTGGTCTGGTCGCGTGACGCAACTGACGACTCCCCGGCGCCGCAAGGCTGACTGTGGCAGGGCAGGGCCGGCACAAGCCGGCCCTTTTCGTTACACTCTCGCCATGCATCCGATTCAGATCATCGAACGCGGCCGCGAGGACTATCAGCCGTGTTTCGACGCGATGCGCGCCTTCACCGCCGCACGCACGCCAGAGACGCCCGACCAGATCTGGCTGGTCGAGCATCCGCCGGTCTACACCCTGGGCCAGGCGGGCGATCGCGCACACCTGCTGTCGCCTGACGACAACATCCCGGTGGTGCAGATCGATCGTGGCGGCCAAATCACTTATCACGGCCCAGGCCAGGTAGTGGCCTACCTGTTGCTCGATTTGCGCCGCCGCCACCTGATGGTGCGCGAGCTGGTTCACGCCATCGAGCAGGCCGTGCTGGACACGCTCGCGGCGTATAATCTCGCAGCCGAACGCAAGCCCGGCGCCCCCGGCATCTACCTGTCCGACGGGCCGCACCAGGGCGCCAAGATTGCCGCGCTCGGCCTCAAGATCCGCAACGGCTGCAGCTACCACGGCGTCAGCCTCAACGTGCAGATGGACCTGTCGCCGTTCCTGCGCATCAATCCCTGCGGCTATGCCGGACTGGAAACGGTCGACATGGCCACCGCGGGCGCCACCTGTACGGTGGCGGATGCCGATGGCGCCCCCATGCCCGTGACCGCGGCACGACAACCCGACATCGCACAGTGCCTGGCGGCTGCATTGTGCGAAGTGCTGGCAGCGCACGAATCCCGCGTGCTGGCGGCTGAAGCCGCCGACGTGAATGCCGACCCGGCCCTGGCCTCCTAGTCAAAAGCGAAATGCACGCACAGAGCGTGCGGAGAAATGTATGAGCGACGCCCTGATCGCCCCGAACGCATCTTCCAGCGAAGCCCCGCAGTCCCCCGCGGAGGCGTACGACCCGACCCGCAAGCAAAAGTCGGCCGACAAGACCGCACGCATCCCCATCAAGATCGTGCCGGCCGAAAAGCTCAAGAAGCCGGACTGGATCCGCGTGAAGGCCGCCACCGGCAATTCGCGTTTCTATGAGATCAAGGACATCCTGCGCGCCAACAACCTGGTGACGGTGTGCGAGGAAGCCAGCTGCCCCAATATCGGCGAATGCTTCGGCAAGGGCACGGCCACCTTCATGATCATGGGCGACAAGTGCACGCGCCGCTGCCCGTTCTGCGACGTCGGCCATGGCCGCCCGGATCCGCTGGACGTGAACGAGCCCGGCAACCTGGCACGCACCATCTCCCAGCTCAAGCTGAACTACGTGGTGATCACCAGCGTCGACCGCGACGACCTGCGCGATGGCGGTGCCCAGCACTATGTCGACTGCATCTCGCAGACGCGCGAGCTGTCGCCCGACACCCGCATCGAAGTGCTGGTGCCCGACTTCCGCGGCCGCCTGGACAAGGCGCTGGACATCCTGCAGGCCTGCCCGCCTGACGTGATGAACCACAACATGGAAACCGTGCCGCGCCTGTACAAGCAGGCCCGCCCGGGCGCGGACTACGCGCACTCGCTCAAGCTGCTGCAGGAATTCAAGCGCCGCAACCCCGACGTGCCGACCAAGTCCGGCCTGATGGTGGGCCTGGGCGAGACCGACGAGGAAATCCTGGAAGTCATGCGCGACATGCGCGCGCATGACATCGACATGCTGACCATCGGCCAGTACCTGGCGCCGTCCAACCACCACCTGCCGGTGCTGCGCTACGTGCACCCGGACACGTTCAAGATGTTCGAGGACGAGGCCTACAAGATGGGCTTCACCCACGCTGCCGTGGGCGCGATGGTGCGCAGCTCGTACCACGCTGACCAGCAGGCGCATCAGGCGGGGTTTGCCTGATCGGGCAGGGATTGAGTGAAATCGCAAAACGGCCGGGGTATTTCCCGGCCGTTTTGCTTCTCAGCTAGCATTGCCTCACCTGTATGGCGGGACTAAACTAACTGAACTTAGTTTAGCGAGGGTGCCATGCAGACAGTCAACATCCATGACGCGAAGACCCATCTGTCGCGACTCGTTGAACAGGCCGCCAATGGCGAGCCATTTGTGATCGCGAAGGCCGGCAAGCCGCTGGTCAAGGTTGTCGCATTGAATGCTCCGGAGGCGAATGAGGTGAAGCGCTTGGGATTTCTCGCAGGACAGGTCAAGGTGCCGGACGATTTTGACCGCATGGGCGCAGGCGAAATCGAAAAGCTGTTCGGTGACAACGCATGAAGGTGCTGCTCGATACGCACCTTCTGCTATGGGCGGCGGGACTGCCTGAACGCCTGTCGCCCGAGGCCCGTTCACTGCTTGAAGCAGCCGATGCTCAACTTTTCTTCAGCGCCGCCAGCCTTTGGGAGATCGCAATCAAGCACAGCCTCGGCCCAGATTTCCGGGTGGATGCACGCTTGCTGCGGCGTGGCTTGCTGGACAACGGATATAGCGAATTGCCAGTGGCCAGTGCGCATGCGGTCGCCATTGACTGCCTGCCCCCCATTCACAGGGATCCGTTCGATCGCCTGCTGATTGCACAGGCGACGGTTGAAGGCATCACGTTGCTGACGTCCGATATCCTGGTCGCACAGTATCCCGGCCCGGTACGGCTAGTCTGAGGGAAAAGGCCGGTAGCTCCGCGCTGTTCTTCGCCCTGACAGCTACACTGGTAGAAAGTGCGCTACCAGGAATCCCATGAGCCCCTGCACCATCCACCGCCTCGCCGAACAGGCACTGCTCTACAGCGTGGCGCCCCCCGCATCGCTCGACGTCCAGCGCCGCATCTGGGCGATGGCAGCGCGGGCCGAAGCGTGGCGCGGCGTGGTCGACGTGGTGCCGGGCATGAACAACCTGACGGTGATCTTCGACGGCAGTGCCGATGTCGCGGCGCTGGAGCGCAACCTCAGGCAGGCCTGGGCCTCGGGCGAGGCACGCAGCGCAACGGGCAGGCTGGTCGAGATCCCTGTGCGCTATGGCGGCGGGCATGGGCCTGACCTGGCCGACGTAGCCGCGCATACCGGGCTATCGCCGCGTGAGGTGGCGCGCCGTCATGCCGCCGGCGAGTACGTTGTCTATTTTCTGGGTTTCCAGCCTGGCTTTGCCTATCTGGGCGGGCTGGTGCCCGAGTTGGCCACGCCGCGCCGGCGCGAGCCACGGCTGGCGGTGCCGGCCGGATCGGTCGGCATCGGCGGCGAGCAGACCGGCATCTATCCGGCGGTGCTGCCGGGCGGCTGGCAGTTGATCGGCCACACCGAAATCGAACTCTTCGTCGCGGATCGCGATCCGCCGTCCCTGCTGGCGCCCGGCGATACCGTGCGCTTTGTCGCCGAGGAAATCATCGCGTGATCGAAATCATCCGACCTGGCGCGCTCGCCTCGGTGCAGGACCTGGGCCGTACCGGCTTCCGCCGTCTCGGCGTAGGCAGTTGCGGGGCGATGGATACGCTGGCCGTGGCGGTCGGCAACCGGCTGCTGGGCAATGCGCCCGAATGCGCCGCCATTGAAATCACGCTGGGACGCGCCGCGGTTCGCTTCCATGCGGACATGCGCGTCGCCCTGGCTGGCGCGGAGTGTGGCGCGACGCTGGATGGCACGCCAGTCTGGTCCTGGCATGCCTTCGACGTGCACGCCGGCGAGGTCCTGGAGCTGCCACCGGCGCGTGGTGGTACGCATGCCTATTTGTGCGTGGCAGGCGGCATCGACGTCGAGCCCGTGATGGGGTCGCGCAGTACCGATCTGAAGGCCGCCTTTGGCGGGTTGGGCGGTCGCGCGCTGCAGGAGGGCGACCGGTTGCCGGTGGGGCGGGCGGGGTTGCCGGCAGCGAGGTTGCCGGGCGATCGCGACTGGATCGGCGTGCAGGCGCCGGCGTGGGCGCTGCCGGCCGACGTCGACGGCAAGGCCACGCCGGTGCGCATGCTGCCCGGCCCGGAGTATGAAGACTTCGAGGCAGAATCGCAGCAGGCGCTGTGGCAGTCCGACTGGATCGTCACGCCCAACAGCAACCGCATGGGCCTGCGCCTGAACGGCCCCGCGCTGGCGCGCCGCGCCGATCGCAGCGCCGACCTGCTTTCGCACGGCGTGGTGCCAGGGGTGATGCAGGTGCCGCCGGCCGGCCAGCCGATCGCGCTGATGGCCGATGCGCAGACCACTGGCGGCTACCCGAAGATCGGCGTGGTGATCGGCGCCGACCTGTGGCGGCTGGCGCAGGTGCCGCTGGGCGCGGCCGTGCGCTTCGTGCCGGTGACGCTGGCACAGGCCGTCGCCGCGCAGGCGGAGCTGGACCGCTACCTGCGCCAGATCGACCAGGCGCTGCAATGGCAGGGCGACGGCATGGCCATCGCCGCGCGCCGGCGCACGCTTACCCGCGCGGCGGCCTGAGACCGCGAGCGCTTGAAACCCTGACAGAAGGCGGTACTGCGGACCCTTGCCGTACCGCCCAGGAGAACGGCAATGCAGATCGACCTGAACGCCGACCTCGGCGAAGGCTGCGGCAACGACGAGGCGCTGCTGGCGCTGATCAGTTCCGCCAACGTGGCGTGCGGCTGGCACGCGGGCGACGCTGCCACCATGGTGCAAACGGTGAAGTGGGCGCTGGAGCATGGGGTCGCCATCGGTGCGCACCCGAGCTATCCGGACCGCGAGAATTTCGGCCGCACCGAGATGCAGCGCGACCCCGAGGACGTCTATGCCGACATGCTGTACCAGATCGGCGCGCTCGACGCGATCGTGCGCGCGCAGGGCGGCGCGCTGCGCCACGTCAAGCCGCACGGCGCGCTGTACAACCAGGCCGTGCGCGACCCGGCGCTGGCCCGCGCCATCGTGCGCGCGGTGCGGGATTTCGATGCCGACCTGGTGTTTTTCGGCCTGGCCGGCAGCCAGATGATCGACATCGCCAGGGAGGCCGGGCTGCGCGTCAGGCAGGAGGTGTTTGCCGACCGCGGCTACAACCCCGACGGCACGCTGGTCAGGCGCGGAACGCCAGGCGCGCTGCACGAGGACGAGGAAGTCGCGCTGAACCAGACGCTGACCATGGTGCGCGAGAAGCGCGTGCGCGCCATCGACGGCACCTGGGTGCCGATCCAGGCCGAGACCGTCTGCCTGCACGGCGACGGTGCCCATGCGCTGGCCTTTGCGCGCCGCATCCGGGAACGGCTCACCGCCGAGGGCATCGCCATCCGCGCCGGCAACTGACGGCGCCGCCCGCAGTCACGCGGTCACGGTTCCTGCGTACCGGCCGCGGCCGACTCGCGGCGTGCCGCGGCCTTCTTCATGGCGTGGCGGCGCAGGCTGACCTGCTCGAAGCGCCAGATCACATAGCAGAACGCCAGGAACGGCCATAGCCACCCCAGCCATTGCGCCAGGCTGTTGAAGTGGATGAAGCGGCCCATGCGCCAGCCCTGCTCGGAAATCCACGCATAGGGATTCGACGGCAGCACGTTGGTCAGCACTACCAGCGCGAACAGCGCCACCATCGCCAGCACCGCGCGTAGCCAGCGCGGCAGGTACAGCAGCAGCACCAGCACCAGCGAGCTGGTCAGCAGCGCGAAGCGGCCGCCTTCGGACAGCCAGTTGAAGGCGCTGTCCGCGGGGAACTGCAATTCAGCCGCGGTGGCCTTGATCAGCAGCGCGGCGGCCAGCAGGCCGGCCAGGATGCGCAGCATTGGCGCGTTGCGGCGCATGGCGATCGAGGCGAACAAGCCGGTGCCGATCCAGCTGCTGGCGGTCACCAGCGATTCCAGCAGTTGCATGCTCTGCATGTCCTCGGGCCGAAGGCCGATGTGGACCTGCCACGCCTCCAGCCGCGGGAACAGCATCTGCAGCACCTGCATCGGCCAGGATTCGGGATCGGTCAGCCATTCGCGCACGATGCCGCCCATGCCGAACAGGTGCTCCTGCGGGAAGATCTGCGCGAACGGCCACAGCACCAGCAGGATGATGGCAAAGCTGGCATGCGGCTCGAACCAGGCATGGCGCAGCCGCGTCAGCCGGCCGTCGTCGATCAGGGCATGTGTGAACGGCGCCGCCACCGCGCCGCCCAGCAGCGCACCCAGCGCGTTGGTGATCAGGTCGATGTTGGACGAAATCCGGTTCGGCAGCCAGGTCTGGAAGGCTTCCATGCAGGCCGACAGCAGCGCGCCGGCGCACAGCGCCACCAGCGTCGCGCGCCCGCCCGACATGCGCGGATGCAGCGACAGCACAACCAGCGCCCCGAAGGGGACATAGCCGATGACATTGGTCAGCAGGTCGAAGTCGGTGATATAGCGCGGCTTGGGCGCGGTGACGAAGGCGAACGGCGAGATGCCGTTGTCGACCCAGCCGGAGAACGGGTAGAGGCTGGCATACACCACCAGCAGCGTGAAGCAAAGCAGCCCCACGCGGGCCAGCGGCGAATACTGCGGGCCGCAGGGCTCGGTCGCGGTCAATACCGCCACGGGTTGCGCCGCCGGTTGCGCGGCAGGCGCCGGGGGCGGTGCGGAGGGCGGCGGGGCAGCCGGCTCCATGGCTAATCTCCTTTTCTGTCTTACTTTAGCGGCAGCGTGGCGGTCCAGTCGAGCAGCGCGGAGATGGCGGCATCGCTGGCTTCGGCCAGCGCCTTGACCCCGCCGGCGCCGTCGGCGCTGGGCGCGGGCCGGCGCACCTCGAAGGTCTGCTGGCCGAGCTGGCCGCGGTGGAACACGGTGGCGCGCAGCCGCACCACGCCCTGGCTGGTGGTGGCGCTGTCGAACGCCTGCTCGAAGGCCAGCAGGTCGACCTTCAGCCCCGGCACGCTGGTGTCGCCGGACCAGGCCAACCCGCCGCGCGCCGACACCGACTCGCGCAGGCGCTCGTCGAACAGGCGCGTCGGCGACATCACCCAGCGCTGCGTGGCATAGGGTTGCAGCCGCTGCGCCTGCGCGTACAGCAGGCGGTAGTAGAGCGCATTGCCTTCGAGCCAGTCGGGGCCGTCGGTCTGCGATATGCGCAGCCTGGGCAGCGGCGCGGGTGCTCCGCTGGCAGAGTTGCCCGCCGTGCCGGCCAGGGCGGCGGACGGCCCCAGGTCATATGTGACGGTCGGCGCGCCACGCGACAGCGCGCAGCCGGACAGCACCAGCGCGGCGCCGGCCAATGCAAACAGCGTGGCGGCGGTGCGGGAGCGGCTGGCCCGGCGTGAATTCTCGGTGGCGGGGATCACGGCGAGGCCTTGGCGGTTGTTGTTCTCTGGCATGGCGATGGGTTGTCGTTTCGTCGTCGTCACGTCGTCGGTTACATCAGGGCGTGCTGAAGCCCGGCTCGCCCGGCCCCGGCGCGGGCGCCGGCGCGCCGAACAGCACGCTGGTCGGGCTGTCGTTGAACTGGCCGGCGGCACGCTCGAAGCTGCGCGCGGTCTGGCGCGCATCGCGCGCAAGCCCGTTGAGCTGCGGCAGGGTCTCCTGGCTGAAGGTGCCGGCCGCGGTCTGCACCGACGCCGCCGCGCCCTGCAGGTCGCGTCCGACACTGTCGACCGTGCGCAACACCGTGCCGTTGGGGCTGGCCAGCTCCTGCGTCAGGCGCCGCGTCGATTCCAGCGTGGCGTTGAGGTTCTCGGCCACGCGCGGCAGGCGGTCGGCGGCCGGCGCCAGCGCGTCCGACAGCTTCGAGTAGTCCTCGGCGGTCTTGCGCACCGAGCGGATCGCCGCCATCAGCTCATTGCGGTTGGCGGTCTGGAACATGTCGTTGAGGGAGGCCATCAGCGTTTCGGCCTGTGTCAGCAGCGAATCGCCGCGCTTTTCCAGTTCTTCGAAGAAGCCTGGGCGCATGGCGATGCGTGCCACATCCTTGGGCGAGGTGCGTAGCGGCGGCGAGGCTTCAGCGCCTGCATGCGCGGCAGTGTCGTCCAGCTGCACGTAGGCGATGCCGGTGACGCCCTGGAAGCCCAGCGTGGCGTAGGTGGTGCGCGTGATCGGCGTGTCCTGGTTGACGTTGATGCGCACGATGATCTGGCCCGGCACCTGCGGATCGAACTTGATCGACTCCACTTTGCCCACCGCCAGCCCGCGGTATTTGACGTCGGCCTGCGGCCCGAGCCCGTTGACGGTGGAACGCGTGACCAGGTCGTATGGCACGCGCACGGCGTGGTCGCTGGTGAACCAGAACAGCGCGAACAGCACCAGCACTGCCAGGCCGATGGTGAACACGCCGGCAAGGAACGCGTGTGACTTGTTTTCCATCATGCTTCTCCGGGTGGTGCCGCGGACTGCCGGGCCTGCGGCAGCGCCTGCAACGCGCGCTGGGCGCGTTCGCCCAGGAAATATTCGCGGATGAAGGGGTGGTCCACCTTTACCACTTCAGGGATCGGCGCGGCGGCGATGACCTTGTGGTCTGCCAGCACCGCGACGCGGTCGGACAGCGCCACCAGCGTGTCCAGGTCGTGCGTGATCATCACTACCGTGAGGCCCAGCTCGCGCCGAAGTTCCCGGATCAGCGCGACGTAGTCGTCCGAGGCCATCGGATCGAGGCCGGCGGTAGGCTCGTCGAGGAACAGCAGTTCCGGCTCCAGTGACAGCGCGCGTGCCAGCGCCACGCGCTTGATCATGCCGCCGGACAGGTCCGACGGCATCTTGTCCGCATCGCGCGCCGACAGGCCCACCAGCTGCAGCTTGAGCAACGCCGCCCGGCAGATCAGGTTGTCCGGCAGCGCGCGCAACTCGCGCAGCGGCAGCGCGATATTGTCGATGACCGACAGCGCGGAGAACAGCGCGCCGCGCTGGAACTGCAGCCCCCAGCGGTTGCGCAGCGCCTGCAGCTGCGCCGGGCGCAATTGGGCCGGGTCTTCGCCGAACACCTTGATGCTGCCCGAGGTCGGCCGCTCCAGCCCCACGATCTGGCGCAGCAGCACGGTCTTGCCGCTGCCCGAGCCGCCCACGATCGACAGCACCTCGCCGCGCCACACGTCCAGGTTGACGTGGTCGTGCACCACGGCCTTGCCGAAGCGCTTGACCAGGTCGCGCACCTCGATCACCGCGGTACGCCGCGCCGGCGCGGGCTGCGCTGCCGGTTCCGCTGGCGCGCTCATATCCCCACGTCCTTGAACAGGATGGCAAACACCGCGTCGGCCAGGATCACGATGGTGATGGAGGTCACCACCGACGCCGTGGTGCCTTCGCCCAGGCTTTGCGTATTGGGTTTGATGCGCAGCCCGAAGTGGCACGCCGTCAGCGCGATCAGGATGCCGAACACCACGCCCTTGCCCAGCCCCAGCCACAGGTTGGCCACCGGCACCGCGTCGGGCAGCTCGCGCAGGAAGAACGCGGCGCTGATGCCGAGCTGCATGCGCGCTGCCAACATGCCGCCGGCCAGCGCCATCACGTCGGTCCACGCCACCAGCAGCGGCATCGCGATGGCCAGTGCGATCACGCGCGGCATGATCAGCCGGAAACCGTGTGAGATCCCCATCACGCGCATGGCATCGAGTTCCTCGGTGACGCGCATCACGCCGATCTGCGCGGTGATGGCCGAGCCGGACCGGCCCGCGATCAGGATTGCCGCCAGCACCGGCCCCAGTTCGCGGATCACCGCCATGCCGAGGATATTGACGATAAACGTGCTGGCGCCGAACACGCGCAGCTGGTTCGCCGACAGGTACGACAGCACGATGCCGATCAGGAACCCGACCAGCGCGGTGATGCCGAGCGCCTTGTAGCCGACGTTGTAGATATTGGCCGAGACTTCGCGCCAGGGCCCGCGCTGCGGCATGCGCGCGAAGCGCAGCAGGTCGAACGCCAGCTGGCCCAGCATGGTGATGCCGTTGCCCAGCTGCGCGCCGAACGACAGCACATTGGCGCCAAACAGCGTGACCGGGTTGAAGCGATCCACCATGTGCTTCTTCCAGCCTTCGTCCTGCACCGCCGCGATGCGCTCGAACACACGGCGCTGGCCATCGCTGGCCTCGAGCTGCTGCGGCATCTTGCCGTCCCACGCCTGCCACAGCAGCTGTCCGCCGATATGGTCCAGCCGCTCCACTTCGGCCAGCGACCATTGCGCGTGCTCCGGCGCCTGCGCCAGTTCGTGCAACTGCGCGCGCAGCTGGCGCGCCTGGTGGCAGCCGGCCAGCGCGAGCGCGGACCAGTCGCCACGCAGCGCGACGCTGACGGTCCCGTCCCCGCGCGTGATATGGAAGTCTGGCGTCGTCTGGCGTTCCAAGGGCTGGCGATGTGATGGGCGAGTCCCGATTCTAAGCCACCCGCCCGGCTGGCGCGACCGCGCCGACGTCCGGGCAGGGGGCGGGCAGGGGGGCGGGTCCGGTGCAAGCGTGCTGCGCGGCTACAATGCGGCAGTCGGGCAGGCGCCGATGCCTGCCAGCCTTCGCACCGTCTTCACACCATCTTCGCACCGCCGATTGCCACCAGCGCAGCTTCCCATGCCAGACGCCTCTGACACCTCTCACACGCCAACATCGGGCCCGTCCGCCCCCTGGCGCATCGACCCCGCCGCCCTGCGTGCCGCGCTGTCGCCGGCACTGCGCGACTGGACGCTGGAGCTGGTCGAAGAAACCGGCTCGACCAATGCCGACCTGACCGCCGCGTGCCGGCAGGCACCCTGGTCAGATGCCGGCTGGCTGCGCCTGGCCTACCGCCAGACCGCCGGACGCGGGCGCCTGGGAAGGCCGTGGCAGGGGCAGGCGGGCATGACCTTATCGGTGGCGCTGCCGTTCGCGCTGGCGCCGGCACAACTCACCGGCCTGAGCCTGGCGGTAGGACTGGCGCTGGCCGAGGCCCTTGGCGATGTTGAAGCGCGCCTGGGCGCCCGCGTCGGCCTGAAGTGGCCGAACGACCTGCAGATCGACGGCCGCAAGCTGGCCGGCATCCTGATCGAATCGGTCCCGGCTGGCCCGAACCGGATCTGGGCGGTTATCGGCATCGGCCTGAACCTGGTGCGCGATGCGCAGATGGAAGCCGCGCTGGGCCGCGAACTGGCCGGCGTGGCCGAGGCCATGCCGGGCTTCGACGCCAACCGCGACGCGGTGCGCCTGCTGGCCGCGGTGCTGGAGCGGCTGGCATCGATGCGCACCGCGTTCCTGGCCCATGGATTCGGCCCGATGGCGCGGCGCTGGTCCGCCGCCGATGCCTACCGCGACCAGCCGGTGCGGCTGCTGCACGACGGCAAGGTGATCGCAGAGGGCATGGCGCGCGGCGTCGACGAGGCCGGCCAGCTGCTGCTGGAAACACCGACGGGGCTGGAACGGATCGCCAGCGGCGAGCTGTCGCTGCGCCCCGCGCCGGGGCAGGAGGACGGCGCATGAGCGTGCCGCAGCTGCTGATCGACATCGGCAACACGCGCCTGAAATGGGCATGGTGCGAGGCCGGCGCGCCGCTGCCGGCCGGGGCGGGTTTGCCCACGCCGTGGCAGCACGGCGGCGCGGTCGCGCATGCCGATGACAACGCGCTGAAGACCCTGGCCGCCGACCTGCGTGCGCTGCGCGGCAGCGGCCCGATGCCGGCGGTATGGATCACCAACGTGGCCGGCCCGGTGCTTGCCGCCGCCGTCGATGCCACGCTGGCCGACGCGTTCGGCGGCCGCGCGCCGGTGCAGTGGGTGCGCAGCAGCGCGACGCACGGCAACCTGGCCAACGGCTACCGCGAGCCCACGCAGCTGGGTGTCGACCGCTGGGTCGGCGCCATCGGCGCGCACCGGTGGCTGCCGCATGACACGCTGCTGCTCGTGACCGCGGGCACCGCGACCACGCTGGATATCGTTACCGTCGGCGCGGATGGCCGCGGGCGCTTTGAAGGCGGACTGATCCTGCCGGGGCTGGCGCTGATGCTGGGTACGCTGGCGCGCAATACCGCGCAGCTGCCGGCGCTGGAGGTGGACGAGACTGGCACCGTGGCCGGCGCGCACCTGCGCTGGGCCGACAACACCCACGACGCCATCGCCGCCGGCTGCCTGGCCGCGCAGGCGGGCGCGATCGAACGCACCTGGCGCGCGTTGGGCGAACACAGGCCGACGCGTTGCCTGCTTTCTGGCGGCGCACGCAGCGCGCTGGCCGGCGCGCTCGCGGTGCCCTTCGAGATGCACGATAATCTGGTGCTGCTCGGCCTGCATGCGATAGCGTCGGCCGAGGCCTGGCGGCCATCGCCTTCATCGCCTTCATCGCCCTCATCGCCTTGATCCGGCCTTGATCCCGCCTTGACCCGGAATCCCCGCACGCTCCGCCACCGTCCATGTCCGCCCCACGCGCCCTGCGCATCGCCCTGTTGCTGCTGCTGCTCGCCAACGCCTTGCTGGTAGCCGCGCTGGCCGGCTTGTTCGGCGCGAATCCGCTCGGGGGCTGGTTCGGCACGCCGCGCGAGCCGGGCCGGCTCGGGCAGCAGGTGCGCGCCGAACGCATGCAGCTGCTGCCGCCGGCACGTTCGCCCGCGGCAGATGCCGCGCCGCGCGGCACCTTGCCGGTGGCCCGGCGCCAGGGTTGAGCGCGCGGCTCAGCCGGCCTGGCGGACCTTGGTCAGCAGCTTGGTGGTGGAGCGGTCGTGCAGGAAGGGGATGGCATGGGCCTGGCCGCCCCAGCTGCGCACCAGCCGGGTTTCTTCCAGCGTATCGATGTCATAGTCGCCGCCCTTGACGTAGATGTCGGGGCGCACCAGTCGGATCAGTTCGACCGGCGTCTGCTCTCGGAACATCGCCACCAGGTCGACCGACGCCAGCGCGGCAAGCAGCGCCATGCGGTCCGATTCATGGTTGAGCGGGCGGTCGTCGCCCTTGCCCAGCATCTTGACCGAGGCATCGCTGTTGACGCCGACCACCAGGCTGGCGCCCAACGCGCGCGCCTGCGCCAGGTAGGTGGCGTGGCCGCGATGCAGGATATCGAAGACGCCGTTGGTGAACACCAGCGGGCGCGGCAGCGCGGCGATGCGCGCAGCCAGTTCGGCGGGGTTGTCGGCGGGGGTCAGCTTGGATTCGAAGGCGGGTACGGACATGGGTCAGGGATCGGATGGTGGAGGCCGGCGCTGGCAGCGCCGGCACGCTTGTCCGAATGGTACCCCGTCCGGCGAGGTCCGCCGTCCGTTCAGCGCTGCTTACCCAACCAGCGCCACGGCGGAGTCGTTGGCGGGCAGCGGCACCGTAGCGGCGGCAATGCCGCGCATCACCGAGACCAGCGCCTCGCGCACCGCGTCGACGTGGGCCGCCTGGGCGCGGCCGCCCAGGTACAGCAGGCTGACGTCGGCCCAGGCCGGAAAACCCTCGGGCACCTGCGCCACATAGGCGCGGTTGGCCCCGTCGATCCACGGCACGTTGAACTTCAGCACCGGCGTGACGCCGCCGCGCGAGCGCCACAGCGCGACCTGGCCGTTCCATGACGGCGCGACGGTCAGGCGGACCTGGTCGGACACATCGGCCAGGTAGCGTCGCACCGGGCTTTCGGCGTCGGCATCGTCGCTGAGCAGGGTCCAGTGCTCGCGCACGGGCATGTCGTTGCCCGTGGCTTCTTCCTCTGCAGACGGCGGGGCAGGCAGCCGGATCAGGCTGCGCTGCGCCATCATCACGTGCTCGGCCAGCACGCCGCCCGCGCCGGGCAGCGCATCAACGGTGACGGCGCAGTCGAGCTGCCCCTTTGCCAGGGCCTGCCCGACATGGCGGCCGTTGCCGATGACGCTGGAGGCGATATGCACGTCCGGCAGCGCCGCCGACAGCCGTGTCAGCACCTGCGTCAGCGCGGGATCGCCCAGCGCCATCGACACGCCGATGCGCAAGGTCTGGCGCGGCCCGCCGCCGCGCGGCGCGCGTGCGCCGGCATTTGCCACCAGCCCGTTCCAGCGTTCCAGCATGCCGGCCGCGGCGCGTTCCAGTTTCAGCCCGTAGGCGGTGGGCACCAGGCCGCCGCGCCGCTCGAAGAACAGTTCGTCACCGGTCACGTCGCGCAGCTTGCGGATGGCGTAGGCCACGGTGGGCTGGCGCACGCCGAGCGCCTGCGCGGCGCGGCCGATGCTGCCGTAATGCATGACCTGGACAAAAACGCCCAGGGCCTTGAAATCGATATGACGCAATCTTTACCCCTGCCAAGACGTTGCCGCGCGCCGTCGTCGCTGGCCCCAAGCCCGTACGTTGCGGGAAGTGCGGCGAGGGCGCACCGGAATTCAGGTGACACCTTGCCGGCGGGGCCGAGCGGCGCTGCGGATAATCGCCAGCCGCGACTGGCGGATTCTTCGGGGATGTTATCGGAATTACAGTCCATTACAAAATGATTTGCTCTAATAAATAAAGTCCGATCAATAACACATTAGGCAAAAAAGATAATCGCATCCTGTGATTTAAGTATTTTATTTCAAGAATTAAAAAATTTCGGAATGTCGCGCCACGACTGGCATTGCAGGCGGTGCGGTTGTATGCACCCGGATTAACCTGTCGCTTTGGCTGCAATGTAGTAACGGGATACCACCTGCCCCGCCGAAAAATCTGGCAAGCGCCGTTGTTTCCGAATATCCGGGAATGGCGGTGGGGCGCCAATAAAAAAACCTCGCCGTAGCGAGGTTTTTTTATCGGGGTGGCAGCAAGCTGCCGGATCAGGCCTGTGCCGGCTGGGCGCCGCCGGAGCCGGGCAGGCGGGCGTTCAGTTCCTTGCGGTAGCGGTTCAGGTCTTGCACGCTTTCAAAGGTGCGCTCGAACAGCAGCGACATATTGTGCAGGATCCGTTCAATGACCTTCTTTTCCCAGCCTTCGTCGAAGCGGATCTGCTCGTCCAGCCAAGTTTCCAGCCAGTCCGGGTCGGGCAGGCGCGACTGCACGGTGTCGTTGGGGAACAGCGCCTTGTTGACGTGCAGATTGGTCGGGTGCAGCGGCTTTTCGGTGCGTCGCGCCGATGCCATCAGCACGCCGATCTTGGCGAACGCGGCGCGCGCGTTGTCGCCGAACTGGGCCAGGTATTTCTTCATGTAGCGCAGGTAGGCGCCGCCGTGGCGGGCTTCGTCCTGCGACAGGGTGCGGTAGATATGCTTGATCACCGGTTCCGAGTGCCATTCGGCGGCGCGGCGGTACCAGTGGTTCAGGCGGATCTCGCCGCAGAAATGCAGCATCAGCGTTTCCAGCGGCGGCGCCGGGTCGAATTCAAAGCGCACCGCGTGCAGCTCTTCCTCGGTCGGCACCAGGTCCGGGCGGAAGCGGCGCAGGTACTCCATCAGCACCAGCGAGTGCTTCTGCTCCTCGAAGAACCAGATGCTCATGAACGCCGAAAAGTCGGAATCGTGGCGGTTGTCGCGCAGGAACATCTCGGTCGCCGGCAGGGCCGACCATTCCGTGATCGCGTTCATGCGGATGGTCTTGGCCTGGTCGTCCGTCAGCAGGCTGGCGTCAAAGCTATCCCAGGGGATGTCCTTGTCCATGTGCCAGCGGACGGCTTCCAACGATTTGAACAGTTCGGGGTAGAGCATGGTAAGCCTTTGAAATTACGGGCAGATTCTAACAGATGCGAATTATTCTCTTCTCCCTTTTTTAGGGCGGATGGGGGCAAATGCAACGACTTTTGCGAAGCCTGGCGCAGCCAACTGCATATTGCGGGCGATCAGCGGCGCCTGGCGGGCAGCCGCTCAGGGCGAGACCGCGCCCTCGGGCATGGTGGCGGGTGCAGTGCCCGGCACCACGCCGTAGAGGAATGCGGCCAGCTCGGCGGCCTGCGCTTCGGCGTCGCGCTCGCCCAGCGCCATCAGCGCCCGGGTGAACTCAGGCTCGAACAGCAGGTAGCTGGCGAAGGCGGCGCCGCGCGCCTCGGTGCCGCCCAGCGGCGCCAGCAGCGCGCGTACCGTGCGCGGCAGCTGCTTCTGGTGCTCGGCGGCGAGCGCCTCGATCGGTTCGCTGGGAGAGATCGTCATCACCTGCACCGGGCGCCAGCCTTCGCGGTCGCCCGCGAGCTCGGGCATGCGCGCCAGCAGCCGGTTGATATGCAGCAGCCGTTCCAGGTCGGCATTGAGCCCGTCCAGGAAGATGCTGGCCAGCGCCTGGCCGCCCACCTGTGCCAGCGACGGGTAGCCGCCGGCGGGCACGGTGTCGAACCAGCCCGAGCGCTGGCGCGAGGCCGCGCCGATCGCCAGGATGCGCGACGCGCCCAGGTGGATCGCCGGCGATAGCGGCGACATCTGCCGCATGGTGCCGTCGCCGAACCACTCGTGGTGGCCATCGATCTCGAGCGGAATCGACGGGAACAGGAACGGTATCGACGCGGAGGCCAGCAGGTGGTCCACCGTGATCGGCGCGGGTACCGCGATGCGCTGGCTGCGGTGCCACGGTTGGATGCGGTGGTGCGACTGGTAGAAGGTGACGTGGCGGCCCGTGCTGTAGGACAGCGCGGTGACCGCGAACGCCTGCAGCGCGCCGCTGTCCAGGCTGTCTTGCACCCGCGCGGGATCGAACAGCTCGCCCAGCATGCTGCCCAGCGGCGTGTTGTCGAACAGCGCGCGTGGCGCCCTGCGCTGCGTGGCCCAGCCCAGCGCCAGCGTTGACAGCCAGCGCGCGCCCGACACGCCCACGCGCAGCACGTCGGTACGGTAGACATCGTCGGCATGGATGCCGTGCCACAGCGCGCCCAGGCTTTGCGTGGCAGCCTGGATATCGCCGGCGTGGATGGCCAGCCCGGCACCGTTGATCGCGCCCGCCGAGGTGCCGGCGATGATGCCGAACGGCAGCCCGCCATGCGCCTTGCCGTGGCGCGCGGCGATGCGCGCCAGCCCGCACAGCACGCCGGCCTGGTAGGCGGCGCGCGCGCCGCCGCCCATCATGATCAGCGCGGTGGCGGCGGGGTTGGGGCCGTTAGGGCTGGTGCGCGGGGCAGTTTGGTGTCCTGGCAGGGGATCGCGGTGCATGGCGGGGGCGCGGCGCAGCGACAGGTCAGTGGGCGTGGTGATCCGTCATTCGTTGCCGCCGTTGATGTCGTCCTTGGCGGTGCCATTGCCGGCGGTCGTGGCGTTGGCCGTCTTGCCGGCAGCAGGCTTCTTTGCGGCGGGCTTCTTTGCAGCGGGCTTGGCCGCAGGTTTGGTCCCTGGCTTGGCCGCACTCGTGGCGCCGTTCTTTGCCGTGGCGCTCGCCCTGGCACCGTTGCCGTTGCCAGCGGTCTTGCGTGGCGCGGCTTTGGACCCGGCGCCGGCGTCCGGCGCGGCGCCCGGCTGTGCCGCCGTGCCGCCGGCACTGAAGGCGCCCATGTTGAAGGGCGCGATGCTGGCCGCGGCGGCGCTGCTGGCAATCTGGTTGAACTGCTGCTGCAACAGGTCCCACCAGAGCCCGGCGTTGGGTGCGGTTTCGGGCGTGGCCGACGGCTCGGGTGCCGGCTCGGGCTCGCCCGCGGGCTGGGACGCGGCCTGCGCCGCGGGGGCTTCTTCGCGCGGCCCGGCGCCGGTGTCGGCGCCGGCGCGCTGCGGCGGCGAGGCGCTGGGCGTATTGGCCGCGCGCGCCACGTTTTCCATCGCCGCCTGCATGGCGTCGGGCGAGAGCGCATTGCCGAAGGTCTGCAGCGCCACCAGCGTGGCGCGCTGCACCTCCAGGCCCTGGATCGTGGTGCGCAGCAGGTTGGTGTTCAGTTGCAGCCAGCTTTCCACGGCCTTGAGGTCGGCGATGCGCTTGTCGAGGTCGTCGAGGTCCATCGGCGGCGTCATCGCCTGCAGACCGGGCATCAGGCCGCCGGGCATGCCGGCGCTGCCGCCCCACAGCCGGCGCATGAAGTCGAAGCTGTTGGTGAAATCGGGAATCTGTCCGAACATGGTCGCGTGCTCCGTGTGCGGCGCAGCCGCGCTCCCGGATGCGGGCTGCGCGGCTGCGTCGTCGTTACCTGAATTGTGGCGGCCGCTTCTGGCGCAGGCTCGCCATGCCTTCGTGCACGTCGGGGCCGGCAAAGCCCATGAATTCGAGCGCCAGCGAGGTATCGAAGGCGGGACCGGCCATGCGCAGCCAGTTGTTGAGGGCGTACTTGGTCCAGCGGATCGCGGTCTGCGACCCCGCCGCCAGCCGGTTGGCAACCTCGAAGGCGCGCGCCACCAGTTCGTCCTCTTCCACCGCCAGCGAGACCAGGCCGATCCGCTCGGCCTCTTCGCCGCTGACCGACTCGCACAGCATCAGATAGTACTTGGCCTTGGCCATTCCGCACAGCAGCGGCCACACGATCGCGGCATGGTCGCCCGCCGCCACGCCCAGCCGGGTGTGGCCGTCGACGATGCGCGCGGTCTTCGCGGCGATCGAAATATCGGCCAGCAGCCCCGCCACCAGCCCGGCACCGACGGCCGGGCCGTGCATCGCCGAAACCACCGGCTTGTCGCAGTTGATGACGTTGTAGACCAGGTCGCGCGCTTCGTGCCACACGCGCGTGCGGGTCTCGAAATCGTTGGCCATGTCTTCCACCAGCGCCAGGTCGCCGCCGGCGGAGAAGCCCTTGCCCTCGCCGCGGATCAGCGCCACGCGGATATCGGGATCGGCGGAGACGTCACGCCAGATCTCGGCCAGCTCGCGGTGCATGTTGGCGTCGGCGGTGGCCAGCTTCTGGTTGGCCGACTGCGCTGCGCCCATGATGATCTCGAGGATGGGGCCGTGGCGGCGCAACGTCAGCGCGCGGTAGCGCGCGTAGCGTTCGGAAAGTTCGGTGGAAGACGCGTCGATGGGGGCGGTCATGGGTGGCCTGTCAGGTGAGTGGCGCGCAGCCGCGCCGGGTGCATCGTGGATTTACCAACCGATCGGTCGGTAAATTATATGCACATCCGGCGAACCCTTGCCGACAGGCGCGGCGGGCTCAGGGGGCTGCCACCAGCTGGTCGATCGCGCCGAACACCGAATGCCCCTGCGCGTCGAACATCTCGATCTTGACCGCGTCGCCGAACTTCATGAATTCGGTGCTCGGCTTGCCCTCGTCGATGGTCTCGAGCATGCGCTTCTCGGCGATGCAGCAGTAGCCCTTCTTGCGGTCGACGTTGGAGATCGTGCCCGAGCCGACGATGCTGCCGGCGCGCACATTGCGGGTCTTGCAGATATGCGCGATCAGCTGGCCGAAGTCGAACACCATGTCGGTGCCGCAGTCGGGCTGGCCGACCTTCTTGCTGTTCCAGTGCACCGTCATCGGCAGGTGCACCTTGCGCTCGCGCCAGGCCTCGGCCAGTTCGTCTGGCGTGACGGCGACGGGCGAGAAGGCGGTGGCCGGCTTGCTCTGGAAGAAGCCGAAGCCCTTGCCCAGTTCGGCCGGGATCAGGTTGCGCAGCGAAATATCGTTGACAAGCGCCAGCAGGCGGATGGCTTCGCCGGCCTGCTCGGGCGTGGCGCCCATCTTCACGTCGCCGGTGATGACCGCGACCTCGGCCTCGAAGTCGATGCCGAAGGCTTCGCTGGCGCACACGATGTCGTCCTGCGGGCCGAGGAAATCGTCCGATCCGCCCTGGTACATCAGCGGGTCGGTCCAGAACTCGGGCGGCATTTCGGCGCCGCGCGCCTTGCGCACCAGCTCGACGTGGTTGACGTAAGCCGAGCCATCGGCCCACTGGTAGGCGCGCGGCAGCGGCGCCATGCAGTCCTTGGGATTGAACGCGAACGGATGGCGCGCGCGGCCGGCGTTGAGCGCGTCGTACAGGTCCTGCAGCTGCCGCGCGTAGAAGTTCCAGTCGTCCAGCGCCGTCTGCAGCTTGCCGGCGATATCGGTGGCGAAGTGGGCTTGCTTCAGGTCGCGCGACACGACAGCCAGCTGGCCGTCGCGCGAACCGTCCTTCAGGGTTGCGAGTTTCATAAATGCGGTGCGGTAGAGAGCGGGGCGCCCGCGCGGCGGACGCAGTGCCCGCTAGTCTACCGCGCCGTGCTGCGCGCCCCTGCGCTGGTGGTTTAGTCGACCGTGATGCCCTTGGCCTTGATCAGCTTGCCCCAGCGCTCGGCTTCAGCGCGCGCGTAGGTAGCGAATTCCTCGGGCGTGCTCGACACCGCCTCGACCCCGACGCCTTCCAGCTTCTTCTGCACCTCGGGCGTCTTCAGCGCCTTGACCAGCTCGGCGTTCAGCCGCGTGACCACCGCCTTGGGCGTGCCCGCCGGCGCCACCAGGCCCTGCCAGGCGTAGGCCTCGAAGTTGCTCACGCCGCCTTCGGCCACGGTCGGCACGCCGGGCAGCACCGCCAGCCGCTTGGGCGTGGCCACGCCCAGCGCGCGCAGCTTGCCGGCGCTCACGTTCTGCTGGCCCGAGGCCAGGTCCAGGAACATCAGGTCGACCTGGCCGGCCAGCAGGTCCTGCACTGCCGGGGCGGCGCCCTTGTAGGGCACGTGCGTCATCTTGACCTTGGCCTGGTCCATGAACAGCTCCATGGCCAGGTGGTGCGGGCTGCCTGCGCCGGGCGAGGCGAAATTGACCTTGCCCGGGTTCTTCTGCGCGTACTCGACCGCTTCCTTCAGCGTGCGCGCCGGGAATTTCGGGTTGGCCACCAGCACCAGCGGGAAGCGCGCCAGCTGGCCGATATAGACGAAGTCCTTCTCCGGGTTGTACGGCAGCTTCTTGTACAGCGACGGATTGGCCGCGAGCGTGGCGGTATCGGCGGTCAGCACGGTGTAGCCATCGGGCTTGGCGTGCGCGACGGCATCGGCGCCGACGATGGTGGCCGCGCCCGGGCGGTTGTCGATCACCACCTGCTTGCCCAGCCCCGGCGTGATCGCCTGGGCGACGGTGCGTGCCACCACGTCGGTGCCGCCGCCGGCCGGATAGGGCACGACCCAGCGGATTGGCTGGGCGGGCCAGTCATCGGCGTGCGCTGGCGCGCTGGCGGTGAACAGGGCGCCGGCGGCAGCCATGGCGGCCAGCACGAGATGGGCGGAACGGCGGGCGGAACGACGCCCAAAGAAGGGACGCAGGGGGCGCATCGATAGTCTCCGTGTTAAAAAGGGGCCCGGTTCGGCAGGCGTCGACACGTGCGCCGCCGGGTCTGTTGCGAAGGAAGTCTACCGATGGCTTAAAAATTGGTAAATCGATTTCGCTATAGTAAATTTACCTACGAACTAGCCCGGGTTTCCGGGCGTCGATCCCCCTGCCGCTGGCCCATGTCACGCATTGCTGAAAACGAAGAAGACGACGCCAAGCTGCGCTCCGGCATCCAGTCCATCGAAGTGGGCTTCAAGCTGCTCCAGGCGCTTGCGGCGTCTCCGCGCGCGATGATGCTGCGCGACCTCGCCGCCGCCGCCGGCATGAACCCGGCCAAGGCGCACCGCTACCTGGTCAGCTTCATGCGGCTGGGCGCGGTGGCGCAGGACCCGGTCAGCGGCCGCTATGACCTGGGCCCGTTCGCGCTGCAGCTGGGCCTGGCCGGGCTCAACCGGCTCGATCCCGTGAAGAAGGCGCGGCCGATCCTGTCGCAGCTGCGCGACGAGGAGGACCTGACCGCCGGCATCGCCGTGTGGGGCAACCACGGCCCCACCATCGTGCACTGGGAGGAATCCAGCCACCCCGTCACCGTGAGCCTGCGCCTGGGCGACGTGATGCCGATGCTCAATTCCGCCACCGGCCGGCTCTACGGCGCCTACCTGCCGCGCAAGCAGACGCTGCCGCTGATCGAGCGCGAGCTGGGCGCGCGCGGCAATGGCGCCGTGCCGGACATGCCGGCGTCGCTGGCTGAATACGATGCGATCTGCGCCGAAGTCCGCGAGCATGGCGCCGCGCGCACGCTTGGCGGCGTGCTGCCGGGCATCAATGCGTTCTCGATGCCGGTGTTCGACGCCAACGGCCACCTCGCCATGGGGTTAATCGTACTGGGCGCGCAGAGCCTGTTCGATGCAGAATGGGGCGGTACGATGGATTGTCGCGTACGCGATATCGCCCAACAGCTCTCATCGGAACTCGGCTACCTTGGTGCCGCCCCCCCGGCCGGAGAAACCGGCCAGCCCTAATCCTCGTGTCCGCCCGGGCGCGGAATCCCCTGTCTGGCGCCGCCGGCGCTGGGTGATTGTGGTTGGGCTGGTGGTGCTGGTGCACGTGATGGCGGTGGTGGGGTTTCTGCGCATGCCGGGCCCGCTGATCCCGCTCGATGTCAGCAACACCCCGACGCTGGAGGCGGTCCTGCTGCCGCCGCCCAGGCCGCCTGCGCCGCCCAAGCCGCGTCCGGCGCCGCAGCCGCGTCCGAAGGCGGCGGCGCCGGTACCGGCGCCCCAGCCCGAGCCTGAACCGCCCGCCCCACCCCTGGCAACCAGTCCGCAGGGCCCCGCCGAGATGGCAACGGGTCCCGGCGGTCCCGGGGCGGCCCCGGCGCCACCTGCCGCGCCGGCCCCGGCGCCGTCTGGCGGTCCGCAGGGCGGCGTCGACGGCGTCGTCTACAGCGCGCCGCCGCCCGCCACGTACCAATACGCCAGCTTCGTCAACGGCGTGCAGAACCCCGATGGCCTGATCCGCTGGGAGCACGACGGCCGCCGCTACCGCCTCGCGGTGGAAACACGCGTGCTGTGGTTCCGCTTCGCGTTCCAGAGCAGCGGTGCGCTGTCCGAACAGGGACTGTTGCCGGAACGCTACGAAGAGCACCGCCGCAACAAGGCCGAGTCATCGCGCTTTGACACCGTCGCCGGCACCGCCGCGCTTCACAACGGCGCGCAGTCGCCATTCCCGCCCGGCGCCCAGGATCGCTTCAGCGTGTTCCTGCAACTGGTCGGCCTGGTGCGTGGCAATCCGCAACGCTATGTCACGCCCGGTGTGACGGAAACGTTCCAGGTTGCCGATACGCGTGATGTGCAACCGATGCAAGTGCAGTATGTTGGAGAAGAGAATATCGACACGGGCAATGGTGTGGTGCGTGCGAAGCACTTTGTGCGGCTGCCGCGCCGCGCCAATGACCGTCGCCGGGTCGAGATATGGCTTGCACAACCGCTGGGCTGGATGCCGGTGCGGCTGCGGCAGACCGAGCCCGACGGCACCCAGATCGAGCTCGTGTACCGCGGCAACGGCGGGCAATAGCCACGGGGCCGCTGCCCGGGTCGAACACCGGTAGCTGGCCGGGCGATTGTCAACAATCATTAAAAGATGTCTCGCCCCGGTCAACGCCGTCGCGTTTCGCGCATTCTTACTGACAGGAGCCCAGCCATGACTGTTGCCACGCCACCCGCCGAAACGCACCGCGTCCATGCCGACGGCGCCCAGCTTTATGTGCGCATCGACGGCACCGACGGACCGTGGGTAATCCTGTCCCATGCACTGGCTGCCAGCCATGCGCTGTGGGACCAGACCGCCACCCACCTGGCGTCGCGCTACCGCGTGGTGCGCCCCGACCTGCGCGGGCATGGCGGCAGTGACGCGCCTCTGGGCCCCTACACCATGACGCGGCTGGCCGACGACGTGATCGCGGTGATGGACGCGCTGGAAATCCCCCAGGCCCACTTCTGCGGCATTTCGGTCGGCGGCATGATCGGGCAGACGCTGGGACTGCGCCATCCGGAGCGGCTGCTGTCGCTGGCACTGGTGGCCACCAACAGCCAGACCCCGATGGAAGCGCACCCGATGTGGCATAACCGCATCGGCCAGGCCGAGGCGCATGGCATGGCCGGCATGGCCCATGCCACGCTGGAGCGCTGGCTGACGCCAGCCTTCCGCGACGCCCATCCCGATGCGGTCGCGCGCATCCACGCCATGCTGGTGGCCACGCCGGTGCGCGGCTACGTGGGCGTGGCCGAGGCGATCATGGCTTTCGATCTCGCGGGCGCGCTTTCCCGCATCCATTGTCCTACGCTGGTAGTAGCAGGAGAGAACGATCAGGGCGCGACCGTGGCGATGGCGCAGAGCATTGCGGCCGCTATCCGAGGCGCCCGGCTGGAAGTGATGCCGCAGGCGGCGCACCTGGTGCATGTAGAGCAGCCAGAACGCTTCCATACGGCGCTGGACACGTTCCTCGGCAATGCGGCGTGCGGCGGCCAGTGCGACGTTCCGTGAGAGGCAACACACTGATGCGCCAGGCTCAAGAAACTTGTTGCAAAGGACGATGCCCAATCTATGTAGGCAGCAATGACGTGGCAACGCAGTGACCTGCTTAGGCCTTGGTTTAAGCCTTGATTTCGCGCGGGTCACCCCAAGTTTGGAGGTAAAGCCGCGGCGCCCCCTCACGGCAACATCGACGAGGCAAGAATCACAAGGGCATGCCGCCCAACCATGACGCCCAGGAGGTGTGCCATGCAAATGATCTACAACAGCGACAATTACTGCATCGTCGAGTTCGGTGCGGATGTCGAGCAAGCGCCGCTTGAATTCGGCGGCTATGAAATCGTCGACAAGAACCTGAAGCGCGAAATTTTCCTTGGCGGGCAACTGGCTGAAAGCTTCCGCGCCGACGTCAAGCGCCTGATCGAAAGCGAGCCGTCAGTGGAAGAGGTCGACGACTTCCTCGGCAAGTTCGACAACGTGATGACGCATCCGCTGGTCATGCACTGAGCGGCTTTCCATGACCGCCGGCCGCGGCCGGCGGCATTGCCATCGCGCCCGCCCTGGCGGGCGTTTTTATTGGGTGGCTGTTCAGTACTGCTCCCACGGCAGCCCCTCGTGGCGCCAGCCGTTGAGCGTATTGCGGTGGCGCTGCCCGTCGAGGTCGCCCTCGAAGCCGTGCAGCACGTTGTAGACGTTGGCAAAGCCCGCGCCCTCCAGCGCCCTTGCCGCCGCCGTTGAACGGTTGCCGCTGCGGCAGATCAGCAGCACCGGCCGCGCTGACACATGCCCGGCCAGCTTCTTCACCATCTGCACGAAATGCGGGTTGACCTCCCAGTCCGGGCCGTCGTTCCAGGGGACGTTGTGCGCACCCTTGGGATGGCCGACGAACAGGTATTCCATCTCGCTGCGGCAGTCGATAAACAGCGTGTCGGGCGATTGCGCCAGCAAGTCGTTGGCGTCGGAAGGGGACAGGTGTTGCATGGTCGGCGGGACAAAGGGCGTGGAATGTGCCGGTATGGTGACGGTTACGTCTCTCAGTGTAGGCGGCCATCGACCCGACAGGCAACCGCAAGGCCTTGATACACCTGATAAAATCGCTCCTCTTTGGCCAGCATCGGCCACAGCAGCGCCCGCCGCGGATCCCCGATCGCGCCGGCCGCCTTTCCAGAGTTCCCCGCCATGAGTGCCCCTGAATCCCGCGCGGCCGCACCGCGCCCCTACACCCGGGCTGCCGAGCTGCCCCGGCTGCTGCAAGAACGCATCCTGATCCTGGATGGCGCCATGGGCACCATGATCCAGCGCTACAAGCTGACCGAGGCCGACTACCGCGGCGAGCGCTTCGCCGAACACAAGGTGGACGTGAAGGGCAACAACGAACTGCTGTTGCTGACGCGCCCGCAGGTCATCAGCGAGATCCACGAGCAATACCTGGCCGCCGGCGCCGACCTGATCGAGACCAACACCTTCGGTGCCACGCGCGTGGCGCAGGAAGACTACAAGATGGCCGAGCTGGCCTACGAGATGAACGTGGAGGCCGCGCGCCTGGCGCGCGCCGCCTGCGACAAGTACAGCACGCCCGACAAGCCGCGCTTCGTTGCCGGCGCCTTTGGCCCGACGCCCAAGACCGCCAGCATCTCGCCCGACGTGAACGACCCCGGCGCGCGCAACGTCACCTTCGAGGAACTGCGACAGTCCTACTACGAGCAGGGCAAGGCGCTGCTCGAAGGCGGCGCCGACGTGTTCCTGGTCGAGACCATCTTCGACACGCTCAACGCCAAGGCGGCGCTGTTTGCCATCGACCAGCTGTTCGAGGACACCGGCGAACGCGTGCCGGTAATGATCTCCGGCACCGTGACCGATGCCTCCGGCCGGATCCTGTCGGGCCAGACCGTGGAAGCATTCTGGAACAGCCTGCGCCACGCCAGGCCGGTCACCTTCGGGCTGAACTGCGCGCTGGGCGCCACGCTGATGCGCCCGTATATCGCCGAGCTGGCCAAGGTGTGCGATGCCGCGGTGTCGTGCTATCCGAACGCGGGTTTGCCGAACCCGATGAGCGACACGGGCTTCGACGAAACGCCGGAAGTCACGTCATCGCTGGTCGAGGAATTCGCCGCTTCCGGGCTGGTGAACCTGGTGGGCGGCTGCTGCGGCACCACGCCCGAGCATATCGCCGCCATCGCCCAGCGCGTGGCCGACAAGAAACCCCGCACCTGGCCCGGCCAGTACCGCGACGCCGCCTGAGCCGGAGCCCGAGAACATGAGCGAGAACAAACTGCCCCCGCGCCCGATGCGCCTGTCCGGCCTCGAGCCCTTCACCATCGACGACGACACGCTGTTCGTCAACGTCGGCGAGCGCACCAACGTGACCGGCTCCAAGGCCTTCGCACGGATGATCCTGAACGGCCAGTTCGACGAAGCGCTGGCGGTGGCCCGCCAGCAGGTCGAGAACGGCGCGCAGATCATCGACATCAACATGGACGAGGCCATGCTGGACTCGAAGGCCGCGATGGTTCGCTTCCTGAACCTGATCGCCTCCGAGCCCGACATCGCGCGCGTGCCGATCATGCTGGACTCGTCCAAGTGGGAAGTGATCGAGGCCGGCCTGCAGTGCGTGCAGGGCAAGCCCGTGGTGAACTCGATCTCGCTCAAGGAAGGGGAGGAACAGTTCCGCCACCACGCCGAGCTGATCCGCCGCTACGGCGCCGCCTCGGTGGTGATGGCCTTCGACGAGAAGGGCCAGGCCGACACCTTCGCGCGCAAGACCGAGATCTGCAAGCGCAGCTACGACATCCTGGTCAATGAAGTGGGCTTCCCGCCGGAAGACATCATCTTCGACCCGAACATCTTCGCGGTCGCCACCGGCATCGAAGAGCACAACAACTACGCGGTCGACTTCATCGAAGCCACGCGCTGGATCAAGCAGAACCTGCCGTACGCCAAGGTCAGCGGCGGCGTGTCCAACGTCTCGTTCTCGTTCCGCGGCAATGACACGGTGCGCGAGGCAATCCACACCGTGTTCCTGTACCACGCGATCGGCGCGGGCATGGACATGGGCATCGTCAACGCCGGCCAGCTCGGCGTGTATGACCAGCTTGATCCCGAGCTGCGCGAGCGCGTGGAAGACGTGGTCCTGAACCGCCGCGAAGATTCCACCGACCGCCTGCTGGAGATCGCCGATCGCTTCAAGGGCGGTGGCGCCAAGAAGGAAGAAAACCTGGCCTGGCGCGGCACGCCCGAGCAGCCGGTGCCGGTGGGCGAGCGCCTGGCGCACGCACTGGTGCATGGCATCACCACCTTCATCGTCGAAGACACCGAAGAGGTTCGCCAGCAGGTCGCCGCGCGCGGTGGCCGCCCGATCGAGGTGATCGAAGGTCCGCTGATGGACGGCATGAACATCGTCGGCGACCTGTTCGGCGCGGGCAAGATGTTCCTGCCGCAGGTGGTCAAGAGCGCGCGCGTGATGAAGCAGGCGGTGGCGCACCTGCTGCCCTACATCGAGGAAGAAAAGCGCCTGCTGGCCGAGGCCGGTGGCGACGTCAAGGCGCGCGGCAAGATCGTGATCGCCACCGTGAAGGGCGACGTGCACGACATCGGCAAGAACATCGTGTCGGTGGTGCTCCAGTGCAATAACTTCGAGGTGGTCAACATGGGCGTGATGGTTCCGTGCAACGAGATCCTGGCCAAGGCCAAGGTCGAGGGCGCGGATATCGTCGGCCTGTCGGGACTGATCACGCCGTCGCTGGAAGAAATGGCCTACGTTGCGTCGGAGATGCAGCGCGACGACTACTTCCGCGTGAAGAAGATCCCGCTGCTGATCGGCGGCGCCACCACCTCGCGCGTGCATACCGCGGTCAAGATCGCGCCCAACTACGAAGGGCCGGTGGTGTACGTGCCCGACGCCTCGCGCTCGGTCAGCGTGGCGTCGAGCCTGCTGTCCGATGAAGGCGCGGCGAAGTACCTGGACGACCTGAAGACCGACTACGACCGCATCCGCACCCAGCACGCCAACAAGAAGGCGACACCGATGGTGACATTGGCGCAGGCGCGCGCCAACAAGACGCCGATCGACTGGAACGGCTACGTGCCGCCCAGGCCCAAGTTCATCGGTCGCCGCGTGTTCCGCAACTATGACCTGGCGGAGCTGGCCAACTACATCGACTGGGGCCCGTTCTTCCAGACCTGGGACCTCGCCGGCAAATTCCCCGACATCCTCAACGATGAGATCGTCGGCGAGTCGGCGCGCAAGGTGTTCTCGGACGGCAAGGCGATGCTGTCGCGCCTGATCCAGGGCCGCTGGCTGAGCGCCAACGGCGTGATCGCGCTGCTGCCGGCCAACACCGTCAACGACGACGATATCGAGATCTATACCGACGAGACCCGCAGCAAGGTCGCGCTGACCTGGCACAACGTGCGCCAGCAGAGCGAGCGCCCGGTGGTTGACGGCGTGCGCAGGCCCAACCGCTGCCTCGCGGACTTTGTCGCACCCAAGGACAGCGGCATTGCCGACTACGTGGGCATGTTCGCCGTCACCGCCGGCCTGGGCGTTGACAAGAAGGAAGCGCAATTCGAAGCCGACCACGACGACTACAGCGCGATCATGCTGAAGGCGCTGGCCGACCGCTTTGCCGAGGCCTTCGCCGAATGCCTGCACGAGCGCGTGCGCAAGGACCTGTGGGGCTACGACGCGGCCGAGCAGCTGAGCAACGAGCAGCTGATCGCCGAGTCCTACCGCGGCATCCGCCCGGCGCCCGGCTATCCGGCCTGCCCGGAGCACACCGTCAAGGGCCCGATGTTCGAGTTCCTCGACGCGGCCGAGATCGGCATGGGGATCACCGAGTCGCTGGCGATGACGCCGGCCGCCTCGGTCAGCGGCTTCTACCTGGCGCATCCCGAGTCGACCTACTTCACCATCGGCAAGATCGGCCAGGACCAGCTCGACGACATGGTGGCGCGCCGGCATGAAGAGCGCGCCACCCTGGAGCGCGCGCTCGCTCCCAACCTGTAACGAGGTGCGACGGCAGGGCGCCGGCCACGGCCGCGCGACCCTGCCGCCAGCCCGTTGATGTCACAGGGAATTTCCCCTCGCGACGGCTTGCCGGCCTGATTGCGGCGGCGTATCCGACGCCTCACAACTCCTTACAGAGCCTTTCAATCCCTCACAGACCGGCGCCGGTGCGCTCCCTAGACTGAGGGCTCGATTCACGCAAACACCAGCGCGTGAACACCGCGACGAATGTTTCGCCGCGGGGCATCCTGAAAGGAGTCTGTCCATGAAGAAACTGCTGCTCTCCCTGTCTGCTCTGTCGATCGCCGCCGCTTCCTCGCTGGCCATGGCACAAGGTACTGGTGTGGGCGCCGGCGCGAAGGCCGACGTCGGCGCATCGGTGACCACGCCGTCGCCCTCCGCCGCCACGCAGGGTGCGTTGAATACTGCGGGTAGCGCCACCACCGGCGTCACCAGCGCCGCCGAGAAGGGCCTGTCGACCGCGGGTGCGGCAACCGACAAGGGCATGTCGGCAGCGGGCGCCGCGGCTGACAAGGGCCTGTCCACCGCCGGCGCGGCGGTCGACAAGGGCGCCAGCACGTCGGCCGACGCCAAGGCCGAAGCCGGCAGCAAGGCCAAGCACGGCAAGCAGTCCACCAAGTCGGACTCCACCAAGTCGGCCAAGAAGTCCAAGGCCGACGCCAGTGTCGGCGCGGGCGCCGAGGCGGGCGCCAAGGTGCAGTAAGTTCGCCGCCAGTCGGCACAGGCGCGCAGGCCTTGATGGCCTGACGCGCCGCAGCAAAGCGGGACGGACTCCAGGCCGTCCCGCTTTGCATTGGTACGTCATGCCTCGAACGCTTGGCCCGCATACCCCGCCCATGTGCGCTTTACGCGTTGTCGCCGCGCATCATGTCAGCCTGACACCGACAGCCTGCGCGCGCGGCCGGCACTACAATGACAGCAACGCAAGCGGTTCCGCCTGCACCCGACTGCACCGGGCAATGTGCCGGTCCGTTCAACCCCGTGGAGCCTCACATGATCCGCGTCTTGATCGCTGACGATCACGAGATTGTGCGTGCCGGCCTGCGACAGTTCATTTCCGAAGAGCCCGACATCCAGGTGACTGGCGAAGCCGGCAGCGGCGACGAAGTCATGGCGCGGCTGCGCGACGCCGAATTCGATGTGCTGGTGCTGGATATTTCGATGCCCGACCGTAACGGCATCGACGTCCTCAAGCTGATCCGGCAACGCAAGCCTGAACTGCCGGTGCTGATCCTGTCCACCTACCCGGAAGACCAGTACGCGATCAACCTGATCCGTGCCGGTGCTTCAGGCTACCTGACCAAGGAAAGCGCCCCCGACGATCTGGTCAAGGCCATCCGCACGGTGGCGCAGGGACGTCGCTATGTCAGCGCCACAGTGGCCGACCTGCTGATCGGCGGGCTCGACAAGCCGACCGAGCAGCCGGTGCACCAGATGCTGTCCGAGCGTGAGTTCCAGATCTTCTGCAAGCTCTCGCGCGGGCAGTCGGTGTCGGTGATCGCCGACGAATTGTTTCTCAGCGTCAAGACTGTCAGTACCTATCGCTCCCGCATCCTGGAGAAAATGGGCATGAAAACCAACGCTGACCTGACTTACTACGCCATCAAGAACGGCCTGGTCGAGTAGCGGCACGTCGCGGGCCGCCTTGCGGCCTGCGACGGATCGCACCGGACCGGGCCTGCACACCAGAACATGTCGGAGCAGGCTTCCAACACTTCCTACCGGGCGCTGAGCATACTGCTGATCGAAGACTCGGCGGTCCTGCGAGGCATGCTGCTCGAATACCTGAAGGATTTCCCGTTTATCGAGAACGTGGACTGGGCCGACACCGAAGCCATGGCCCTGCGCCTGCTTGATGCCGGCAAGTACGACGTCGCCATCGTCGACCTGCAGCTGCGCCAGGGCAACGGCATCAATGTGCTGCGCGCAATGCAGCGCAAAGGCACGGACACCGTGCGCATCGTCTATACCAACCACGCCCAGGTGCAGATGTACCGAAACCAGTGCGCCGATGCGGGCGCCGATTATTTCTTCGACAAGTCGCTGGAGCTGGAACAGGTGTTCCGCGTAATCGAGGAACACGCGGCGGCGCCTTCCTGATCGTCCAGGACACCACTCAGCACCCATCAAGCAGCACCCATCAAGCAGCACCCATCAAGCAGCACCCATCAAGCGCGCGCAGGCTCCTCGCCTTCCGGCTCTTCCGCCGGCGCCAGCACCGATGCCGTCAGCGGCACCTCGATGTGGATGCGCACGCCCGCGTGCGCCGACGAGTCGATCTGCATGCTGCCGCCCAGCGCGGTGACGCGCTGCTCCATGCCCAGCAGGCCGTGGTGGCCGGCGGTGCTGCCGGCGTCGAAGTCGGGCGGCAGGCCCTTGCCGTCGTCGCGAACGGTCAGTGTCAGCAGTTCGCCGCGGCACGCCAGGCAGACCTCGACGCGTCTGGCTTCCGAGTATTTGCTGGCGTTGGTCAGCGATTCCTGCACGATCCGGTACAGCGCAATCGCGGCTTCGTCCCGCAGCGCGGGCAGGTCCTCGGGCACGCTGACGTCGGTTTCCCAGCTGTTGCGCGCGCCGACTTCCTCCACCAGCTGGCACACCGCGGCGCGCAGGCCGAGGTTGAGCAGCACGGTGGGACGCAGGTCCTCGATCAGGCGGCGCTTGATCTGGATACCCTGGTCGACGTGCAGCATCACGCGCGTGAGGCGCTCGGCGCCTTGCGGATGCGCCTCCTGGATCTGGCGCCGCACCCAGTGCAGGTCGAGCTTGATGGCGGTCAGGATCGCACCCAGCTCGTCGTGCAGCTCGCGCGCCAGCCGTGTCTTCTCGTCTTCGGTGACGCGTTGCAGGTGGGCCGCCAGCGCCGAAAGCTGGCGCGTGCGCGCGCGCACCTTGCGGTCCAGCTTGGCGCCTTCTTCTTCCAGCTGCGTGCGCACTGCGTCGGCCATCGACAGGCGCTTGGCGTGGCCCACGCCGACCGCGAGCATCAGGATGATGTTGAACGCGGTCAGCAGGCCGATGCCATAGCGCGATAGCTGCACATCGTTCTCCGCGCCTTCCAGTCGGTGCGAGACCGAACCGGCCTCGCGCGCCTGCAGCTGGTCGAGCCCGCGGCGCGCATTGTCCATGGTCTGCTTGCCGTAGTCGGTGCGGACCAGGTCCAGCGCCACTTCCAGGTCGCGCTTGCCGTAGACGAGCGTCAGCGCCATCTCGTTGAGCTTGCTGTTGATCAGCTTGGAGGTGTCGCCGAACATCTTCAGCCCCTCCGGGTCGTTGGCGTAGTCCGCGCGGATCTGCGCCATCAGCTCGGCAATGCGCGGCAGCCCCTTGTAGTAGGGCTCGAGGTAGCTTTCCTTGCCGGTCAGCAGGAAGCCACGCTGGCCGGCCTCGGCATTGACCAGCTCGCCGTTGAGCGCGGCCAGCTCGGTCTGCACTCGCTGCGAGCGGATCACGTCGGTGTAGCTCTCGCGCAGCCGGGTATTGCCCGTTTCCGACGCCACCAGCACCGCCAGCGTCAGCACGATGCCACCCGCGAGCAACAGCGTATGAGGAAGAAAGGACTGCTTGAACATGACGGCAGATTTCCTGTGGTTGGGGCGCGCCGCTTGCCCGCGCAACGCCAGGGAGCGCCCATGGAATCACATCGATCCGCATGGGTCAACCTTGACGCGATGGGCGTGCCGCACCCGTACTGCCGTGTTGTAGGACTCGGCTGACAGCCGAATCGGCTCGTTGTCGGTACTGGCGCGGCGGCAGGCTTCCTACGATGAGGCTATGAGCTTGCACCTTGTCGCGCAAGCCTTCACTTGGGCCCCGGGCCAGTGCCGGCCCGGTCAGCCTTCTTCGGGAGCCTAGCCATGCTGCAGTATGCACTCGTATTTTTCGTCATCGCCCTGATCGCGGCGATCTTCGGCTTCGGCGGTATTGCTGCCGGCGCCGTGGAAATCGCCAAGATCCTGTTCTTCATCTTCCTGGTCGTGGCGCTGGTGGCCGCGGTGATGGGCCTGGTCCGCAGGCGATAGCGCCGGCCGCGCGCCGGCTCCTGTGGCGATCGCAACCTGAGGAGACCCTATGCTGACCCAGAACCCCAAAGTCCGGAAGGAACTGAACCACTTGTCCGACAGTGCGGACAGCGCCATCCGCCATATCAAGCACGCCGCGCGCGATTCGCGCGAGGCCGCCGCGCCGGTGTCCGGCGAGGTCAAGGCGCTGATCGCCCAGCTGGAGCACACCATCGAAGTGCTGGCGCGGGAAGGCTCGGCCGAGAGCCTGCGTGCCGGCCAGCGGCTGCGCGACCGCGCCAGCGAGATGGCGCACCGGCTGCGCGACCAGACCACCGACGGCATGATGCGTGCCCGCGAACGGATGGATGGCGCGGTCGAGCATTCGCGCCAGCGGGTCGTCGAATCGCCGCTGAAGGCTGTGGCGCTCGCCGCGGCCATCGGCGCGGTGATCGGCCTGCTGCTGGCCAACGGCCGCCATCACGAAGAAGAGTAGGCCCGGTGGCACCGGGCCCCGCAGCTGTGGCGGGGCCCCTGAAAGCATTCCCCCCTTTCCGGCGCCATCGACCGGAAGCCCGGCTACCCAACACGGTGCCGGGCGTCTTTTTTTGTGTGCGCCGCGCGTTCGGCGGCGCGCCCGGGGCTGCCTTGCCTTCGGGCTACACGCCCCACAAGACGTTGGTCCCTTCCCGCTGCGAGGCGCGCAGCATGTCCAGGAAGGGATAGGCGCGCTGCCCAAGGTGCAGCGGCTCGTCCTCGTCCTCGTCGGCCTTGCCGGGCTCCTCGACCGCCGAATTGGCCGGATGGTCGCGGCGGGCATCGTCCACCGCCGCTTCCAGCTTCTGGATCGCGCGTGGCAGTTCTTCGACGGTGATCACCCCCCGCTCCCCGAGACGCTTGCCGATGATGCCCAGCAGCGTGACGGCCAGATCCTTCATCATGATCAGGTCTTGCGCAGCGTGGGATTTGAAGGTGATCAGCATGGTGTGTTTTCCTTTTCCGGACAAGCGGGGAACGGCGTTCCCGGGGGCAGGAAGCCGCATGGATTGTGGCCCGGGGCCACCTTCGCGCATGATGTCAGCATAGCACCTGATAAAATTCCGCGTTCCCGATTCCAATGCCTGTTTCAATGCCTGTTGAGCGGCGCGGCGTACCTTTGCCGTCACATGCCGCTTCGGGCGTTGGTGCCGCACGCTGGTGCCGCATTTACGCGGCGCCTGAATACTTGCCCACAGGGCTTCCGACATCCATGCTGCCTGTTCAGACCTCCAATCTCGCCGCCGCGTTCACCGATGCCGTGCGTGCGCTCGCCCCGGCCGATGCCACCCTGCCCGCCGTCACTTTCGAGCGGCCCAAGGCGGCCGCCCACGGCGACCTCGCCTGCAACGTCGCCATGCAGGTCGCGCGCGCGCTCAAGAGCAATCCGCGCGAGCTGGCGCAGCGCATCGTCGCCGCGGTGCAGGCCGA
The DNA here is from genome assembly GCF_044748965.1 of Cupriavidus sp. NPDC089707. Taxonomy (NCBI): domain Bacteria; kingdom Pseudomonadati; phylum Pseudomonadota; class Betaproteobacteria; order Burkholderiales; family Burkholderiaceae; genus Cupriavidus; species Cupriavidus sp. NPDC089707. Next base: position 72,286 of record NZ_JBIVHB010000026.1, read on the forward strand.
TGCGCGCGCGCAGGGGCTGGTCGAGGCCATGGAGATCGCCGGTCCCGGCTTCATCAACCTGCGCCTGACCGCCGCCGCCAAGGCCGACGTGCTGCGCGCGGTGCTGGCCGAAGGCGACCACTACGGCGCGCGCGAGCGCGGCGTGCATGGCCAGGTGCTGGTCGAGTTCGTCTCGGCCAACCCGACCGGCCCGCTGCACGTGGGCCACGGCCGCCAGGCGGCGCTGGGCGACGCGCTCGCCAACCTGCTGTCGTGGCAGGGCTTCCATGTCCACCGCGAGTTCTACTACAACGACGCCGGCGTGCAGATCCAGACCCTGGCGCTCTCGGTGCAGGCGCGCGCGCGTGGCCTGAAGCCGGGGGACGCCAACTGGCCCGAGTCGGCCTACAACGGCGACTACATCGCCGACATCGCCGCCGACTTCCTCGCCGGCAAGACCGTCAGCGCCTCCGACGGCGAGCCGGTGACCGCGTCGGGCAACGTCGACGATATCGACTCGATCCGCAAGTTCGCCGTGACCTACCTGCGCAACGAGCAGGATATCGACCTGCAGGCCTTCGGCGTCAAGTTCGACCGCTACTACCTGGAGTCGTCGCTGTACAGCGACGGCCGCGTGGAAGCCGCGGTGCAGTCGCTGGTCGCCAAGGGCAAGACCTACGAGAGCGAGGGCGCGCTGTGGCTGCGCACCACCGACGAGGGCGACGACAAGGACCGCGTGATGAAGAAGAGCGACGGCACCTATACGTACTTCGTGCCGGACGTGGCCTACCACACCACCAAGTGGGAGCGCGGCTTCACCAAGGTCATCAACGTGCAGGGCAGCGACCACCACGGCACCATCGCGCGCGTGCGGGCCGGCCTGCAGGGCCTGGACATGGGCATCCCGCAGGGCTACCCCGACTACGTGCTGCACAAGATGGTCACCGTGATGAAGAACGGCGAGGAGGTCAAGATCTCCAAGCGCGCCGGCTCGTACGTCACGGTGCGCGACCTGATCGAATGGTCCAACGGCCAGGATGACACCTGCGAGACCATCCGCGGCTGCCTGGAGCAGGGCGTGGCCGACTGGCCCGCGCACTTCACCCGCGGCCGCGACGCGGTGCGCTTCTTCCTGCTGTCGCGCAAGGCCGATACCGAGTTCGTGTTCGACGTCGACCTTGCGCTCAAGCAGAACGACGAGAACCCGGTGTACTACGTGCAGTACGCCCACGCCCGCATCTGCTCGATCTTTGAGTCGTGGGGCGGCGCCGACTGGGAAAGCCGCCTGGCCGAGCTGGCCGGTGCCGACCTGTCGGCCGTGACCGGCCCCGAGGCCGGCGCCCAGGCGCAGGCCCTGGGCCGCCGCCTGGCCGAGTTCCCGGATATGCTGTCGGCCGCTGCCTCCGAGCTGGCGCCGCATGCGGTGGCCTTCTACCTGCGCGACCTGGCCGGCGATTTCCACGCCTTCTACAATGCCGACCGCGTGCTGGTCGAGGACGAAGTGGTCAAGCGTGCCCGGCTGGCGCTGCTGGCCGCGACGCGCCAGGTGCTGCGCAACGGCCTGGCGGTGATCGGCGTCTCGGCGCCACGCCGCATGTAATTGATAGGCGTCCAGTCGGGCACTCATTCGGACGCCCAGCAGGGCGCTCGGTGGGGCCCGCAGGGCCGCCCGGCGGTGGCCCTATAATCCCGGCATCACCTAAGAGGACTTCATGCAACAGCAACGCAAGCGCGATGCGCGCAAGGCCCGCCGCAGCCAGCAGCGCGGCGGGACGTTCCTGGGCCTTGTGCTCGGGCTGATCGTCGGGCTGGCCATCGCCGTGGTGGTCGCCCTCTACATCACCAAGTCGCCGACGCCGTTCCAGCAGAAGAGCGCGCCGCGGCCGAGCGAGCCGGGCAATGTCGCCAGCCAGCTGCCGCCGCCGGCGCAGCGCGCCGACCAGGGCCCAAGCGACCCGAACAAGCCGCTGTGGAGCAAGACGCCGGCCAAGCCGGTGGGCCAGGCGCCCGAGCAGGAGCCCAAGCCGAGCACCCAGCCGAGCCAGCCTGGCCAGCAGAACGGGCACCAGAACGGGCACCAGAACGGCCAGCCTCCGGTGGCGGTGACCCGCCCGGCGGAGAAGCCCGTTGAAAAGCCGGTTGAAAAACCCGCCGACAAGCCCGTCGCCACCAAGCCGGCCGAGAAGCCGGTGTCCGACCCGATCGCCGAGATCGCCCAGGCCGACGCCAACAAGGTGGGCTACCTGCTGCAGGTGGGCGCGTTCCGCTCGGCCGACGATGCCGACCGCCAGAAGGCCAACCTGGCGATGCAGGGCTTCGAGGCCCGGATCACCGAGCGCGACGTCAACGGCGTCAAGATGTACCGCGTGCGCATGGGCCCATACAATCGCATTGAAGACATGAACAAGACGCGCGAGCGGCTGCAGTCACAGGGCTTCGAGGCGTCCGTGATCCGCTTCACCAAGCAGTAAGCTGGCGTATCTGCCACGAAAGCGCCACAAAAGCGCCACGAAAACGGCGATAAATACGCGGTAACCAACGCAACACCCTTGTCACCACCGCGGCCGGCCCGGGCTGAACCGGACGCCGCCGCCGCGGTCATACGCTCATTGACCCAACCGCAAGGCTGCACCAAGATGAAGAAACTCGCCGCACTGTTCGCCATGTTCGCCGCCGTGGGCGGCCTGCTGATGTCCGCGCCGTCCCAGGCCGCGCCCACCGAGGGCAAGGAATACCAGGTCCTGAAGGCGCCGCAGCCGGTCACGCCGGGCAAGATCGAGGTCACCGAGTTCTTCTGGTACGGCTGCCCGCACTGCTTGGAGTTCGAGCCCGACCTGGAGGCCTGGGTCAAGAAGCAGGGCAGCAACGTCGCATTCAAGCGCGTGCCGGTCGCATTCCGCGATGACCTGCTGCCGCACACCAAGATCTTCTATGCGCTCGAAGCGATCGGCAAGCTCGACGCCATGAACATGAAGGTCTTCAACGCCATCCACGTCGAGCGCAAGCGCCTGCTCGACAGCAACGAGATCGCCGACTTCATGGCCAAGAACGGCGTCGACCGCAAGGCGTTCCTGGACGCGTATAACTCGTTCACCGTGACCACCAACGCGCAGCGCGCCAACAAGATCGCCGACGCCTACAAGATCGACGGCGTGCCGACCGTGGTGGTGCAGGGCAAGTACGTGACCTCGCCGTCGATCACCGGCAACAAGCAGGGCGCGATCCAGACCTTGGATTACCTGGTGGAGCAGGTGAAGGCGAAGAAGATGTAAATGTGACTGGCGGCCTTCCATAAGCCGCCGGTTTTCTCCCCTCTCCCGCTTGCGGGAGAGGGGCAGGGGGAGAGGGCAGGCGGTGGCATACCACCGCGTTGTACTTCGTAGGCAAGCCGGCCCTCTCCCCAACCCTCTCCCGCAAGCGGGAGAGGGAGCCCGCCAATGGTATTGTCAGGGTATCCGTAACTTCCCCCCACGCACCCCGACGATGCGTCCCCTCAAAGTCTTCCTCACCGGCGCCTCCAGCGGGCTCGGCCAGGCGCTGGCGCGCGAATACGCGTCGCAGGGCGCCATCCTCGGTCTGGTAGCCCGGCGCGAAGATGCGCTTCGCGAATTCGTGGCGACGCTGCCCAATCCGGGCGCGGTGCGCGTCTACGGCGCCGATGTGCGCGATGCCGACGCGATGGCGCGCGCGGCGGAAGACTTCCTCGGCCATTTCGGTTGCCCCGACGTGGTGATCGCCAATGCCGGCGTCTCGGTCGGCACCGTCGCCAGCGAACGCGAGGACCTGGATGCGTTCCGGCAGGTGATGGACACCAACTGGTTCGGCGTGCTGACCACGTTCCAGCCTTTTCTGCACGCGATGCAGCAGCGCGAACCCGGCCCCGGCGGCCGGCGCGGCACGCTGGTCGGCATTGCCAGCGTCGCCGGCGTGCGCGGGCTGCCGGGTGCCGGTGCCTACAGCGCGTCGAAGTCGGCGGTGATCAAGCTGCTGGAGAGCCTGCGGCTGGAGCAGCGCCCGCTTGGCATCCGCGTGGTCACGATCGCGCCGGGTTATATCCGCACGCCGATGACCGCGAAGAACCCGTACCGGATGCCGTTCCTGACCGATGCCGACGTATTCGCGCGCAAGGCCGCGCGCGTGATCGCTGCCGGCCGGCGCTTCCGCGTGATTCCGTGGCAGATGGGCGTGGTGGCGGCGCTGCTGCATGTGATGCCGCGCTGGCTGTACGACATGCTGGCCACCGGCGCGCCGCGCAAGCCGCGGCGTGGAGAAAGCAAGGAGCCCTGACGATGTGGACCGATGCCATTGGCCAGCAGCACGCCGCCGCAAGCGGCGAGGTGCGCATCGCCTCGCTGGTGCCATCGGTGACCGAACTGCTGTTCGCGCTCGGGCTGGCGCCGCAGATGGTGGCGCGCACCGGCTTCTGCATCCACCCGGAACCGGCCGTGCGCGCGGTGGCGAAGGTTGGTGGCACCAAGGACGTCAAGGTCGCGCGGCTGCGCGAGCTCGCGCCCACGCATGTGGTGGTCAATATCGACGAAAACCGGCGCGAGACTGTCGACGAGATCCGCGCCTTCGTGCCTAACGTGATCGTCACGCATCCGTGCGCGCCGGAAGACAATGTGCCGCTGTACCGGTTGCTGGGCGGCATTTTTGGCCGCCATGCCGAGGCCGAATCGCTGTGCGCAGCCTTGCAGGCCGAGCTGGACGCCATCCGCGCGCGTTCCTGGCCGGCGCGCCGCGTGCTCTACGCGATCTGGCAGGATCCGTGGATGACGGTGTCGCGCGACACCTATATCAGCCGCATGCTGGCGCTGGCCAACTGGCAGACGTGGCCGGATGGCAAGGATGCCATGCAGGCTTGCGGAGGCGGCGACTGCAGCCGCCCCAATGCACAGGGGGAGCGCTACCCCACGTTCCGCTGGAGCGATGCGCTGGTGCGCGAGCTAGACCTGGTGCTGCTGTCGACCGAGCCCTATCGCTTCACCGAAGACCATGCCGACGCGCTCGAGCGCCAGCTCGGCAAGCCGGTGCTGTTGGTCGACGGCGAGATGCTGTCGTGGTACGGCAGCCGCGCGGTGGACGGCGTGCGGTACCTGGCGGCGCTGGCGGCCGCCAACTAGCCTGCGTCTTCAGTCGGCAATTCAGGCCGCCCGGAAACGGTACACGCCGTCCTCATCCAGCTGCCGCACCAGTTCGCCGCGGTGCCACAGGCAGTGCAGGTGCGCCAGCGACTCGCCCATGGCGAAGGTCATCTGGTGGATGTCGAACTGGCGCTTGAAGATCACGCTGACGATATCGTGCGCGCAGCACGGCTTCTCGCGGCAGGCATCCAGCGTTTCGGCGAGGCGGTCAGCGTGGTGCTCGCGCAACTGCATGATGCGGGTATGCAGGTTGCGGAACGGACGGCCGTGCGAAGGCAGGATCAGCACGTCCTGCGGCAGCGGCTCGTAGCGGCCGAGCGAATCCAGGTAGAGCTGCAGCGAATTGCCTTCCGGCTCCATGTCGAACACGCTGACATTGGTCGAGATGCGCGGCAGCACCATGTCGCCGGACACCAGCACGTTGGTCGCCTCGTTGTACAGTGCCACGTGCTCGGGCGAGTGGCCGAAGCCGGTGATTACGCGCCAGCCAGAGGTGGCCGCATCGGTGCCGATCCGCACTGTGTCGCCTTCCATCAGGCGGCGGTACTGCGCCGGCAGGTCGGGCACCAGCGACGGGTAGTAGGTCTTGCGCGCGCGCAGCTTTTCCTGGCTGTCGGGATCGGTCAGGCCATGCCGCGCGAAGTGCGCGGCGGCCGCGTCGCCGCCCGCGCTGGAGCCGGCGCCGGTGCCGGTGCCCATCACGCGTGCGCTCATGTAGTCGCCCAGGCTCATCCACAGCCGCACGTCGAAGCGCTTGCAAAGCCAGTGCGCCAGGCCGACGTGGTCGGGGTGGCTGTGGGTTACCAGCACGCGCACCACCGGCAGCCCTTCCAGCTCGTTGGCGAAGATGGTTTCCCAATGCGCCTTGATGGTGTCGTTGGTGATGCCGCAGTCGATGATGGTCCAGCCGTCGCGCCCATCCAGGCGGTCGCGCAGCAGCCACAGGTTGATATGGTCGAGCGCGAACGGCAGCGGCATGCGCAGCCAGTAGACGCCGGGGGCGACTTCCTGCTTGGTGCCGGGCTCGGGCATGGTGTCGCCGAACGGGTATTGGAGCTGGTGTTCGAGTGCGTTCATGAGGAGTCTCTTGTTCGAAGCCTTGTGCCGCGCCGGGTCAGGTGGTGGCGGGCGGGGGACAGGCGGGCTTTCTCGTTGCCCGGCGCGCGGGCGGAATGCTGCAGTTCGCTCCAGTTCGCGCCAGTTGCCAGTCGCCGGAGTTGACGCTAACGTAAACGTTAACTCCGGCGGTTCGTCTCCATCTTAAGCGAAAACTTGACTTCGCAACGAACGACCGTTCACTTTACTGGGCGCACCCATGGCAGTCACGCAATCTCCCGCCTCCGCAACCTACACCATCACCGACCTCGCCCGCGAGTTCGATGTCACGCCTCGCGCCATCCGCTTCTACGAAGACCAGGGCCTGCTGTCGCCGGAGCGCGAAGGCCCGGGCGGCCGCAAGCGCGTCTACAACAGCCGCGAGCGGACCCGGCTGAAGCTGACCCTGCGCGGCAAGCGGTTAGGGCTCACTCTCAACGAGATCCGCGAGATCCTGGATCTTTACGAGTCACCGCGCGACACCGCACCGCAACTCGAACGCTTCCTGCACGCTCTCGCCGCGCACCGCAGCACGCTGGAGCGGCAGATGGAAGATTTGCAGGCGCAGCTTGCAGAGATCGACCAGCATGAGCGTCACTGCAGGGATCTGCTTGCCGCCCAGACCGGCGGCAAGCCGGTGGCCGCGGAGGGCGGCGATGCGCCGGCCCGGAAACGATCGGCCTGATACAGCACCTGGTACGGTTTCGGTGCCAATTCTGATTGACGTTTACGTAAACGTAAATAGAATACTCCAACGCCTTCACCCCGGAACCTTGCCATGACGTCTGCCAACGCCAGTGCCCTGCCAACTGAGCGCGCCGAACCCGAAGCGCTGTCCGCCGCGCGCGCCGATGCCATCGCCACCAGTTTCTCGCGCCAGGGGCTGATGACCAGCTTCGGCGCCACGCTGCAGCGGGTGGAGCGCGGCGAGGTCGAGATAGCGATGCCGTGGTCCGATGGCGTGACCCAGCAGCACGGCTTCTTCCACGGCGGCGCGGTCGGCGCGCTGGCCGACAGCGCCTGCGGCTATGCCGCACTGTCGATGGTGGGCGAAGGCGAGGCGGGCCTGACCGCCGAATACAAGATCAACTTGCTGTCCCCCGCGCAAGGCGAACGCCTGGTCGCGGTGGGGCGGGTGCTGAAGCCCGGGCGCACGCTGATCGTGGCGCAGGGCGAGGTCTACGTAGAACAGGCGGGGCAGCAAGGCCGCCGCAAGCAGGTGGCCACCATGCTGATGACGCTGTGCGTGGTCAAGACCCTGGGCCACGTCTGAAGCACAAATACAAACCGAATCCAAACAGGAGACCGACATGACCGAACTGCCCGGCCTGAAATTCGACCTCGGCGAAGACATCGAGATGCTGCGCGATTCCGTGCGTACGTGGGCCCAGGCCGAACTGGCGCCGCGCGCGGGCGAGATCGACCGCACCGACCAGTTCCCGATGGACGCCTGGAAGAAGATGGGCGACCTCGGTGTGCTCGGCATCACGGTGGCTGAAGAATACGGTGGCGCCAACATGGGCTACCTGGCGCACATGATCGCGATGGAAGAGATCAGCCGCGCGTCTGCGTCGGTCGGCCTGTCGTATGGCGCGCATTCCAACCTGTGCGTGAACCAGATCCACCGCAACGGCACCGCCGCGCAAAAGGCGAAGTACCTGCCCAAGCTGGTGTCGGGCGAATGGATCGGCGCGCTGGCGATGAGCGAGCCTAACGCCGGCTCGGACGTGGTCAGCATGAAGCTGCGCGCCGAGCGGGTTGGCGGACCTCAGGGCGACCGCTACGTGCTCAACGGCACCAAGATGTGGATCACCAACGGCCCGGACTGCGACGTGCTGGTGGTTTACGCCAAGACCGAGCCCGAGCTGGGCGCGCGCGGCATGACCGCCTTTATCGTCGAGAAGGGCATGAAGGGCTTCTCGGTGGCGCAGAAGCTGGACAAGCTGGGCATGCGCGGCTCGCACACCGGCGAGCTGGTGTTCGAGGACGTGGAAGTGCCGGCCGAGAACATCCTCGGGGCCGAGAACAGCGGCGCCAGGGTACTGATGAGCGGGCTGGACTACGAGCGCGCGGTGCTGTCGGGCGGCCCGGTCGGCATCATGCAGGCGTGCATGGACGTGGTCACGCCCTACATCCACGACCGCAAGCAGTTCGGCCAGAGCATCGGCGAATTCCAGCTGATCCAGGGCAAGGTGGCGGACATGTACACCACGCTGCAGGCGGCGCGCAGCTACCTGTACACGGTCGGCAAGAACCTGGACGCGCTCGGCAGCGATCACGTGCGCCAGGTGCGCAAGGACTGCGCCGCGGTGATCCTGTACACGGCGGAAAAGGCCACCTGGATGGGGGGCGAGACCGTGCAGATCCTGGGCGGCAACGGCTATATCAACGAATACCCGGCCGGGCGCCTGTGGCGCGACGCCAAGCTGTACGAGATCGGTGCGGGCACGTCGGAGATCCGCCGCATGCTGATCGGCCGCGAACTGTTCGCGGAAACGATGTAACGATGTGCCGGGGGCGCCGGAATCACCTCCGGCGCCCCCGGGCATCCGGATCGCTCCCCAGAACCCATTTACAATCTCAATATCCGTCGCAAGACCGTCACGTAGTCGCCCCCGTCGACCCATGTCCCACTTCCCCAAACTGCTCTCCTCGCAGATTGCCTTCGATGTGGCGAGAACGATGCTCGACGGGTTCGACAAGCACTACCGGCTGTTCCGCGAGGTCAGCCACCAGGCCAAGCTCAAGTTCGAGGCCGGCGACTGGCACGGGCTGCAGCAGATCCAGCGCGACCGCATCGCCTTCTACAACGAGCGCGTGCGCGAATCGAGCATCATCCTGGAAGACGAGTACGACGCCGAGAACATTGACGACGAAATCTGGCAGCAGATCAAGCTGCACTACATCGGGCTGTTGACCAATCACCACCAGCCCGAGCTGGCCGAGACCTTCTTCAATTCGGTCTGCACGCGCATCCTGCACCGCTCGTACTTCAACAACGATTTCATCTTCGTGCGACCGGCGATCTCGACCGAGTACATCGAGAACGAAGAATCGCCGACGCGGCCGACCTTCCGCGCCTACTACCCGGGCAGCCGCGAGGGCATGGCCGCGTGCTTCGAGCGCATCGTGCACAACTTCCAGCTGGAGCGCCCGTTCGAAGAGCTGGCGCGCGACATCGGCTACGTGGTGCGCGCGGTGAGCGAGCATTTCGGCGACTTCCGCATCGCGCCGAATTTCCAGATCCATACGTTGTCGTCGCTGTTCTTCCGCAACAAGTCGGCCTTCATCATCGGCCGCATCCTGAACGGCGACCGCACTTTCCCGCTGGCGATCCCGATCATCCATGGCCCGTCGGGCAAGCTGGTGCTCGACACCGTGCTGCTGCGCAAGGAACAGCTGCTGGTCCTGTTCTCGTTCACGCATTCCTACTTTATGGTCGACATGGAGATCCCGTCGGCCTACGTGACCTTCCTGCGCGACATCATGCCGCGCAAGCCGCGCGCGGAGATCTACACCTCGCTGGGTTTGCAGAAGCAGGGCAAGAACCTGTTCTACCGCGACTTCCTGCATCACCTGCAGCATTCGTCGGACAAGTTCATCGTCGCGCCAGGCATCCGCGGACTGGTGATGCTGGTATTCACGCTGCCGTCGTACCCGTATGTGTTCAAGGTCATCAAGGATTTTTTCCCGGCGCCCAAGGAAACCACGCGCGAGCTGGTCAAGTCCAAGTACCAGCTGGTCAAGCAGCACGACCGCGTTGGCCGCATGGCCGATACGCTGGAGTACTCCGACGTGGCCTTCCCGCTGTCGCGCTTCGACGATGCGCTGGTGCGCGAGTTCGAGCAGCATGCGCCGTCGATGATCGAATACCAGCGCGGCAAGCAGGGCGGCGAGGAAATCGTGGTGCGCCACGTCTACATCGAACGCCGCATGACGCCGCTGAACATCTACCTGCACGAAGGCTCCGACGAGCAGGTCGAGCACGGCGTGCTGGAATACGGCAACGCCGTCAAGGAACTGATGGCCGCCAACATCTTCCCGGGCGATATGCTGTACAAGAACTTCGGCGTCACGCGGCACGGGCGCGTGGTGTTCTACGACTACGACGAGATCGAGTACCTGACCGACTGCAATATCCGCCACGTGCCGCAGCCGCGCAACGAGGAAGAGGAGATGTCGGGCGAGGTCTGGTACACGGTGCGTCCGCACGATATTTTTCCCGAGACGTTCCGCACATTCCTGCTGGGCGATGCGCGCGTGCGCGCGGCGTTCCTGCGGCACCACGCGGATTTTTTCGACCCTGCCATGTGGCAGGGCCACAAGGACCGGCTGCTGGCCGGACATGTCCATGACTTTTTTGCCTATCACCCTACCGAGCGATTCATCAACCGCTACGGCGCTGCCTCTGAACTGCCTGCCGCCGACCCTGCAAGGAGAGTCGCATGAATGACGCCATCGCCCAGCTGTTCCGCAACAACCGCGAGTGGGTGGACCGCGTCAACGCGGAAGACCCCGCCTTCTTCACCCGCCTGGCCAACCAGCAGGCGCCGGAATACCTGTGGATCGGCTGCTCCGATTCGCGCGTGCCGGCCAACCAGATCCTGGGGCTGGCCCCGGGCGAGGTGTTCGTCCACCGCAATATCGCCAACGTGATCGCGCACAGCGACCTGAATGCGCTGTCGGTGATCCAGTTCGCCGTGGAAGTGCTCAAGGTGCGCCATATCACGGTGGTGGGCCACTACGGCTGCGGCGGCGTCAAGGTCGCGCTCAAGCGCGAGCGCATCGGCCTGGCCGACAACTGGCTGCGCCATGTGCGCGACGTGGCCGACAAGCACGAAGCCTACCTCGGCACCGTCCTGCGCGAGGAAGACGCCCATACCCGGCTGTGCGAGCTCAACGTGATCGAGCAGGTCAGCAACGTCTGCCAGACCACCGTGCTGCAGGACGCCTGGGCACGCGGCCAGGCCATCACCGTGCACGGCTGGATCTACGGCGTGTCCGACGGCCTGCTGCGCGACCTGGGCATGGCCGCCAGCAGCAACGACGAGTTGCACGAGCAGCTGGCCGCGGCCTACCGCCAGTACGGCAATCCGCCGCAGGCGTCGATCCGCTGATCGCGCATACCGGACACCACATCCGACACCACTTCCGCACACATACACCGATCCAGGAGACCCGACATGGAAGAGATCGTCATCGTTTCAGCCGCCCGCACGCCGATGGCTGCGTTCCAGGGCGAATTCGCCAGCGTGACCGCGCCGCAGCTCGGCGCGGCCGCCATCCGCGCGGCGGTCGAGCGCGCCGGCCTGAAGCCGGAGCAGGTAGAAGAAGTGGTGTTCGGCTGCGTGCTGCCCGCGGGCCAGGGCCAGGCGCCGGCACGCCAGGCCGCGCTGGGCGCGGGCCTGCCGCTGGGCGTGGGCTGCACCACCGTCAACAAGATGTGCGGCTCGGGCATGCGCGCGGCCATGACCGTCTATGACGGCCTGATCGCCGGCTCGTTCGACATCGCCGTCGCCGGCGGCATGGAAAGCATGACCAACGCGCCGTACCTGATCCCGAAGGGCCGCGGCGGCTACCGCATCGGCCACGGCATGATCTACGACCACATGATGCTGGATGGCCTGGAAGACGCCTACAGTCGTGACGAAAAAGGCGGGGGCCGCGCCATGGGCACCTTCGGCGAGGACTGCGCCGCCAAGTACGGCTTCACGCGCCAGCAGCAGGACGAGTTCGCGATGGAAAGCGTGCGCCGCGCGCAGCAGGCCACCGAGAACGGCGACTTCCGCTGGGAGATCGCGCCGGTGACGGTATCGGGCAAGGGTGGCGACACCGTCATCGACACCGACGAAGGCCCGCGCCGCATCAAGCTCGACAAAATCCCGTCGCTCAAGCCGGCGTTTGCCAAGGACGGCACCATCACCGCCGCGTCGTCGTCGTCGATCAACGACGGTGCCTCGGCGCTGGTGATGATGCGCGCTTCCACGGCGAAGCAACTGGGCCTGCAGCCGATCGCCCGCATGCTGGGCCACACCACCCACGCGCAGGCGCCGGGCTGGTTCACCACCGCGCCGGTGGAGGCCATCGCCAAGCTGTACCGCAAGCTGGACTGGACCACCGACAGCGTCGACCTGTTCGAGATCAACGAGGCCTTTGCCGTGGTGCCGATGGCGGCGATGCACGATCTCAAGATCCCGCGCGACAAGGTCAATATCCACGGCGGCGCGTGTGCGCTGGGGCATCCGATCGGGGCTTCGGGCGCGCGCATCATGACCACGCTGATCGGCGCGCTGCGCAAGACGGGCGGCAAGCGTGGCGTGGCGAGCCTGTGTATCGGTGGTGGCGAAGCGACGGCGGTGGGGATCGAGATCCTGTAACGCGATCCGCTTCCGCTTGCTTGCTCCCCTCTCCCGCATGCGGGAGAGGGGCCGGGGGAGAGGGCGGGCACAGGCAGACCGAACGGCTCACTTCGAGCCAGCGCCGGCCCTCTCCCCCAACCCCTCTCCCATAAATGGGAGAGGGGAGCAAAACCAGAAAAAGGAGCCCAGCCTTGCCAACCGTCCTGATCCTCGGTGCCTCCCGCGGCATCGGCCTTGAGTTTGTCCGCCAGTACCGTGCCGACGGCTGGCGCATCATCGCGGCGGCACGCACGCCGGAAGGCGTCGGCGCGTTGCAGGCGCTGGGCGCCGAAGCCCACCAGGCCGACCTGTCGGACCCCGGCGCGGTCGCCGGGCTGGGCTGGAAGCTCGACGGCGAAGCGCTCGACGTGGCGATCTACAACGCCGGCGTGCTGGGCCCGCGCACCGAAGGCGCGCAGCCGGTGACGCCGCAGGACTTCGATCGGGTCATGCACGTCAACGTGCTCGGCCCGATGATGGCGCTGCCGCTGGTGCTGCCCTATGTCGAAGCCGGCCAGTCCGGCCACGGCGGCGTGCTGGCGGTGCTGTCCTCGCGCATGGGCAGCATCGGCGGCATGGAGCACAACGGCAGCTGGCTGTACCGCGTCAGCAAGGCCGGCGCCAACGCCGCGCTGCGCGCGGTCTCGCTCGACGCGCGCCATGCCACTTGCGTTGCGCTGCATCCGGGCTGGGTCAAGACCGACATGGGCGGTCAGGACGCCGACCTGACCGTGCAACAGAGCGTCAAGGGCATGCGCCAGGTGCTGGCCGGCGTCAAGCGGCGCGACAACGGCACCTTCCACAACTACGACGGCACGCCGATCCCCTGGTGATCGCGGCGCGCACGACCAACCGACCATCGACATGCTGCTGACCCCTGAACAGGAAATGATTCGCGATGCCGTGCGCCAGTTCGCGCAGGAGGTGATCGCGCCGCAGGCCGCGCAGTGGGACCGCGACAAGACCTTCCCCAAGGACGTGCATCGCGAACTGGCGGCGCTGGGCGCTTATGGCGTGGCCGTGCCGGAAGAGTACGGCGGCGCGGGCCTGGACTACCTGTCGCTCGCGCTGATCCTGGAAGAGATCGCGGCCGGCGACGGCGGCACTTCCACCGTCATCAGCGTCAACAACTGCCCGGTGTGCAGCATGCTGATGTCGTTTGCCAGCGAAGCGCAGAAGCAGCAGTGGCTGGTGCCGCTGGCGCGCGGCGAGATGCTTGGCGCGTTCTGCCTGACCGAGCCGCACGTCGGCTCCGATGCCTCGGCGCTGCGCACCACCGCCGTCCGCGATGGCGACGACTACGTGCTCAACGGCGTCAAGCAGTTCATCACCAGCGGCCAGAATGCCGACGTGGCGATCGTGCTGGCGGTGACCGACAAGGCCGCCGGCAAGCGCGGCATCAGCGCGTTTATTGTGCCGACGTCGACGCCGGGCTACGTGGTGGCGCGGCTGGAAGACAAGCTCGGCCAGCATTCGTCGGACACCGCGCAGATCCTGTTCGAGGACTGCCGCGTGCCTGCCGCCAACCTGCTGGGCGACGAGGGCGGCGGCTACAAGATGGCGCTGTCGGGGCTGGAGGGCGGCCGCATCGGCATCGCCTCGCAAAGCATTGGCATGGCGCGCGCCGCGTTCGATGCTGCGCTGGCGTATGCAAGAGAACGCGAGAGTTTCGGCCAGCCCCTGTTCCAGCACCAGGCGGTGCAGTTCCGGCTGGCCGAGATGGCCACGCGCATCGACGTCGCGCGCCAGATGGTGTGGCACGCCGCGGCGCTGCGCGACGCAGGCCGCCCGTGCCTGAAGGAAGCGGCGATGGCCAAGCTCTTTGCCAGCGAGATGGCGGAGCGTGTCTGCTCCGACGCAATCCAGGTGTTCGGCGGCTATGGCTATGTCAGCGACTTCCCGGTCGAGCGCATCTACCGCGACGTGCGCGTGTGCCAGATCTACGAGGGCACCAGCGATATCCAGAAGATCCTGATTGCGCGCGCATTGGCCTGATCATGGCCTATCAAGGCCAAATCAGGGCTTAAACAGCGTACGATGATGCCAAGTGCCGCCGGCGCCCCCGGCAACAGGCGGCACGCCCCCGACTCCTGTCTTGCCAACCGAACCGCCAACACAAGAACAAGGCCCTCGACATGACCGCAGCGATCGACTTCTATTTCGATTTCTCCTCGCCCTACGGCTATTTCGCCAGCACCCGCATCGACGAACTGGCGCAGAAGTACGGCCGCATCGTCGCCTGGCATCCGATCCTGCTGGGGGTCGTGTTCAAGACCACCGGCGCGTCGCCGCTGCCGCAACTGCCGCTCAAGGGCGATTACAGCTGGCGCGATTTCGAGCGCACCGCGCGCTTCCACGGCATCGAGTACAAGCGCCCGACGCATTTCCCGCTGCCGACCACGCATGCCGCCCGTGCCATGCTGTGGCTGCAGAACCATCACGGCGACGATATCGCCGCGGTCTTCGCCAAGTCGGTGTACCGCGCGCTGTTCGTCGACGACATCAATATCGCCGAGCCCGCCGAGATCATGAAGCTGGCCGAGCCGCTGGGCATCGACGTGCAGGCCATGGATGCCGGCGCCACCAGCTACCAGATCAAGGACCAGCTCAAGGCCGAGATCGACGTGGCGATGGCCAAGGGCGTGTTCGGCTCGCCCTTCGTCATCGTCGACGGCGAGCCCTTCTGGGGCTTCGACCGTTTCGAGCAGGTCGAGGCGCACCTGAAGGCGCGCCGCCAGACTGAACTCCGGGCCGTACCTGGTGTAGCCAGCCTGGACAACAAGGAAAAGAAACCCGCATGACCGCAGTAACCCAGGGCCATTCCGGCCGCTTCGATTGCGTGATCTTCGACTGCGACGGCGTGCTCGTCGACAGCGAGCCCATCGTCAACCGCGTGCTTAACCAGATGCTGAACGAGCTCGGCATCGAGATCTCGCTGGAAGACTCCACGCGGCTGTTCCTCGGCCGCGCCGTGCGCGAGGAACTGGACATGATCGAACGCATGCGCGGCGCGCCGCTGCCCGAGAACTGGCTGTCGACCTGGCTGGCGCGCCGCAACGCGGTGCTCGAGGCCGAAGTGGCCGCCGTGGCGCACGTGCGCGACGCCATCGGCAAGATCGCCGCCACCGGCATGCCGGTGTGCGTGGCGTCGGGCGCCGACCGCGTCAAGGTCAAGCTGCAGCTGATCAAGACCGGGCTGGTCGAGCTTTTCCAGCAGGATGAGCGCGAGCACATCTTCTCCGCCACCGAAGTGGCGCGCAGCAAGCCCGCCCCCGACGTGTACCTGCTGGCGGCGCGCACCATGGGCATCGAGCCGGCGCGCTGCGCCGTGGTCGAAGACAGCCCCACCGGCGTCACCGCGGGCGTGGCCGCAGGCATGACGGTGTTCGGCTACGCCGCGCGTAACGACGCCGCGTCGCTGCGCGAAGCCGGTGCGCACACGCTCTTCACCGACATGCGCGACCTGCCGGAGCTGGTGGGATGACAGCGCGCCGCCTGCCTAAGGCCGGTCCGGCGCCGTGCCCATGCGGTGGCGCCGACTATGCCGCGTGCTGCGGCCGCTTCCATCGCGGCGAGGCGCTGCCGCCCAACGCCGAGGCGCTGATGCGCTCGCGCTACAGCGCCTATGTGCTGAACGACACCGACTGGCTGCGCCAGACGTGGCATCCGTCTACCTGTCCGGCCGATCTTGTGCCAGACACCGCCACGCGCTGGCTCGGGCTGTCGGTGAAGGCGCATGCGCAGCAGGACGACACCCATGCCGAAGTGGAGTTCGTCGCGCGCTACAAGGTTGGCGGGCGTGCCTGGCGGCTGCATGAGCGCAGCCGCTTCGTGCACGAGCCGCACGCGCCCGGCGAGACGCCCCGCTGGCTCTATGTGGATGGCGACATGATCGGGGAAGCGCCATGAGCATCGCCACATAGCCCGGCCGCCATCCCCGCATGCAGCGCAGGCTGGACGGATCCCCACCAAGACCCAAGCACGAAGAGACGATACGATGCCCACGCTGGAAACCAAACTGAACGCCCGCTCAGAATCGTTCAAGGCTAATGCTGACGCGATGCGGGACTTGGTGGCCGATCTCAAGGCGAAGATCGCCAAGCTGGCGCAAGGCGGCGGTGAGGCCGCGCGCAACAAGCATTTATCGCGCGGCAAGCTGCTGCCGCGCGACCGCGTGCAGCAACTGCTGGATCCGGGCACGCCGTTCCTGGAGCTGTCGCAACTCGCCGCCTACGACATGTATGACGATGCCGCGCCCGGCGCGGGCATCATCACCGGCATCGGCCGCGTGGCCGGGCAGGAATGCGTGATCGTCTGCAACGACGCCACCGTCAAGGGCGGCACGTATTACCCGATCACGGTCAAGAAGCACGTGCGCGCGCAGGAGATCGCCGAGCAGAACAACCTGCCGTGCATCTACCTGGTCGATTCCGGCGGCGCCAACCTGCCCAACCAGGACGACGTGTTCCCCGACCGCGACCACTTCGGCCGCATCTTCTACAACCAGGCCAACCTGTCCAA
>NZ_JBIVHB010000027.1:0-81247 GCF_044748965.1 Cupriavidus sp. NPDC089707
AATCTATACCATAGACCATCCTGGCTGTTGCGCCAGAAGCGGGATTTCAAGGCTTCAAAGCGCAACAGTCGTAAACCTACCGTTCCTTCGCATAATCTATCTTATGTTAAATAATATTACGGAGCAACTGCTGACCGAACACGTTCTTCGTTAGCTTGATTCCCCTGGCCTTGCCCCGCCCGTCAACGCCTCGCCTTCGGCGTCATCGACACAGCAAATGCTTCGGTGTAGACCGCCTGCACCTGGTCGCCGCGCCGGATGGCCTTGAGTTGCTGGGGATCGCTGACATGCACGTCGACCGTATTCCCCTTTGGCCCCTTGAGCGTCACCATGCCAGTCTTGCGGTTAACGTTCACGACATCCGCAGTTACAGTCACCTCCCGGCCTATCGTGCCGCCGGGCTTGGCTCCCGGGGGCGCGCGTTCGATCGTCTCCCGCTCGATGGCCGAGCGCATGCCGGTCTGCCGGTTCATGGTCACCGACAGCGCTTGCTTGTACTCGACGGTCACGACGTCGCCAATGCGGACCTGGTCGAAGTTCCGCACGTCATCGCCGACCTGCAAGTCGGTAACCTTGCCTTGCTTGTTCCTTAACGAGACGGTGCGCGTGGCACTGTCGATGGCAACCACGGTCGCGGTCGTCTTGACGGTTTCCGTTGCCATGACCGCCCCGACGCCGGACGCGACATGCACGCTGGATTCTGGCTGGGCTAGCGCTGCGCCGCTGGCCGCGACCAGCGCGCAGGCTACGAGTAGCTTGTCGAAATGCATGCTCGGCTCCATTGCGCGGAGAAACTTTCAGATACGTGAGGTTTAGTTCATCCACGCCAAAGTACAAGCCGCGCTGCACAGTCTCGGGCATTCAGCTACGCGCATGCACAACTGTTGCGCCCGGATTCGCGGAGTTTCGATGACTGACTGGTCACGCCATCGGTCAGGCAGTTTTCCAGACGTGAACTTGTGGGCGCGAAACCACAAACCTTACCAGCCTGCTTTGTTCACCTAGACTATTGGACAGCGGCAAACATAGCGCGCGGTAAGGGAGGAGACATGGAAGCAACCTTCTTTCTCGTCATCCTGGTGGCGGCGGCAGTGGCTTGTTTCGTGTGGCAATTGCGAAACCGCTTTCTGCTGTACTGCAAATCCTATCTCCTGCTCAACGGACTAGTGATAGCGCCAGTCAATGGTCGAGAAGTGTCTCTGGTCGGCCACTGTGACGGCCGGGATATCAGTGGTGTGGTCCCGGCGGAAACCATTCTCTACAAGATCGAGTCGCCACTGAAAAAGAAGCTTGTGCCCGCCGAACTCGCACAAGGCGATGCGCCGATCGTGCACGCATGGGATCTCCCAAAGTATTCGGTACAGGTGTTCCGCGGCGGCGAGACGATATGGTCCGGGGCGGTTTCGCGACGCGAAGCACTACGGATACGCGAGGCAATCGAAGCATTCCGCAAGCGCGCCAGGGCGCCTCGGAGCGGAGACAAGGCAGTTCATGACCTGAGGCTTCTTTGGGTGGATTGAAGATCCCGGAGAATCTCGGTGAACAGGGTACTCGCAATCGCTTCTCCCGCTATCGGCCAAAAGGACTAACCGTATTTATCCCTTCTCCTCGTTGCCAAAGCTTGGTTTGCGCTGAAGAATGAGCCATGGACGAAGGGAGGCTGACGATGGAAATGCGTTGGGAGAAGCTCTACTCTGGCGGCTTGGCCGAATTTCACAAGTCCGAATCTGTGGCCTGCCGCGCGGCGCGGCGCGCAAGCGCGTTGGACGCAGTGTGGCTGGGAGCACTGTTGACGGTATTGATAATCGCTAGCGCCCTCCTCTTTAGATGAAACAGACACCCGATGCCTGGCCCATGCAGCTTCCAGGCGGGGTGTCCTGCAAGGAAAGCCAAGTCATGCGCCTCGCGGCTGCTTGCATCATGCCCGGCCTCGTAGGTATAGTCACCCGCGATGACTCCATCGCGGAGACTTGCCAATGAACGCCTTCATTGCACGCAGCCGGGCCAGCGCAGTGGCGTACATCAACGCCTGCGCGAAAGGTACTGTCGAGCTGGACTATGAGACAGCGTGGGAGGATGCGATCGAGCTCGGGCGACTTGGTCAGAAGCGTGGTGTCGATGTTCAGTATCGGACAGTCGAGCATATTTGTGTTGAGTCTGCCGACGCCTTGGCACGTGGACTGCGTGAAAAGAAGCTGACCTTCCGGCAACGTTACCTCTATTGCAGGTTCGACATGATTGCGCTGCCCGAGGCGATGCTGTGCGAACTCGAGTCTCTTGCCATCGAACATGGCGATTACATCTTGCCCGGCCATCTGCTCGGGGAAACTACTCTCGTTTGGCGCTAGCGATTTTCACGAGACACTGCGACCTGCGGTCTGGCGTCGCGACCGGATAGGCAAATCCACCTAAGGATCAATCCCTACAGGCAGCATGCCCCCTCGAAAGTAGGATAAGAGGAAGAACTACGCGAGGGTTTTCGCTATGCGTCCTCACTATGCTACCGAGGCGGACTGGCCAGACATTAAAGCGCTCCTGCACGCATCATCATTATCCGTGGCGGGAGTTCAGGACCGAATCGGCCAATTCATGGTAATCCGGGATAACGCCGGCCTGCTTGGTTGTGCTGGCCTTGAGCGCTATGACAACACGGGCGTTCTCAGAGGCCTCGCTGTTGCACCGCGCGCCCGGTCATCCGGCCTGGGCGAACTTCTCATTTCCGCCATCGTCGCAGATGTCCGTCGCGAGGGCGTCGAGTCGATCGTGCTGCAAACCAGGAATGCATCCGGCTACTTCGCGCGAATGGGCTTTACGCCCGTGAGCTACGCGGAACTCGCTCCGGCGGTCCTAGCCTCCCCGGCAATGCGCCGCGATCAGGTCGAAGTCGGAACACTGATGCAGATCGCGCTGTGACAATCGCCACCTCTGCCATGACCGCGCCCTCCCTCGCTGAGGTATGCTTTCGCCTTCAAAACGGTCTTCGCAGGGGAAGAAATGCGGCGCGTCGTATTTAATCAGAAAGGCGGAGTTGGCAAGTCAACAATCGTATGCAATCTCGCAGCGATCAGCGCCAGCGAAGGCTTGCGCACTTTGGTTGTTGATCTCGATGCCCAAGGCAATTCGACCCAGTATCTGATGGGCGCGCGCGCCGGCGACGCAAACCCGAGCGCGGCAAACTTCTTTGAAGCGTCGCTGACCTACAGCTTCAAGCCGGTGGACCTGGCGTCCTTTATCCATCCGACGCCCTTTGAGAACCTTGACGTGATGCCAGCGCACGCCGATCTTGACGCCCTGCATGGCAAGCTTGAATCCCGCTACAAGATCTACAAGCTGCGCGATGCCCTGATCGAGCTAGAGGCAACCTACGACGCCATTTACATCGATACTCCTCCAGCCCTGAATTTCTATACCCGTTCGGCGCTGATTGCTGTAGAGCGCTGCCTGATCCCGTTCGACTGCGACGACTTTTCGCGGCGAGCCCTTTACACGCTGCTCGATAACGTGAAGGAAATCCAGCAAGACCACAACGACGCGCTCGAGGTCGAGGGCATCGTCATCAACCAGTTCCAGCCGCGTGCCAGCTTGCCGACAAAGCTGGTCGAAGAACTGGTCACCGAGGGGCTGCCGGTACTTGAGTCGCGGCTGTCGTCTTCGGTAAAGATCAGGGAATCGCACCAGCACGCCATGCCGATGATCCACCTTGACCCGCGGCACAAGCTGTCGCAGGAATACCTGGCGTTGCACCGGGAATTGGCAGGCTGAAGGCCGTCATTCCAGCGCTGTATCCGGACGTTTGACGTGGTGGGCTGAGCGCCGAAGCGGCGCGGCGACACAGGCGCGATCCCACCATCGCAGCTACAAGGCGAGTGTAAATGGCAGCAACAGCACATTCACCAATAGCAAGCCAAAGAAGAGGATTGCGATGGCTGCGCGGCCACCGCGAGCCCTTCCCTGCCCTGCACCAGCCGTTCGCCGCGCCCACAGAAAACCCGCACCCATGCCGAGCACTGCCAGCCCGGAAAACACGCTCTCCGCGGTCAGCGCCGCTGGGTAGGTCCGGGCGGGGGTGGTATTGAAGTTTTCGATAAACGGAAGTGATTCCATTCCAGGGTCTGGCGGTGTTGGCGCAGCGGCGGCAACCGGCTGTGTCAGCACCTCGGGTTCTTGAACCGCTTGCGGCGCTGACAATGCTGTCGCCGGTGATGTGTCCGGAGCAGGCTGCGCAGGCGTCTCGTCCGGGGCGGTGGTCAGTGCAGGCGGCGGCACTGGCGCGGCTTGCGGCTCCAGGATGGTCGGGATTGCCGGAGTTACCGGAGTTACCGGAGTTACCGGGGTTACCGGAGTTATCGGGACTCTGGCCGCGGGCTGCGCTGAGGCAGTTCGCCCAGAAGTGCTTTTCATCGAGTCCCGTTCCCTCCAGAACCTGGCGAACAGGCTTTCCAGGCAGCGTGCGGAGTCACACGCATCGCGCCGCGCACGCCACGCCGTGATGTCGCCATCGTCGATCCTGCCCTTGCGCAACATCCGTTGCTGCTCGGCGTAGACGCGCTCGTAACGCTCGGACAACCTGGACGAACCGCATATCAGCGCATGGCGCTGGCGAGGCCTGGGCTCGTCAGTCGCCAGCGAGCAGCGCACGCCGGAACCATCCGGATTGTTGCAGCGAACCGTGGATTCGCCCGCAGGCGATTTGCATGCGATGTCGGAGGCCCATGCACCGCCGACGGCGAAAAGGCACGCAACAACCACCCCGGCAACCAGCGAGACCAGCCCCCCCAGGATCCCTTTCATCATGATGCCCCATCGTGAATCGGCCCAAGGCTTTCAAACTAGTCGCTAGTTGGCGCGTCATACAAGTGTCGGATTTTGCAGGCCTGCGTCAGCGCACATGGCGCACCGCCGGCCGGCAGGTAAGCGCCCTGTCGTTCTCTCGCGGCAATCCTTTGCGCGGAGAAACGTTTCAGATACCTGGGCCTTTACGGTGGGACGAAGGCAGCCGGACTGCCGGTGGCTCCAGTGGCTGCCTTCAAGGCTTGCGCAATTACCAGCGAATCCGCATGCCAAGGTTGCCGGTCCAGGCGCGGCGGTAGTCGCCCGACACGTCGGTCAGGTAATCCACCTCGGCATACACGCTGACACGCTCCTGCACCCGTGCTGCCACGCCCAGTCCGAACTGCAGCGAGGTAGAGCCAAAGCGTGTCGGGACGGAGGTGGTGCCGTTGTAGACCGTTTCGTCGGTGCCGGAGAACTCCCGCCACAGGTTGGCGCGCAGGTAGGGTTCCACCAGCATGCTGCCGGACTCGAAGGTGCCCTTCAGCCGCAGCCCGAGGCGCCCCAGGTACGCATCAGATTCCTTGAAGGAGACTTGCGCGACGCCGTCGTTGAAGCTGTCCATCGACATGAACTGCGCGATGAACTGCGCCTGTGGCTCCAGCGTCAGCCGGTTGCCCAGGGGGATCGGGTAGCCGCCTTCCAGCGACAGCGTGGTGGCCGTGCCCTTGGTGTTGCGGTCCGGACCGTCGCTCGACCGCATGTCCGCCGACAGCCAGGTGACCGTCGCGACGGCGTCGGTGTACCAGTTGGTGGGACCGACGTGGGTCCAGTAGGCGCCGAGGCTGTAGCCGTCGATATCCAGCGAGCCGCTGAGCCGGCCGGACTGCGCCAGGGTGAAGCCGCGCACGTCGCCCTTGGCACGCGCATAGCCGGCCAGCACCCCGATGCGGTCCTGGTGCCGGCTGTCGCGCAACCACGTGTAGACATCCTGCCCCAGCTGGAAGCCGGCGATATGGCCGTCGAACTGCGGCGCGGCGCCGCCGCTGTAGCGGTTGTCGACACTCTCGCCAAAAATTCGGCCCCAGGTGCCGGTCCAGGCGCCCTTGCCTGTCAGCAAGGACTGTTCCCCCTGCCGCTGGTGGAAAGTGTCGAGCGTGGTGATTGCCAGTTGCCGCGATGTTGCCACGACAGCGCCCTGCACTGCCACCTCCGGGCGATAGATGACGATTTCCTCCGGCGCAGCTTGTTGTGGCGCCAAAACGATCGCGGGCGGCAGCAACACCGGCGAGCCGGCGGCCTGCTGCGGCACTTGCGGCGCGGGCACCTCGGCCGTTGCCGTCACGACCGGGATGGTCGAGCGCAGGTACCAGTCGTCCTGCGAACCTGCGCTAACGCCGCCCTTGTACAGGAAGTACTGGTACGGCCCCGCCTTGACCGTTTGCGGCATGCTGAAGGCGCCGGCATCGCTGCTGGCGCCGTTGACGGCCTGTACCACCATGATGCCATCGGCCTGGGTAGCGGCGCCTGCCCCACCCAGATTGTTGACCGACAGCAGCGACTGCCCGCCAATGCGGCCCTGCGAAACGATCAGACGGTCGGCGGCGGCACCATCTCCCGCCAGCACTGCGTCCACCTTCAGCGTGCCGCCGTTGCCGGTGTAGTTGCCGGCAATGGTGAGCCGGTTGGCCGCATTGCCGCCGGTCAGGTCGATGGTGCCGGCGTTGGTGACGCTGGCCAGTTGGCCCGCATCCACCGCGCGGATGGTGGCGGCGGTGCCCGCCAGCGCCTTCAGCGAACTGGTGGCGTCCAGCGAGAGCGCCCCCGTGCGCGTACCGCTGTCGCCAAGCACCAGGTCGCCGTCCATCGACAAGCTGGAGCCGCGCTGCAGCGCCACCGATTCCCAGTTGGAAAAGCGGGCCACGCCGCCGGCCTGGGCATTGTCGAGCGTCAGCGTATCCGTCCCCAGGCCGCCGTCGAAGGCGGCGGTCGGCGCAAGCTGTTCCGCGCCCAGGTTGCGCAGCGTGGCGGTGTCACTGTCCGGGCCCATATCGATGCGGCCCAGCACGGTACCGCCGCCGTCCCAGGCGAGCGTGTCATTGCCGAAGCTCAGCAGCGCCGAGCCTTCCAGCCGCCCGCCGGTGATCGTGAGGCTGTCGGTGCCGCCGCTGACGCTGATATTGCCGCCGATCACGCCGCCCGACAGCCGGATGGTGTCATTGCCGAAGCCCGCCACCAGGTTGCCGCGGATGGTGCCGCCGGACATGTCAAAGATATTGTTGTCCAGCTTCATATCGACGCGTCCGATCGTGCCGCCGGTCATGGTTGCGACGTCGCCGTCCTCGAACGCACCCACGATGGTGCCGCCGGACATGAAGAAGGTGTCGCGTGTGTCGCCCTGCGCCAGCGATCCGATCTGGCCGCCGGTCATGCGGAAGTCGTCGGGATTGGCGCCCTGCGCCACAGCGCCGGTGATCGTGCCGTCGGTAATGACGGCGCGGTTGTTGCCATCGCCTTGGCTGACGGCGCCCTGGATCGTGCCGCCCTCCATGGTGAAGGTGTCGGCGCCGCTGCCGAACTGCACCGCTGTGCCAGCACTGCCGGAGATATTGCCGCTGTTGACCAGGCTGCTGTCGCCGCCGGTCAGCGAAACGCCAGGCCCGGCCGTGCCCGTGATCTGGCCGCGGTTGACCACCGCATTGCCGCTGCCCGTACCGGTGACGCCGGTGCCGCCGGTGATTGTGCCGGTATTAGTCAGCGTATTGCCGTTGCCGGCCAGCGACACGCCGGCAAAGCCTGCCGCCGCGGTGACCTGCCCGGCATTGGACAGCGTGCTGGTATTGCGCAGGCGGATCGCGTTGGCCCCTGCCACGTTGAGTGCGGCATCCTGGGTGACCGTGACATTGACGTTGGTGCTGCCTGCAGCGGCATCGATCCGTTGCGGATCGGGATTGGGCGCGGTGCCGGTGCAGGTTACGGTTTCGCCGGAGACGGGGTTGTACGGATCGCCGCCGCTGGCGGACGTACAGGCGGCATGCACCTCGCCAGAGGCGGCGGAAGCGGCAATCAGTGATACATAGATCAGGCGTCTGGCCACAAATATTCTCCCGGGGCGTTGTTATGTTGCTTATCTGGGGACAGAAGTGCGCTTCTTCTGCAAGACGCAAATATGCATTAGCAGGAACGTGGGAGTGTTTATATTTTTTTATGATTGATTTAGATGAATCTAATGTCTACTAGAGGTATTTAGACTAAATATTCCATATATGGCCCAAATGGGTGATGTTAACTTCGACACTACGCGCCCAATCCGAGGGTATTTCCCAGATCGGAAATGCCCACGACTCCAAGGATTACGTGGGATCGGCGCCGTCTCGTATCGACAATTCTTATCAAATGAAAAGCTTTGTCGCTTTTAGGAGTTGTCCGATGGGAATCCGTTTGCTATGGGGGTAGCCTCCTAGCCTACCCGAATCTGTCGTTGGCTGTCGCGACGAGTCGCGCGCGCGTCGCAAATACCCCAGCGAAACAAACTCTGCCAATCATGAGTCCCCCGGAACTCACTCCCATCGAAAAAGTACGGATTGCCCGCACGAATGTCACCCACGAGCCCAAACTCCCAGGCTGCGTGGACTGCGAGGAAAAAGCGCCTATCCGTGCCGTGATTCTCAGCCCAAATCTAGGCACACCCCTGGTCCTGCCGCCTGGCCAGACGCAGTGCAGCATCTTCATTGCAGCCGAAGCGATGGCGGCGCAATATTTCGGGGTGGGTGGTCCTGCGATGCCTGTCGAGTACTATGGCCGCAAGATCATTGAGGCGAAGTACGGCCCGGTATTCGTGGACCGCCACCTGCGCGTGTACCCGATCCAAGGCAAAGAGACCGCTGCCGAGCCCAAGGACACGATGCTGTTTCAGGATGGCAAGGCTGCATCAAGGGCCATGGCAGTGGTCAAGGTATGGCAGGTCGGCAGATTTCTTGGCGGGCTGATGGTCAATCACAGCGGCGATCCGGTGGTCATCATCCGCCCCGAGACGGTCAGGTTGTACAAGGACATGGCACATGTCTACGAGATCCAGATTGATCTTGCGACATTGCCGGACAAGCCGGATCCCAAGGCCATGCATACCTTTGCCTGGATGGTCCCCGTGCCGGCCAGGTATGCCCAGCGTCCGGAAGTCAAAGGTGTGGAAGCCTGGGAGTACCAGGACCAGGTCATCCTCGATTTCCTCGAGGCCCAGGCAAAATCCGAAGCGGAGAGTGGCCAGAACCACTATCCACGCTTTTATGAATACGATGTATCCAAGGCCACGGCGTTCGGTCTGCCTCCGCTGAAAGCCGATACCACGCATCGCCTGATGGCCTGGCACCCGGTCATCCAGAAGCAGAGCAACACCCTGAAGCTTGGGCACCTGTCGGATGTACACGTCAATGTCCGCCACCTTGCCCTGCAGAAATCCCTGGCGTGCCTGATCGAGACGGCCAGTGGTGCGCCCGAGCCGGGCGCACCACCGACTCCACGCGCATCCGCTGTCTGCAATAGCTTCCTGGCGCTGCGCGACCTGATCGGAAAGTTCGGCAAGAAGGGCTGCGCCGATGCGTTGGTAATCACCGGCGATCTGATCGACTTCAACCGCAACATCGTGTCCGGCGAGACCGGCGACAAGCCCCGCTGGGTGGCAGAGCACATGCCCAGCCGCGCCGATAAGCAGGGGCTTGGCATCCTTTCCAGGGCAACGCAATCCATCTCCGACGAGCAGAAGATCCTGCTGCAGGCCGGAAAGAGTCGCAAGCGCAGGTCTGGTGGCAGCCTGACCGTCTTCTCGCACTTCACCATTGTGAACTACGACGGCAAGGTCGCGCTCTCGGCGCCAGACCGCCAGATCGAACCCCAGCAGAGCCCCAATACCCTGAAGATGATGCGTTACGAGGGCAACGCCGGGGGCTGGAACCTGAATAACCTGGCCACTTGCGGGCGCAATGTGGACTGGTACTTCCGGGAATGCGTGGCCGGCCACGATCAGACTAATAACGACAAGGTGGACTACCACCTGAGCGGACACTCGCATCGTGCCGGTGTGTACACGGTGGGACTGCGCGATGGCGGAAAACTGGTTCAGGTGCGCAGTGCATTTGACCCAGGACTGTCGGCCACACAGGACACCAACAAGCACGGCGGCCCCACCAAGCTGATCGTGAGTTCGTCGGGCGGCCCGCTAGGCACGCAGAACCTCAATGGCGAACTGGGGCAGTGGCTCCTGACGGCGCCGTCTGGCACGCTGCTGAATGAAGCCGATTCGACGCCCATCCAGCAAGTCAGGGCCGAGGCCGGCCACGGCAAGCCGCGCCTGGCGGTGGCGCTTGACTATTTGTTCATCGACAAGGTGGAGACACCGCTGGTGTGGCTGCCGCCCGCCAACGGGCCCCTACCGCCCACCTCCTGGACAATGCTGGTCGGTCCACTGACCGATGCACTGCAGTGTATCGACAAGGTGAGATTCTGGGTCTTTATGGCTGCCACGAAAAAGTCCCTTGGTAGCTGGAGCCAGATTGATGCCCTGATCAAGCCCGCGACGGACTGGCGGGGACGACCTCGGCCCGGCGGCTATGTCATGGCCGCGGCCCTGCCGCCGTTGCTGGCACGTTTCAATCCGGCAAGCTGCCGCATGTTCTGTGAGGTCTTCCTGAAGGAGCCGACCTGGCCCAAGGCATGCGGTTATACACAATTGTCCCCGTCGTCGGCGACTCGTAATCCTCGCAATGTCTTCGCAGCGACATGAACTTCCTTGAGGCCAAGCCAAATCGTCTTCACGCCGCGTTCGCCATCGCTCTTGCGGCCGAGGAAGCCGCCAAGGCGTGCAATCAGGCGAAGCACCTCGTTCAGCGTTGGCTTGGCCGGCTGCTTGACACTGGTCAACAGGTAGGCGCCGCGTATTTCATCCGGATCGAAGAACAAGTCAGCGTCCAGATGGGGGCAAGTGCGTCCGAGTCGCATCAGATGCGCTATACGCCAGGCGACGATCATGAACATCGCCAAGGCGCGCTCAAGGCGTTCAATTGCCGACAACTGGAGCGCTTCGACGCGGCAGGCATTCTTCAAGATGTTGAACAGCAGCTCGATTTCCCAACGCGCCCGGTACCAGTCGATGAGTTCGATGGCCTCGTCCAGACTGTCCGCGACACGATTGGTCAGCAGGCGCCACTCAATTGGCTTGACGCCGGCCGGCACATCAAACTCACGCGCGATGATGCTTGTCGCCGCAACTGTCTTGCCTTTGCCTGCCGGCAACTCGACCCGCTGCATCCAGAGTTGCTGACGCACGGTGCGCGCCTTGACGCCGTGCCTCGATCCCATCGTGAAAGCAATCTCGCCAACGGGCTTGCCACTACCAGTACGCTGCCACAGCTTCTCGCCGTCCGGCAGGCAGCGATTGTGCGCAGCACGTATCAGCCAGTCTGCAGGCGTGTCGAGTTCTTGCGCACGCAGCAGCAACGCCATCAGGTCGGCTTCGCGGTCGGCGACATAGACCAGGCGCGTGCCGGGCAACTCCGCGACCATTTCGGCGATGCGCTCGTAACCTTCGATCCAACGCAGGCTTTCCTTGGGCCCGCCGCGCTTGCCGAATTTGTCCCGCTTCTCGCGCGCCCACATCCATGCGTCCAGCACGCCAAGCGGCTCGCGTTGCGGCGTGACGGCGTAGGTCGGGTGCAAATACATGCCACGCTGCGCTTCATAGCTCAGCGGCCCCAAACCGATAGCGCCTTGCCCGTTGAAATCCAGTTCCGTCGTGTCCTGAAGACACAGCACGACCGACTCAGCCTGCATTCTGCGCTGGGTCTGCTGCCAATGCGGCGCCAGGATATCGCGCCAGTCAACGCTGTCGTTGCCAAAGAAGCGGTAGGCTCCCATGGTTTCGCCCCAGCCTCGGCATGCCTTCGGCACGCTCGCCATCGGATCGGCCGCAAATCGCTCCATCAGTGTCCTCGCTCGCTTATCGAGGCGCGCATCACCGAGATCCAGTTGGGCGAATTCAGTCGCTGCCCAGTGTGTCGATTCAGTCGTCAACGCGTCACCCAAAATGCGAGAGTAGACGCGAGACTCCGGAAGTTTACAAGTGCCGCTTCAAGTCATTGAAAGTAAACACGTTTCCCGGGCGCCTCGGTCGCTTTGGGCTGGCAGAGATGTGTATAACCGCATGCTGCTAGCCCAGTCCGGCTCGACCAACGCCACGCGGCCGTCGGGAAGCGCATCATCATGAATCTTACAAATTAATAATATTGCAACTCTCAAATTACGTTCATCTACTTGCGCCCCCGATTTGCACGTCTACATTGGAGTTCTGGTTGTACGGAGGCTAGGCAGGAACGTGCCCAACGCCTGCGCCAGTTGTCCATTGGCTGCAAGGCGAGTCTTGTCACTGCGTGGCCAGAACCAGGGCAGTCAAGCCTTCGAGCGGAGTTCACGATGGATGCAACTCTGGCTGTGTCTCAAGTGTCTCCCCGAGAAAAAACCGGCAGCAGCCGGCTCGGCATGCTCCTGTTTGTGCTGTTGTTGGCGCTGCCGATGAGGGCTCACGCTCAGTTTTTCTGCAGCTGGTTCCCGTTCCTTTGTCCGAAAGCTTGCAGTCAGCCATTGGCCGAAGTGACCGAGTTTGGTTCCAATCCCGGCAATCTGAAGATGTGCACGTATTTGCCACCAAATCTCGGTGCGTCTCGCCCGCTGGTAGTCGCTCTCCACGGGTGCTCGCAACAGGCGTCAGATTACGATGACGAGACGGGCTGGATCAAGTTCGCTGACAAGCACCGTTTCGCGCTGCTGCTGCCACAACAACAGCAAGCCAACAATTCGAGACAATGCTTCAACTGGTTCGAGGCCGGCGATAACGAGCGCGGCAAAGGCGAAGCGCTATCGATACGGAACATGATTGGCAAAATCGTGGCCAGTGCCGTCATCGACCCGGAGAAGGTCTATGTCACTGGTCTCTCTGCAGGCGGCGGCATGACCGCAGTCATGTTGGCGACCTATCCGGAAGTGTTCGCCGGAGGCGCGATCATCGCCGGTATTCCATACAAATGCGCGAATAATGTGTCTGAGGCGCTGGATCAATGCGGGGTCAGTCTAACGGGCCAAGTTGCGCCAATGAAGGACTTGACGCCCGCCGCCTGGGGCAATCTGGTGCGCAGTGCATCGAACCACAACGGACGGCTTCCAAGCATTTCGATCTGGCAGGGCACGAGCGACACCACCGTCAACCCGGTAGACCAGAGAGAGCTAGTGGATCAGTGGACCAACGTATTGGGCATCGATCAGACACCGGATGGCCAAGATACGATCCATGGCCATGAGCACAAGCTATACAAGAACAGCACTGGCAAGGTCCTCGTTGAATCGGTGCTGGTCAACGGCATGGGGCACGGCACGCCGATCGCTCCAGGCAATGCGGAAAACCAGTGCGGCAAGGTTGCGTCCTTCATACGAGACGCCGGGATATGCTCCAGCTTCTATATCACGAAGTTCTGGGGAATTGACTCGCCATGAGGACCGAACTGGGGCTCCGCCAAGCGCGCAGGAGTGACACTACGGCATTGATAGGATGGAGGAAGCATCATGGCTGAAGAAAATCCCCGCGAAGAACTGGGTCGTTATCTCTGGCGGGCAGGCGAGAGAATTGCAGTCGCTCAGTTGCCCGACCGTTTCACTGTGCGGATGAAGCGTGGCATTGCCCAGGAGAAGGTCGCGAGGGATTACCATACCACTCATCGTCGCCGTCTGCGTCGGCAGAATCTCGATGAGTTTTCCGTGGACGCAGAGGAGCGCGATGCGGTCATGGAGCGGGTGCGCCGCGGCAGCGATGTGGAGTTCGCCTCCCATGTCTACGCTCCCACCGATGACCCTCAGGCCAAGCTGTATCTCACCGACCAGATCACGGTGCAGTTCAAGTCTGAAGTTTCCGACGACGAAATCCAGACAATCACCACCGGCCTTGGGCTGACGCTGGTGAAGGAACTCCGCGGCGTGCCCCGCGCCTATGTCTTCCGGGTCGGACCTCAGGCCACCGAAAACCCGATCAAGATCGCCAACCGGCTAGCGGAGAACGACAAGGTGCTGGTCAGCGAGCCGAATGTCGCGATTGCGTCCCGAAGCCACTATGCGCCAGCTGATACGCTATTTCCCGACCAATGGCATCTCTTCAACACCGGAGGCCCATTGCTGTCGACCGCCGCGCATATCGACGCGGTGCATGCGTGGGATCTGACCCGCGGCGAGCGCCCCGTCATCGTGGCCGTGGCCGATGACTCCTGTGACCTCAATCACGCGGATTTCCAAGGGCCGGGCAAGATCGTCGCGCCGCGGGATTTCGCCGGGCAGGACTTCGAACCCCTGCCGGAGCTGGAGGATGACAACCATGGCACGGCCTGCTGCGGTGTCGCGGTGGCCGAAGAAACCGGTACGGGTGTGGTAGGCGTTGCACCGGGGTGCGCGCTCATGCCGATCCGCACCAGCGGGTTCATCGACGACACCTCCATCGAAGACCTGTGCGATTGGGTCATCGACCATGGTGCCAGCGTCATGTCGTGTAGTTGGGGGGTGGCCGCCCGATATTTCAACCTGAGCATGCGCATGCACAACGCTCTACACCGGGCCGCCACCGTCGGGCGCGGCGGAAAAGGCTGTGTGGTGGTCTTCGCCGCAGGGAACGAGAACCGTCCGGTCAGGGGCACGGTGACCGAGACCGGCTGGCCGAACAACCAACCGAGCGGTCCAACGCAATGGCTGGCCGGCTTCGCCGCCCACGAGGATGTCGTTGCCGTGGCCGCATCCAGTAGCCTGGCAACCAAATCGGCTTACAGCAACTGGGGTCGGGAAATCGCCGTAAGCGCGCCGAGCAACAACAGAGCCCCGCGGACCTATCCTCAGGTCACCGTTCCGGTCACCGGAAGAGGAATCGTCACGAGCGACCGAGTCGGACCGAGCGGGTACTCCAGCACCGATTACACGCACGATTTCGGTGGTACCTCGAGCGCCTGCCCAACGGTGGCCGGCGTGGCTGCCTTGATCCTCTCTGCCAATCCCCTCCTGACTGCGCAGGAAGTGCGGGACATATTGCAGGCCACAGCCGACAAGATCCCTGACCACAACCCGGATCCGCAACTTGGCAACCGCTTCGGCGCCTACAACGGCGATGGGCATTCCCAGTGGTTCGGCTTCGGCCGGGTGAATGCGTTCCAGGCAGTGACCGAGGCGTTGCGTCGGCTGGAGGGTGCAACGGGGAAAACTGTGCGCGAGTCCTCCGCGCCGGCCATCTCCATCCCAGACAACGACATCGACGGCACGCGCGATACCATCCAAATTGGCGATACCGGCAGCCTTGCATCCATCAAAGTCAGTGTGGACATTGGCCACACCTTCATCGGCGACCTGCGCCTCATTTTGATTTCTCCCTCGGGTCGGCAGGTGGTGCTACATGACCGCAATGGCGGCTCTGCCGACAACATCCGGCGTAATTACGACGCTGCCTCGACCCCGGCCCTCTCGGCTCTCTCCGGAGAGCCCATTGACGGCGACTGGGTATTGTGGGTGCAGGATTTGGCCACCTCCGATCGTGGCACCCTGCACCGCTGGGAACTCGAAATCACCACTCGAGCCGGCACTGTGGTCGAAGCCCAGGAGGCACCGGGCGCAGCGATTCCCGACAACAATCCAGCCGGCATCGAACGCACGCTCAGCACGACCGAAAGCGGCCAGATTCAGGATTTGCAAGTGTCGGTGGATATCACCCACACCTACATCGGCGATCTCAAAGTCACGCTGGTCTCCCCCTCCGGCACACAGGTGGTGCTGCACAACCGCAGCGGCGGCTCCCAGGACAATCTCGTCCGCGGCTTCCGGGTTGCCGACACACCGACCTTGCAAGCCCTGCGTGGCCAACCACTGGAAGGCGCTTGGAAACTGCGGGTGGCCGACCTGGAAGCCGTGGACGTCGGCAAGCTCAACCGCTGGGGCTTGAAGATCAGTCGTTAGCGAGGCTGCGCCATGACCGCGGGCGATGCGAACCCACGAAGCGCGGCGCTTGCCCTGCTCTCGACTTAGAAGGCTCTAGATGTGAGACAGACAAGCCGATGCTTACTGTAAGCAGGCCGCAGGTGATGATGAGGCATTCCTTTCGAGATTCGGTCCAATTCGCCAGCACTTCGCCCTGAGACGGCACCTGCTGCGCTCCATCGCAAACATCTCGCCGCTTGATTCACGGCCTGCCGCGAATTCACTGAAGTCGCCCAAGCTCCGTCAAATGGCTCTCTGACCAGTGGTCGCGCAGGCCCCTGCATCGTCTCGGCACCGCCAAGTTGACAGCGCCGCCTGGAAGCATGGCGGACTCGTTCGGCGTTGGGCCGACAAGCTATTTCCTTCTTGGATCCTCCGCGGGATTCAGGTAGCTGATGCCCCAGGGACCGGTGCCATGAATCTGAATGACGGTTTCTTTGCTGGTGGTATAGGCGAACATGGGCATTCCCGCGGGCATCATCGTGACGCCGCCAGCCGGATAAGCCCTGGCCTTGGCCCGATCGAAGGTCTCGCCGATGCCCAAGTGGAGCGTCCCGGACAACACGGTGACTCGCTCAAACACGGGATGAGTGTGGGCTGGGATCTTGAAGTTGGGAGGAAGCTTGATCCGCATGGTGAACGGCGCGGCTTGCTTCAGATCACCTTCCAATACCGCCAGCTTGGCGCCAGGTCCGATAGATGGGGCTTCGGTCCACTTGACTTCGGACGGGACGATCGAAATGTGGCCTTCCATAGCGGGCTCCACTGCCAGAGCAGGGGCCATAATGAGCGCACCCAGCGCGCATGCCGTCGAGGCTTCAATTATTCTTAAGTTGCGCATTCTTTACTCCTCTGCGTCAGCATTTGCCCGGTCAACCCAGCCACCGGTGCTGGCAGTCACCCGATAATGCCGGCCTGAGATCGACGCTGACCGGTCCGCGTAAGTAGTGAGATGCGTCGCCTGCCTGGAGGCAAAGGACGGGTGCAACCAACCCCACGGCCGCGATTTCAGCCTAGCGTGCCGGATAGCGGGAAGCAAGCATCGCGGATCCTGATTCGATGAAGATTCGGCCGCCCGCGGCTCCTGCCCGCGCGCGAAATTCAGCTAGCGTGCTTGTTACAAACGACTAAGTGGCGGAATGTCCCAAATGGCCGAAACCGCTTCGATGGCGACTGACGGGCGAATGGCCGCTGCCGGGCCAGCCGGTCATATTCCTGCT
Organism: Cupriavidus sp. NPDC089707; assembly: GCF_044748965.1. Classification (NCBI taxonomy): domain Bacteria; kingdom Pseudomonadati; phylum Pseudomonadota; class Betaproteobacteria; order Burkholderiales; family Burkholderiaceae; genus Cupriavidus; species Cupriavidus sp. NPDC089707. Next base: position 17,034 of record NZ_JBIVHB010000027.1, read on the forward strand.
TGTAGAGTTCCGCCGACATGCCGTGATGCGTTTCCCAGTCGGAGCCAGGCCTCTTCTCCCAGATAGCGGCGTAGCGATCCTGCCCCTCACGTACGTACCCGCTGACATCGACGAGCCGATAGCCATCTGTGGTGAACCGCTCTAACTGGCGCTGAAACTGACCTGGCGTCAAATCATGTCGTGCAACCCACGCGACGCCCGCGTCCTTTTCCCAGATGGCTGCCAAGCGAACCTGGTCACCGACAGCGTAGCCACTGACATGGACAGGGCGATATCCTTGAGCGACCAGGCGGTCAAACTCTTGCTGGTATCGATTCGCAGTCAAGCCATGCCGCGCTTCCCGGGGAGGACCCGATCGCTTTTGCCAGATCGCGGCCAAGCCAGATTGTCGTAATCCTTCTTAAGGACGGGATGCGCGGATCTATCGAGGCTGCGGGCATGCTTCGGCAATGGCCCACTAGGCAAGCCGGATACATGCATGCAGGCCGTTTCGACATCACCAACAAGAAGCTTGCGAAAGGCGTCGGGTCCCCGGGCGTATACGCCAGCGTGCTTAGCGTCGTTGCGGGCGACCTGCACCGTTTTGTATACGCTCCTAGTCTATGTCGATGCTTACCGCATCATGGAACTTCACCTTACCCACTCGGAAGCCACGTTCACGTATTTCGCCGCTACGCACGCCTACCTGGAGCGCCATGGCAAGCCGGTGGCGTTTTACAGCGACAAGGCCAATGTTTCCCGGGTCAACAAGCCGAACGCAACCGGTGGCGACGGCCATACCCAGTTTGCCCGGGCCTTGTACGAGCTGAATATCGAAGGGATCTGCGCCAACAGCAGCCAAGCCAAGGGGCGCGTGGAACGCGGCCACTTATTCCCAGCGCTCGTCCCTGACCTGTACCATGTCGGCCTCCACCCGAACCGGAAAAGTCGCCACCGGCTCGTAGGCGGGCGGGGACAGCGCCTCGCCCGTAAGCAGGGAAAAGTGCGAGCCGTGGCGGGGGCAGACGACTTCCTGGCCTTCCACGTCACCGCCGCAAAGCGGCTCGGCCTCGTGCGAGCAGAGGTCCTCGATGGCGTAATAGTTGCCACCCACATTGAATACCGCGACCTGTACGCCATCGACATCGACGCTGCGGCAAGTGCCGGGCGCGAATTCGTCGGCCCGGGCGACATCGATCCACTCGCTCATCTCAGAGCAGCCCCAGTTCCAGGCGCGCCGCCTCGCTCATTCGTTCTCTCGACCAGGGCGGGTCCCACACCAGTTCAACCTCGACTTCGTGCACCCCGCTGGCTTCCATGACCGCGTCCTCCACCACACTGGGGAAGGTCTGCGCCACCGGGCAGCCCGGTGCGGTCAGCGTCATGCGGATGTCCACCTTGCCGCTGGATTCGTCTACCGATAACTGATAGATCAGGCCAAGGTCGTAGATATTGACCGGGATTTCGGGGTCGTATACGGTGCGTAAGGCCGCTATCACCCGCCCCTCCAGGCTGTCCGGCTCAGGCTCGAACTTGTCTTCGTGTTCCTCGGCCTTGCGCAGCCAATCGATAATGCTCATCGCTTTACTCCGTTGAGACCGGCTTGGCGCTGTTCTCCAAAGCGGCTTGCATGGTATGCCAGGCAAGGGTTGCGCACTTCACGCGCGCCGGGAACTCGCGCACCCCGGCCAGGACCTCCAGCTTGCCCAACTGCACGCCGGCCCGTCCCGGCTCTGCGGTCACCAGCGCGTGGAAGGCAGAGAACAAGGCCCGCGCTTGTGCCTCGGTCATGCCCTTGAGCGCTTCTGTCATCAGCGAGGCGGAGGCGGTGGAGATGGCGCAGCCCGAACCATCGAAGCTGGCGTCCTCGATCACCCCATCGCTGATTCTCAGGTACAGCGTCAGCCGATCGCCGCACAGCGGGTTGAACCCCTCGGCGCTGCGGTTAGCCGCCGCCAGCCGCCCGAAATTGCGCGGCGAGCGACTGTGGTCGACGACCACTTCCTGGTAGAGGTTGCGCAGGTCAGACATCAGGCGAATACCTCCTGTGCCGCGCGCACGGCAGCAAACAGTGCATCGACTTCTTCACGAGTGTTGTACAGCGCGAAGGAAGCGCGCACGGTGGCAGGCACGCCGAAACGCTCCATCACCGGCATGGCGCAATGATGGCCGGCGCGGACCGCCACGCCGTGCTGATCGAGGATGGTGCCGACATCGTGGGGATGGATGCCGTCCAGGGTGAACGAGAGGATGCTCGCCTTGTCGGCAGCCGTGCCGATCATGCGCAGGCCGGCGACCTGCGCTGCCTTCGCGCTGGCGTAGGCGAGCAGCGCGTGCTCGTGGGCGGCGATGGCCTCCAGGCCGAGCGCGCTCACGTAGCCGATGGCGGCGCCAAGGGCAATGACGCCGGCGATATTGGGGGTGCCGGCCTCGAACTTGTAGGGAAGCGCGTTGTACGTGGTCTTGCGGAACGTGACCTCGCGAATCATGTCCCCGCCGCCCTGGTAAGGCGGCATGGCATCGAGCAGCGCAGCCTTGCCATAGAGCACGCCGACGCCGGTGGGGCCGTAGAGCTTGTGCCCGGAGAAGGCGTAGAAATCACAATCAAGCGCCTGTACGTCCACCTTGAGGTGCGGCACCGCCTGGGCGCCGTCGATCAGCACCGGGATGTCCTGGGCATGCGCCAGCTCGACGATGTGCCGCACCGGGTTGACCGTGCCGAGCGCGTTGGAGAGGTGCGCCAGCGCGACCAGCCTGGTGCGCGGGCCGACCAATCGCGCGAACTGTTCCAGCATCAGCTCGCCGGCATCGTTGATCGGCGCCACCTGCAGCAAGGCGCCGGTGCGCTGGCACGCCAGTTGCCACGGCACGATATTGGAGTGGTGCTCCATCGCGCTGATCAGGATCTCATCGCCCGGGCGCAGGCGCTGGCCGAAGCTGGCCGCCACCAGGTTGATCGCCTCGGTGGTGCCGCGCACGAACACGATTTCCTCGCGCCCGGCCGCGTTGATCAGGCCTCGCACTGCGTCGCGCGCCGCCTCGTAGGCATCGGTGGCGCGCTGGCTCAGGGTGTGCACGCCGCGGTGCACATTGGCGTTGAGCGCGCCGTAGTAACGTGCTTCGCAATCGATCACGCCTTGCGGCTTCTGGGTGGTGGCGGCGTTGTCCAGATAGACCAGCGGCTTGCCGTTGACGGTCTGGCGCAGGATAGGGAAATCCTGCCGCAGCCGCTCCACCTCCAGGCTGGCGGCCGGCACCGCGCGCTCCACGGCCATCAGTTCATGCACTGCCGTGTTCATGGCAGCTCCTTCACAGGCTCGGGCAGCCGGCCGCGCAGGAGCGTGTCCAGCCGCGTGCGCAATGAGGCGGGGCCGAGCCGCTTGACGACCTCCTCGGCGAAGGCAAAGGTCAGCAGGGCATGCGCCGCGCCCTCGTCCATCCCGCGCGAGCGCAGGTAGTAGATCTGCTCGGCATCGAGCTGGCCTACGGTGGCGCCGTGGCTGCATTTGACGTCGTCGGCATAGATCTCCAGTTGCGGCTTGGTATCGACCTCGGCGTGGTCGGACAGCAGCAGGTTGCGGTTGGACTGGTGGGCATCGCTGTGCTGGGCATCGGCATGCACCACCACCTTGCCGTTGAAGACGGCGCGCGAGGCGCCCGCCAGCACGCCTTTATACAACTCGCGACTCTTGCTGTGCGGGCTCGCGTGGTCGATGCGGGTGTGGTGGTCGATATGCTGTCGCCCGGCAGTCATATACAGCCCGTCCAGCGAACACTCGGTATGTTCGGCGTTGAGCCCGACTTCGATGTCGACCCGCGCCAGGGCGCTGCCCAGGGCAATGGAACTGGAGACGAAGCGGCTACCCTGCGCCTGGTCCAGGTTCACGCCGGCGATATGGAAGGCCTTGAGGCTCTCCTGCTGCAGCTTGTGATGTTCGACCTGCGCATCACGCTCGGCAACGATGTCAGTGATGGTATTGGTGCAATAGCCCAGGCCATCCAGGCCCGCGTGGTGCTCCACGATGCAGACTCGGCTGCCGGCTTGCGCCACCACGAGGTTGCGCGCATGGGTTGCCAGCTCGCCGGCGGTGGCGAGGAACAGCAAGTGGATCGGTTGTTCCGGGACGGTGCCCGCCGCCACGCGGATATAGGCACCGTCGGTCATGAACGCCATGTTCAAGGCGGCGAAACCGGACGGGTAGTCGCTTGCACGGAGGAGCAGCAGCGCTTCCAGGCAGTCCGGTGCGCGCTCCAGCGTGGCGGCGAGGCTGGCGAGCACCATCCCCGCAGGCAGGGCACCGATGCGCGACCACTGGGGCTGGTGCGCGCCATTGACGAACACCAGCAGGTGCGCGCCGGCCAGGGCGAGCGCCTCTATCTGCGCTGCCAGCGCGGCGTCCAGGCCGTCGCCGGCCTGCGGCAGTGCCACGGCAAAGCGGCTTTTCTCGAGTGCGGCCACGCTGGTGTATTTCCAGTCCTCCTGGCGCAGCGTGGGGAACCCGGCCTGGGCGAAATGATCCACCGCCTGGCGGCGGGCGTGCGCAAGCCAGCCCAGGCGGCGGCCCGGCAGTGCGGCCTCGACGCGGTTGAACTCGGCGAGATAGTGTTCCAGTCCACTTGCGCTCATGCTGAAGACTCCGTCCCGGTAGCGGCCTGCGCCTCCATCCCGGCATAGCCGTGCCGCTCCAGTTCGCGCGCCAGCTCGGGCCCGCCGGACCTGGCGATGCGGCCTTGCGCAAGCACGTGCACCTGATCCGGCACGATGTAATCGAGCAGGCGCTGGTAGTGCGTGACAAGCACAATGGCCCGTTGCGGACTGCGCATGGCTTCTATGCCCCTGGCAACAATCTTGAGCGCATCGATGTCGAGGCCCGAGTCGGTCTCGTCGAGAATGGCGAGCCGGGGTTCCAGCACCGCCATCTGCAGGATCTCGTTGCGTTTCTTCTCGCCGCCCGAGAAGCCCTCGTTCACCGAGCGGTAAAGCAGGTCCTGGTCCATTTCCATGAGCCGGAGCTTGTCCTTGACCAGGGCGAGGAAATCCATCGCGTCCAGCTCTGGCTCGCCGCGGTGCTTGCGGATCGCGTTGAGCCCTGCTTTGAGCAGGTAGATATTCGAGACGCCGGGGATTTCCACTGGATACTGAAAGGCGAGGAAGATGCCCGCGCGGGCGCGCTCTTCCGGCGGCAAGCCAAGCAGGTTGGCGCCGTCGTAGAGGACTTCGCCCGCCGTCACGGTAAAACGATCGCGCCCGGCCAGTACGTGGGCCAAGGTGCTCTTTCCCGAACCGTTGGGACCCATGATGGCGTGCACCTCGCCGGCCTTTACACTGAGGTCGATGCCGTGCAGGATGGGCTTGTCGTCTACGCTGACGTGAAGCTTGCGAATCTCAAGCATGGCTGGCTTCTTTCTCCAACGCAGCGCCGATGCGTGGGCGCTACCCTTATCCGATACTGCCTTCCAGGCTTACGCCCAGCAGCTTCTGGGCTTCCACCGCGAATTCCATTGGCAGCTCCTTGAACACTTCCTTGCAAAAGCCGTTCACGATCATCGATACCGCATCCTCTGCGCTGATGCCGCGGCTCTGGCAATAGAACAACTGGTCCTCGCCGATGCGCGAGGTGGAGGCCTCGTGCTCGACCTGGGCGGTGGCGTTCTTGACCTCGATATACGGGAAGGTGTGGGCGGCGCATTTGTCGCCCAGCAGCAGCGAATCGCACTGCGAGTAGTTGCGCGCGCCGATCGCGCTCTTGGCCACTTTCACCAGCCCGCGGTAGGCATTCTGGCCGTGGCCGGCCGAAATGCCCTTGGAGAGGATGGTGCTCCTGGTGTTCCTGCCGAGGTGAGTCATCTTGGTACCGGTGTCGGCCTGCTGGTAGTGGTTGGTCAGCGCAACCGAATAGAACTCGCCGACCGAGTCGTCGCCCTGCAGGATCACGCTTGGATACTTCCAGGTGATGGCCGAGCCGGTCTCCACCTGGGTCCACGAAATCTTCGAGCGCGCGCCGCGGCAGTCGCCGCGCTTGGTGACAAAGTTATAGATGCCGCCCTTCCCGTCCTTGTCGCCCGGATACCAGTTCTGCACGGTCGAGTATTTGATCTGTGCGCCTTCCAGTGCGATCAGCTCCACCACCGCGGCATGCAGCTGGTTCTCGTCGCGCATCGGCGCGGTGCAGCCTTCCAGATAGCTGACGTAAGCGCCTTCGTCGGCGATGATCAGGGTGCGCTCGAACTGGCCGGTGTTGCGGGCATTGATGCGGAAGTAGGTGGACAGCTCCATCGGGCAGCGTACCCCGGGCGGGATATAGCAGAACGAGCCGTCACTGAATACGGCCGAGTTGAGCGTGGCGAAGTAGTTGTCGGTATAGGGCACGACCGTGCCGAGGTACTGCCGCACCAGCTCGGGATGCTCCCGCACCGCCTCGGAGAACGAACAGAAGAGGATGCCGAGTTCGCCCAGCTTCTGCTTGAAGGTGGTGGCCACCGAGACGCTGTCGAATACCGCGTCCACGGCAACGCCTGCCAGCAACTCGCGCTCGTGCAGCGGCACGCCCAGCTTTTCATAGGTGCGCAGCAACTCGGGATCGACCTCGTCCAGCGTCTTCGGCCCGGCCTTCTGGGAGCGTGGCGCTGCATAGTAGGCGATCGCCTGGTAGTCGATAGGCGGGTGCTTGACCGTCGCCCAGTGCGGCTCGGACATCGTCATCCAGTGGCGGTAGGCCTTGAGGCGCCACTCGCGCATGAATTCCGGCTCGTCCTTGATGGCCGAAATCATGCGGATCACGTCCTCGTTCAGCCCGCACGGCACCGTGTCCGTCTCCACGGGCGTGTAGAAGCCATGCTTATAGCCCTGGCTGATCAGTTCGTCGAGTTTGCGTGCCGGGGTTGCCATGTTCTGCCTTCGCTTGCCACTGTCATCTAGATCACGAAATGTCAGCTCGCGGGTCAGCTTGCGGTCCGTGTGCATGTCGGGCGTGCAAGGCGCCAATATCCACCGGGTGCAACACCGGTTGTGCCATATCTGCCAGTGTCACATCGTTTAGCGCCCTAAAAATCACTCTATTGATCGATTGCCAGTTGGCGCGAATAGCGCACACACGTTCCTGTGCACAAAGGCCGGCAGCGACGCTGCACTCGGTCATGCCGGCCGGGCCTTCCATGGCGTCAATCACCTGTGCGATCGAGATTTGTTCCGGCGGTCGTGCCAGCAGATAGCCGCCATTGGCGCCGCGCAACGACTGCAGCAAGTGGCGCCTTGCCAGCGTCTTCAGGATCTTGCTTGCCGTCGGTACCGCCACTCCGATCGCGGCGGCGACCTCCGCGGCACTGTAAATTCGGTCCGAATTTCGCGCCAGGTGCGTCATGATCACCGTGCCGTAGTCGGTCAGCTTGCTTAGTCTGAGCATCGTCGCCACCAGTATTTGCAAATTAGAACCAATCTGGTCCTCATTTGTTCCAGCATCCCTGTTTCGCGTCAGGCCAAGATACGGAGGAATCCGCTATCACCAGGCCGCCGTCAGAGGTGTATAGATGATTAGCTGCACGTTTGAGGGACATGCGAACGCCGAGACTTTTCAGGGGACTCCGGAACGAGTTCATCGCGTCCCCCTGGCAACGTGCGCGGGCGCGCGATGTGGGCAAGTCTTTAACGCCGCGAGAGCAGGCCTGCCTCATTCCAGCGGCGAGGAGACTCAGGCATGGTCAACCAACCTATTACCGTCATCACTGGCGCGAGCCGCGGCTTGGGCCGCGCAGCCGCGCGCCGGCTGGCCACCGTGGAAGGCCATCTGGTCGTCGCCACGGCGCGCAAGCCGACGGACCTCGACGTGCTGGTGACAGAGCTCCGGCTTGCGGGTCATGCGATCGCTTGCCACCCCCTTGACGTCACGGAGGACAGCTCGGCAGCTGCGCTGGCCAGCTGGCTGACCGAACGCTTCGGTCGCGTGGACGTGCTGATCAACAACGCTGGTGTTTCGCTCGACCACTATGACACCAGCCTGCTCGAACTGCCGCTCGAGACCCTGCGCCACACCCTGGAAACCAATCTTTTCGGCGTGCTGCGGACCACCCAGGCGTTGGCGCCGCTGCTGCGCGCCAGCCGCGCCGCCGGCCGGGTGGTCAACCTGGCTTCGGGCATGGGACAGCTGGCGGAAATGGGCAGCGGCGTGCCGGCCTACCGAATCTCGAAAACGGCGCTAAATGCTGTCACGCGCATCCTGGCCGCCGAGATGGCCGATAGCGGCGTCAAGGTCAACTCGGTGTGTCCCGGCTGGTGTCGCACCGACCTGGGCGGCCCCGATGCGCCGCTCTCGCCCGAACAGGGCATCGACACCGTGATCTGGCTGGCAACGCTGCCCGACGATGGTCCGACCGGTGGCTTTTTCCGCAATCGCCAGCCGATTCCATGGTAGCCAGGCGCGTTCAAGAGAGGGGTTCGCACGGGCGCGCATGCCCGCTCAGCGCCCGGTGAAAGCCGAAACATGTTGAAAGCAGGCGAGGCGCCATGCCGGCGGGTCGGCATGGCGCGGCGTGGCAGAGGGTTGGCGGAGGCGCTGGCCCGGCTCAGCGGCTGGCCAGGCGATTCTGCACTTCGCGCGCGCCCAGCCTGGACATATCCTCGTTGATCTCCTCGAAGACCACCTTCTGCACTTCTTTGCCCAGATGCTCGCGCAGCATGCCCAGGAACTTTGGCGAGGCGGCGAGCCGCAGTTTGTCATAGCGCTGTTCGGTGCGCGCCTGCTCGAGATACCGTGTCAGCATGCGGGCGAACTCGTCACGCTCCTTATCGGCCTGATCGACCCGCGTCGCCATCGAATGCATGGGCTCGCCCTTGCCGGCAAAGCGCCCTTGCGCATCGTCGCGCAGCTCGCCGTCCTTGGCCCGGCCAAGCGGATTGACAAAGTCCTGAATTTCTTCCATGTCCCTTTCCATCCCATGCGCCTGGAAGATCCGTGCATGGGTGCTATCTGCGGCTAGCGTCCAGATTGTCGTCATCGCTCGCTCCTTTCGTGGCGGCAGTAGCGATGTAACAAGGATAGGCCTGGGCCGTGCGATCGTCCCGGCAGCTTTGTAACGCCGCGTCGGGGCGAGCGGCGTCCTGGGCCGTTGCGCCTGCCGTGGCGCAGGTGATGCGTCTGAGAAAGGGATCGAAACATCCGCTTCTGAGCAAGGCGTTACCTTGAGGCCGCGCCAAATCGGAGGCAACGACGATGTTTGCCATTGGGAGGCTATTGAATCACCTACAATGCACTCATGTCCTGCAGCCCTCGGCACTCCGTCCTTCATCTAAGGTGAAGTCCTTACCGAACGCGGCCGGACCCGCTTTGACGTAGGCTTCGCTCTGGCGATTCGCAGTGTGCTGGGGGCTGACCCAGCGATAGGGGTGCCACGGACCTGTGTTTATTGCCGGAGACTGAAATGCTGGAAAGAAAACGGTCTTACAAGGGATTCCACGTTGCGCTGTTCGTGCCGGAGGCGATTGAGCAGGGCAAACCAAACGGACGCGTCCAGATCTCCGCGCGCAATGAGGACATGGGCATCCGTTTTACGCCGGACTGGCCCCACCCGCCCGCAACGCCGCAGGAGGCAGAGGACTGGCTTTTTGCCTACGCTGCCGGGATCATCGATTGCGAGCTGGCTGGCGGCTTCGGCATTGATCTCAGGAACGAGTGAGTCAGCTCCGCGACCAGAGGTCTGCGCTTGCTGGTCGGCGCGCGTCCTGTGCCTGGCGGGGAGAGAGGTGTTCGTGGCGACTCTGGCATGCCGTGCAGCGCATGGCGGTTGGGTACGCCTGCAAGCGGGAGAAAGGGATGGCCTCCTGGCAGTCGATACAGACGCCATACTGGCCGCTCCGCATCCGCGATCGGGCTGCGTCAATCTCGGTCAGTTGCATGCGATAGTGTTTCAGCATCGCGTCGCCCTGGCGCTGCGCGGCCTTCTCGTCCGCCACTTCACCTTCATCGAGGTGTTCACGCTGCGTTGGCGCCACCACAGGCGAATCCGCGGTTCCGGCGACGGCACGGATACGCAACTCCTCGGCGTCCATGGTGGCCGCCAACTTCGCCAGTTCCTCTTTTGTCAGCCCTTCCATGATTGGCCTCTTGGATAAACATCCTGCGAATTGCACTCAGGCAGACCGTCCAGCGAAGCGCGCCTGGCCAATTGCATTGGGCTGGCACGACGGCTGTTGCTGTATTGCCGCTCAGATCGCTCAGATCGAGGCTCCGGCAAGGCACTGCAGCCGTTGCCGGCATGGCAAGCATCACGTGTCGCATGCGGGACTATCACATGTCACCGCCGTGCCGGCGCTGCAGCCACGAGTGCTTAGCGGTGGCTGGCAGCCAGTGCGACGATAGCGCCCGTGGTTGCCGCGATGGCGGCCACGGTACCCATGCTTTGCCACGGATGCTCGTGAACGTAGCGATCGGTCGTGGTCGCCCACTCGGAGACTTTGGCGCGGCTTTCTTCGCGCAGCGTAACGAGGCGGTCCTGCAGCGCGCGCTGCCGGGCCTTGAGTGCGTGGCGCTCAAGGCTGGCTCCTACGCCGGTCTCGGCTTTGACATCATGGAGCAGTGCCTGCACGTCGGCCATCAGCGTATCGACGTCGCGGGCCAATGCGTCCTTGCGCATGGATAAATCGGATCGGATGTCGTTCATCTTGCCCTCCTGTTAGCGAAATCATCGCGGTGCGTCGCGCAGCACGATTGGCACTGTGTCCAATATAGGATTGGCTTGACAGCCCGGCATGACAAACAGCAAGGCACAACGAGGCAGCCCGGAACGATGCAAGAAGACAGTGGAACCAATGCGACAGAAGTATCGTCGCGCCTACACCACCAAAGCCTCTTGTCGCTGAGGAGGGTTATCGCTTGCCGCTCTTCCTGGCGTGCCGCGCGCTGTACTTCCGCTCGGGGATCAGATCCTGGTCCACGACGTCATCGATGCTTGGCGGCATTGGCGGGTGCTCTTCCCGTACTGCGCTATGATCCGTCCGGTCTGCCGGACTGTCCGAGGGGATGCTCTCTGCAGCGCGGGTGATTTCGTCCTGGCCTTCCTCCGGCACATCGTCATCATCCGGCTGGTGGCCATGGGGAAAATCAACCGGCTCCACCACCCGTTCGACGATCTGCTCGACGGCCTGTTCGATGTTTTCCCATACCTCTTCCGGTTCGATCGGATCCAGGATGCTGGGCATGGCGCGATTGGCGCGCGACCGATGCGGTGCTCCGCTTCGCCGCGTCCCGCCCAAATCCACTTTGGGTGGCTTGTGCATGATCGACTCCTGAGCGACGACGATGGTGATGCGCCATGCATGGCATGCGCATACTTGCATAGTATGCATACACGAGGCGCAAAGTTAAGCAGGTGTCGGATGCGGTACTGCCGGCCCCGTCCCGGCGGGACGGTACGCGGCGCTGCGCATGCAGGGAGCGATGCCGCGGTACTGGAGTCACGCCTTATGCGTCCCTCGCCTTACCCGCTCCAAATATTTTCCAGAAGCGACCTCGATTCGCACCATGTCCCCTTCCTTGATGAACTGAGGAAGAAGAACTTCCATGCCGTTCTCCAGCGTGGCGGTCTTGAAGGTAGTGGTTTCATGCTCGTGCAGGCCTGGTGGCGTGGACATGATGGTCAACTCGACCGCAGCGGGGAATGCGATAGTGACTGGCTCCCCCTCATAAAGCTGCACCAGGATTCGCATATTGGGCTGAAGGCCCGATGCCTGCGCGAGCTCGCATCGGGCTTTTTTTATTTTTTCGTGTCAGCGACGCTGTGCACATGAGCTGCTTCATGCGGCTTCCCCAACGAGGTTTGCCACCCACCGCTCCAGCTCTGCGTAGTCCTTGCCATCGATCACGAACTCTTGTCCTTTTGCCGCCGTCTTCAGCGTCACCCTATCGCCATCAAGCTCCCAACAAGCGCCGCCTGGGTGATATGTCAGCGGCGCCCTCCCCTTAGGTTCGAACCAGGATGGCAAGGACCAGACGCTACGCGTTCGTCCTGCCAGGGTAAGCTGCATCTGCGGGCGCAGGAACGGAAATCGACCTGCGCCGATACCCCCCACAAAGAGGGAGCGCTTGCGTGCAACATAGAGGGTATTCCGGGGATCCGTGTATTTTTCCGGGGTGGCCACGTGAGGATGCGTCGCGATCCAGGGATGCCGCTTGAGCGAACCAGCCCGGTCAGTCACGACCGGCAACACTTCATCGATCTCCAGCCAACCGAACATGACATGGAGATCTGGCGCGCGCGGCACAAAACGCCAGCGCCCAGAGAGCTTCTGCACCTGCCGATACCATCCAAAGAACAAAAAGACGTCGCCAGGCCCCACACCATTGTTGGACAAGTGACCTTGGGCGGAACCAGACTGTCCGAAGGCTGGTCGCCAGCCCGGGATGCTCGCCGTATGGCTGCCGCCCAAGTCCGGATCAAAATGGACAGTCGACTCGGCACAGTACTTCCCGCCGGACAGGTCCCTAAGCATGGCGTCCAGGTCGAGATCGTCGAACCCCACGTTGTCGATCAGGGTTCGGTCGTGATCGCTTGGAATCGGGAGCGGAATCAACCTGCCGTCCGGCAAGATCGGGCTGGCCATGCCGCCATACCCCTGGTCGAACCCCTTTCGCGAGAAGACAGCTTTCATTCGGATACTGCAGACCTATGGTTGTTGTGGGACCTTAGTCTGCTTACCCATGGCCGTCGCGTCTGGTTGAAACGTCTACTTGGTGCCGATCACCATCGAATCCGGGCCGATGAGCGGCTCGACGCGCACCTGGCTGAAGCCCGCTTCGCGCATCCAGCCGGTGCACTGCGCCCCGGTATAGTCGAAGCCGCCCTGAGTCTCGATCAGCATGTTCAGGCTCATCATGAGGCCGAAGGCGTTTTTCCTCCGATCATCGTCGATGATGGCGTCATAGACGATCAGGCAGCCACCCGGCTGCAGCGCCGCATAGCACTTCGCCAGCAACTCGCGCTTCTGCGTGAGGTCCCAGTCATGAAGAATGTGTCCCATGACCAGGACGTCGGCCGTCGGGCAGGGATCACTGAAGAAGTTGCCAGGATAGAACCGGAGGCGGTCCTGCAGCCCGTGCGACCTGACATATTCCTCGAACACGGGCCCGACTACCGGCAGGTCAAAGCCACCGCCCTGCAGATGCGGATGGGCGAGCGCGACTTGTACCGGCAACGCGCCCTGCGCAGCGCCGATGTCAATGAAGGTGCGATAGTCCTGCCACGGGAATTTCTGCGCCATTGCGCGCGCCGCGCCCACGCTGATGCCAGTCATCGCCTGCAGGAAGCCACGCAGCCCCTGCTCGTTGTTATAGATCGAATCGAAGAGGTTGCCCCCTCGCTTCGACTCGTTCTGCGGCAGCCCGGTGCGCAACGCCTCGGTCAGCGCGCCCCAGAACGGGTACAGCCGGGCATTGGCCATTTCCAGCAGCCCGCCGACATAGCTCGGCTGGCTCCGGTCGAGGAACAATGCGGTGTCGAGAGCGTTGCGATATTTCCCGTCGTCGCGCTCCAGCACTTGCAGAGCAACCAGCGCGTCGAGGAAGTCGAGCGCGCTGCGCGGGTGCAGGCCGAGCGCTTTGGTCAGTGTGGGGGCATCAAGCGGACCGGCCGCCAGCCGCGTGAATACGCCCAGTTCGACTGCCGAAAGCAGCGTCTTCGCCGGCCAGAATCCCATCCCCAGCTGGAGCAGGCGCTCCGGCGTGAGATCAGGCCGGGTCGGATCCTCGCCGCTGCCGCCCTTGGCCGGCGTCGCCGCATCTGGCGTGTCTGGCATCATCCCTGCTCCCCCATGCGGAAAAGGAAGCGCCGGTCGCCGCAACGGCGGACCGGCGTTTCCAAACAGGGTAGTTGTCACGGCGATAGAAGTCCAGATGACAAGGCCTGGTCCCAGTGGCCAATAACGGCAAGGCGCGCACGGTGTTATTTCCGCCCGCGTCAGTGGTGCATGCCGCCCCTATGCGATGCCCGCCCCAAGTGAGCAGATTGCACACGCCGAAGCCCCGGCTGAAGGAGTATCGCGCCAACAATCAGGCTTTTCACGATGCCCTATTCGACCCGGTAAAACTCCTTACTCTGCCCCGCATTGACCGCCCGCCGCAGCCAGTCCGGCATCGCCGGTGCCGTCCCAGTACTGACCCGCGGCGTTGCGGTAGCAGACCACCGGCGGCGGCGCTGGTGGGGGCGGCGGATCAAAGCACCCTGCCGCTTCGAGCTCCTCCATGGTCAGGTCGTAGTCGGCCATCTGGTCCTGGATCCAGCGGATCGCCGCCGCCCGCTCAGTTCTTACTGTCATCGTTTTGGTTGTCGTTGCCGTCGTTGCCGTCGCTGCCATCTTCCGGGTTCGAGGTGGTAGGCGCCCCGTGCTCGTCGGCCGGCTTTTCATTTGGTGCTTCGCTATTGGTCGGTGCCGGGCCGCCGGATTTGCGCCGCCGTTCCCGCTCGCGCGGCAGGCGCAATGCTGCCAGCAGCTGGCGCGCCAACGCCGCCTCGGCTTCGGCGCGCTCGGCCCGGCGCTGCGCCGCGGCGAGTTCCGCCTGCACCGTAGCCTGGTCGGTGGCTGCTTTCCGCTCGGCGGCGTCGGCGGCCGCGAGCCGCGTGGTGAGTTGCTCGGTGAGCGCTGCGGCCTGGGCCTCGAGCCGGGTGCGGGCCTCGGCCTGCGCCACCGCGGCGTCGCGGGCCTCTCCGCGCGTCGCCGCCAATTCCGTACGCAGTTCCTCCGTAGCACGCTCGCTCTTCTGGCGCGCGGTGCGCTCCTGATCCAGTTCGCGCAAGGCGCGCCGCTCGCTGGCCTCGGACCGCTCCTGGGCAATGGTCACCTGCTCGCGGGCGCGTTCCAGCTCGGTCGAGAATTGGGTTCGCAACTCGTCCAGTTGCCGGCGCGCGGCCTCGAGTTCCGCCCGCCCTGCCTCCAGCCTCGCCTGGGTCGCGGCGTGGTCCTGGCGCTCGGCGGCCAGCGTCGCCTGATTCTCCTCGATGGTTTGGCGCGCGGCGTCTAGTTGGGCGACCAGCGTCGCGGCCTCCTCGCGTGCGAGCGCAGTCTCGGCGTGCGCGGCATCGCGCTCGACCTCGGCCGCGCTGGCGGCCGCGCGCGCCTCGGCGCGCAGCGTGGCCAGCTCGCCGGTGGCGGCCTCGTTGGCCGCCTGCCAGATGGTCTGCACCGCCCCGGCCGCGATCTCTTTCAATGCCTCGGGCAAGTCCGGGTGGTCGATGGTGACGCGGGTGCGCCCGCGCAGCTCCTGCCAGAACCCCTGCAGCACCTCGGCGGGCGTGCCCATGCTGCCCTTGCGCACCAGCTGATAGAGCTTGTTGGCGGTGGGCGTGATGCCGTAGCGGAAGAACAGCAGGCCGCAGACCTCGCGGTAGAGCGCGCGGGTCTCGGGGAAACGGCCGCGCAGTTCGGAGATATCGTCGGCCATGGCGGCCTGCAGCGCGGCGTCGGTCAACTCCAGGTCGGCGGTGGCCATCGGGTAAAAAGTGTATTGTGATAATAAATATTACTACGTAATACGTCATATTTCAAACTGAAGGCAGCAAACTTTAGACATAAGTTTGCTTTATGTCAAGGGACTTGCTGCACTGACGCAAAGACATGTATCCTTGCCGACCGTTCTAGACTAAGCTAGACTAAGTTCATGCTGAGGAGAAGACCATGCAGACGGTGAACATTCATGAGGCCAAAACGCACCTTTCGCGGCTCATCGAAGAGGTGGCGGCAGGCGACGAGGTCGTGATTGCGAAGGCGGGCAAGCCGGTGGCCCGGATCGTGCCGTTCGCCAAGCCAAAGCCCCCACGGCGCCTCGGCGGGCTGCAGGGCAAGATCCGCACGGCGGATGACTTCGACGCGCCGCTCCCCGATGACTTGCTGGCCGCATTCGAGGGACAGTAATGCGCATCCTGCTCGATACCCATGTTTTCCTCTGGGCGGTCACGAATGACCCGAAGTTGAGCCAGACCGCGCAGCAACGGATCCTGGATGCCGAGGAGGTCTTCATCAGTGCGGCCAGCATCTGGGAGATCTCCATCAAGGCGGGCCTCGACAAGATCGAAGTCGATGTCGACGAACTCATCGCTGAAATTACCGCCGCAGGCTTTCGCGAGCTTCCTGTGACGAACACGCATGCAGCCGCAGTGCGTCATCTGCCAAACCACCATCGAGATCCGTTTGATCGGCTGCTGGTCGCTCAGGCGATCACCGAACCATTGCGATTGCTATCGGCAGACGAACACGTCTGGAAGTATTCCGACCTCGTCATTCGGGTTTAGGGTCCACAGAAACTTCGGCAGTGACGGCATAGCAGCCGAGGGCGGCCCGATTTGACCGCCCCCCCAAGCTCCGCCGATTCTGAAAATACGGCGCCTACTCATGGAATTGCTCCCGCTCCCACCTTTGGACGGCCCGGCCGCCCCGCTCCCCACCGCGCTTCCCATCCCGCTGGAGCGCCTGCGCCTGCCTTCGACACTGTCCGGCGTCGCCGGCAGCAATCGCGCCTCCGCCAACGCCACCCGCATCGCCGCGGCCGACGACCTCGCCGCCGTCACCGCCTGGCTCGCGCGCTATGCTGACAGCGCGGCGACGCTGACCGCCTACCGGCGCGAGGTCGAGCGGTTGATCCTGTGGGCGGTGCTGCAACTGGGCAAGTCGCTGTCGTCGCTCACGCACGAGGACCTGCTCACGTACGAGCGTTTTCTGGCCGACCCGCAACCGGCCGCGCGCTGGGTGCTGGCCGGCAGCAAAAAACTCGCGCGCAGCCATCCCGACTGGCGCCCGTTTGCCGGACCACTGGCGCCCCGCAGCGTGCGCCAGGCGCTGGTGATCCTGAACGCGCTGTTCGCGTGGCTGACCGAGGCGCACCCGCAAGCGCGAATTCCTGGACGAGATGAATCGTGTGGTGCCCTGGGCCGATCTGGTGATGCTCATCGCTCCGTACGCCCCGGAAGGCAAGCGCGGCCGTCCCCCGTTCGCGGTCGAGGCAATGCTGCGCATCCACTTCGTTCAGCAATGGTTCGGCCTGTCGGACCCGGCGATGGAAGAATCGCTGCACGACATGCCGCTGTATCGAGAGTTCGCCGGGCTGGACAACTGGACGGCGAGGCTGCCTGACGAGAGCACCATCCTGCGGTTTCGTCACCTGCTTGAGAAGCACAAGCTGGCCGCTCAGATCCTCGCGCTGGTCAACGACATCCTTCGCGACAAGGGATTGATTCTGCGCGCGGGCACGGTGGTGGACGCGACACTGATCAGCGCACCGAGCTCGACCAAGAATGCGTCGGGCGAACGCGACCCGGAGATGCACCAGAGCAAGAAGGGAAACCAGTGGTGTGTGTCACGAACGCAGGCTTAGTCTGCGGTGCTGTACTGAAGATGGGAGAAGGCCTCCCGGAGTCGGCTTGCAGGAGCGGGCTCCAAACCACCCGGTGCTGCTGCGTTCAAAAGGCGTGGTGGTGAGCGACCGGGCGATGTCATCCGCAGAGGATGGCGGGTACGTGCTGAGAAGATGAGCGAAAGCAAACCGTCCGATGACGCATCGTTATTCCCAAAACGCTGTCAAAACTGAGGCAGGCCACTGGCTTCAGGACAAACCGGGACGGCACCTGTTTACGGGCCCGGTGGCAGCCGGTGTATAGGCGGCATGATCTCAGCGCAGGCTTTAGTACGGAACGTGAGAACCTTGCTCCAGATGTGAAGGGAAATGACAAATGGCAGAAACCATAAGGAAGAATACCGATGCTGGAGTGAGGGGCGGAGTCGCCCGTAGTAGTGCTGAAGTTCCTGTAATGGGGATGGAGCGAAGGGGCGGCGTTATCCGGCCGACGAACGCGGTCAACCTACGGGGATGAGCGGCGTGGAATCGGCAAAGCCATATAGCATTGCGAAGCGCACAGTATGGGAGGCATACCAGCAGGTCAAGGCCAACCGTGGATCTGCGGGGATCGACGATGAAACCATCGCCGAGTTCGAGCAGAACCTGTCGAAGAATCTCTACAAGCTGTGGAACCGGATGTCATCGGGGTCGTATTTCCCGCCACCGGTCAAGCAGGTGGAGATTCCCAAGGCATCGGGCGGCACAAGAAAGTTGGGGGTGCCCACGGTCTCAGACCGTGTTGCGCAGACCGTGGTCAAACTGGTCATAGAGCCGAGTCTCGACGCGATCTTCCATCCGGACTCTTACGGGTACCGGCCGGGGCGGTCGGCGAAGCAAGCGGTGGCGATTACTCGCGAACGCTGCTGGCGATATGACTGGGTGGTTGAATTTGACATTAAGGCAGCCTTTGATCAGATCGATCATGGACTGCTGATGAAAGCGGTGCGCACCCACATCAGGGAAGATTGGATACTGCTATACATCGAACGGTGGTTGGTTGCACCGTTCGAGACAGCGGACGGGGTACGTGTGCCCCGCACGCAGGGGACACCCCAGGGCGGTGTCGTCAGTCCGATCCTGATGAACCTGTTCATGCATTACACATTCGACCGATGGATGCATCGCACCAGCCCTAACTGTCCGTTTGCCCGCTACGCGGATGACGCGGTGGTTCACTGCCATAGCCGCAAGCAGGCGGAATACGTGATGCGGTCCATTGCAACACGGCTGGCAGCTTGTGGGTTGACGATGCATCCGGAGAAATCGAAAGTCGTGTACTGCAGGGACAGCAACCGCAGCGAACGCCATCCGCAAGCGAGCTTTACGTTCCTCGGTTTTACGTTCAGGCCGAGGAAGGCGCGCAGCCCACAAGGGGGGCTCTTTACCAGCTTCCTGCCAGGGGCCAGCGACGATGCCCAGAAGCGGATGCGGCAAGCAGTGCGGGGTTGGCGGCTTACTCGCCAGACTCATGTAACGCTTGCCGATGTGGCGAGACTGTACAACCCAGTGATACAGGGGTGGTGGAATTACTATGGCACATTCTACAAGACTGCCATGCTTCGCATCTTTCGGCACATCGACTGTGCTCTGGAGCGTTGGGCCCGACGGAAGTACAAAGGCCTGCACAGGCGCAGGCGACGCAGTGCCGAATGGCTGGACAAGATGCGCTGTACCAACCCGATGCTATTCGCTCACTGGCGTGTGGTTACGCGGTAGGCTGGATAACGGGAGCCGTATGACGCGCGAGTGTCACGTACGGTTCTGCGAGAGGCTCGGGGGGCGGTTCCCCGGGTCTACTTACCACTTCGGCATGAAAGCGCACATTGGCGTGGACGCCGAAAGCGGGCTGGTGCACACGGTGCGAGGCACGGCGGGCAACGTCAACGACGTGGTTGAGGCCAACAGCCTGCTGCATGGCGAGGAAACCGACGCGTTTGGCGATGCGGGCTATCAGGGCGTGGGACAAGCGTCCGGACGCGCGGGCGGGCGTGAACTGGCACGTGGCGATGAAGCCAGGCAAACGTCGCGTCCTGGACCAAAGCAAACCGCTTGGCGCGCTCGTCGATCAGGTCGAGCGAATCAAGGCGGGCATCCGGGCCAAGGTGCGAGCATCCGTTCCGGGTCATCAAGCGGCAGTTTGGCTACACCAAGGTCCGCTATCGAGGGCTGAGGAAGAACACCGCGCAGCTCGCTCATGACCTTGTTCGCGCTGTCCAACTTGTGGATGGCGCGCGGAAAACTGCTGGCTGCTGGGGCATGAGCGCGTTTCTGGCTTACGCCGATGCCTCGCGCGCAGCCCGCGAATGCTGCTCCGCACGTGCCAGACAGCTTCGCTCCGGGTTGATAGGTTGGCGTCGTGGCGCATGCAGCTTCCTGTTAAACGGCCAAGCACACTCGATTCGCGATTGTGCAGAGCATCCTTAGGGGATGACGTTACAACCCTCACCGTCCGCAACAGCACGTTTGGGCTGCTGGACATGGCTCAGCTAAGAGCCACCGGCGCCGTACGGTTTGAAAATGTCACCGCCAACGGGATCTCCGCCAACGGGATCGATGCGGGAAGCTTCACGATGTCCGACGTGCATATTACTGGAAACGGACTCGTTGGCTTACAGAATACCGTCATGGATGCCGGGCGCTGCGAGCAAGTTCCATCCTGCTGGAACGGGTCAAGTGCAAGCTGGACAATACGTCCATCGCGCTCAGCGGTGCCGGGCTGTGATGGCCCCGCCGTGCATCAATCTATCTGCATAACGAGAGGGCGCCATGCGGGCGCTGACGGCCGGAGGAACCAACCGCTGAGGAGGGAGTTCGCCGGACACGCCATGGTGGCGCGCCCGGCTTGCAGACACTTACTCGACCGCGATGCCCTTGTCGCGGATGACCTTGCCCCACTTGGCATAGTCCTGGCGGATGCGCTGGCCCATTTGCGCCGGCGCCTGGTAGCTGGCGATGGCGCCCGCCTTCAGCAGCTTGTCCTGCACGTCCTTGTCGGCCAGGATCTTGCCGACTTCGCCGGAGATGCGGTCGACCACGTCCTTGGGCATGCCCGGGGGCGCCAGCAGGCCGCCCCACGACACCGCGTCATAGCCCTTGAAGCCCTGCTCCGCAATGGTCTTGACGTCGGGCAGCATGGCGACGCGCTGCGGCGAGCCGACGGCGATGGCGCGCAGCTTGCCAGCCTGGATATGCGGCAGCGCCGCGACCAGGTCGGCATACATGATGGGCACTTGCCCGCCGATGGTGTCGCTGATCGCCGGCACGCCGCCCTTGTAGGGCACGTGCTGCATCTCGAAGCCGCCCATCTGCTTGAGCAGCTCCATGCTCAGGTGGCCGAAGCTGCCGGCGCCGGAGCTGGTGTAGTTGAGCTTGCCCGGTTGCGCCTTGGCCTCTGCGATCAGCTTGGGCAGGTCAGTCACCTTGGGCAGCAGCGTCGGGTTGACCACCACCACGATGGGCAGGTCATAGACCGTGGCCACCGGCGTGAAATCCTTGGTGGTGTCGTACCCCGCCTTCTTGTACAGGAACGGCGCCAGCAGCGTTGGCGTGGCCAGCATCATCAGGGTGTAGCCGTCGGGCGCGCTCTTGGCGACCTGGGCGGCAGCGATGGAGCCCGAGGCACCGGCGCGGTTTTCCACCACCACCGGCTGCTTGAGGGCTTCGCCCAGCTTCTGGCCGACGATGCGCGATGCGGTATCCGTGGGCCCGCCCGGCGGGAATGGCACGACCAGCTTGATGGGCTTGGCTGGCCACGATTGGGCGAACGCGCCGCTGACCAGCAGCGGTGCAGCGGCCAGCGCCAGGATCGCGCGGCGGCGGGAGTGAACCATACGGGTAATGTCTCGAATACGCACTTTCTTGTTCCAGTTGAATCAGCGCAAGGCAATCCAGCCCCCTTGCCGGGCGCGCTGCGCGTGCGCCATGGCCTGCCATGGGCACGACGCGCGGCGCGAATGCTCAGGCGGACGCGGGCGCGTCCGGCAGCGTCAGCACGCCGCTGGCCTGCAGGGCCTGCAGCTGCTCATCGCTCATCTGCAGCAGGTTTTGCAGCACGGCACGCGTGCCTTCGCCCAGCGTGGGCGGCGCGCTGCGGATCGGCAGCCGTTGGCCATCGAGCCGGTAAGGCGGCGCGAACACATGGGTGGTGCCGGCGACCGGATGCGGCATCTCGCGCAGCAGGCCGCCCTGGCGGGTGCGTTCGCTGGTCAATGCCTCGTGCAGCCCGGCAACCTTGCCGCACGGAATGCCGCAGGCGCTCATGCGTTCGAGCAGCAGGTCGCGCGCGAAGCCGCGGATCAGGCCTGTGATCAGCGGGGTCAGCGTCTCGCGGTTCCTGGCGCGCTCGACATTGGTGGCGTAGCGCGGATCCTCGACGATGTCGGGACGCTCGATCACCCGGCGGCAGAATTTGTCGAACTGGCTGTTGTTGCCCACCGCGATGATCAGCGGGCCATCGGCGGCCTCGAACATGCCGTAGGGCACGATCGACGGATGGGCATTGCCGTAGCGGGCCGGATCGCGGCCCAGCAGCATGGCGTCCAGGCCGTAGTAGCCGGTCACCATCAGGCCGCAGTCGTACAGCGCCATCTCGATCAGCTGGCCCTTGCCCTTGCGTTCGCGGCGGAATAGTGCCGCCAGCACGGCCTGCGCGGCGTACATGCCGGTCATCAGGTCCACCACGGCCACGCCAAACTTCAGCGGCGGCGTGTCGGCTTCGCCATTGAGCGCCATCAGTCCGGCCTCGCCCTGGATCACCAGGTCATAGCCAGGGCGCTTGGCCTCGGGGCCGCTGCTGTTGTAGCCGGAAACCGCGCAGTAGATCAGCTCGGGCTTGATGGCCTTGAGCTGCTCGTAGCCCAGGCCCAGCTTCTCGGCGCCGCCGGTCTTGAAATTGTGGATGACCACATCGAACTGCGGCAGCAGGTCGTAGACGATCTGCACGCCTTCCTTGCTCTGCAGGTCCAGCGTGATCGACCGCTTGTTGCGGTTCATGCTGTTGAAATACGTGGTCTCGGTCTTGCCGATGCGCATGCCCCAGTCGCGCGTATCGTCGCCGCGTCCGGGGTGCTCCACCTTGACGACTTCGGCGCCGAAGTCGGCCAGGACCTGGCCGCACAGCGGGCCGGCAAACACACGCGACAGGTCGAGTACGCGCACCCCCTCAAGCGGGAAGTCGATGCCTTGGGATGATTCGGGCGTCTGCAAGTCTTGTCTCCTTGGGCTGTTTCGAGGTACGAGCCGTCTTTGGGAAATCGTAGCCCATGCCGGGCTGGCGGCACGCATGGCAGGCGTGGCTGTGCTATGGCGCGGTCAGCCCATCATTCTTGCTTGGATAAATAGCCTATACAATCCCAATCAATATTGACAAAATGTTCAATAAAATTTGACAAAGTTCGGCGCAAGGGCCCAAATGCGTGGCGCCCGGGCATCCGACTGTAGCCGAATGCCCGGGCGCCACGCTGACTTCACATTTTGCCGGGGATACCTGCCTGCTTCAGTGGCTGGCTGCCTCCACCGCGCCGATGCCGGTCTCGGAACGCAGCTCCTGCGCCTCGAAACCCGCCTTGTCCACGCGTGCCCGCGCCGACTTGTCCGTGACCGAGAAGAACCAGATCCCCAGGAAGCCGGCCGTCATCGAGAACAGCGCCGGCGACGTGTACGGGAACGGCGCGCTGTCGAAGTGGAACACGTCCACCCACACCGCCTGGGACAGGATGGTCAGCACCACCGCCGACAACAGTCCGATAAAGCCGCCGACCGTGGCGCCGCGCGTGGTGCAGCCCTTCCACAGCACCGACATGAACAACACCGGGAAGTTGGCCGACGCCGCCACGGCAAAGGCCAGCGACACCATGAAGGCGATGTTCTGCTTCTCGAACACGATGCCAAGCACCACCGCGACCACGCCAAGGATGATCGTGGTGATGCGCGAAACGCGCAGCTCCACCGAACTCGTCGCCTGTCCCTTCTTGAAGACCGTGGCATAGAGATCGTGCGACACGGCCGAGGCACCGGCAAGCGTCAGGCCCGCGACCACCGCGAGGATGGTGGCAAAGGCCACGGCGGAGATGAAGCCGAGGAACACATTGCCGCCCACCGCGCTGGACAGGTGCACCGCCGCCATGTTGATGCCGCCCAGCAGCTTGCCGCTGCCGTCCTGGAAGCTGGCGTTGGTACCCACCAGCACGATCGCGCCGAAGCCGATGATAAAGGTCAGGATGTAGAAGTACCCGATCCACGTGGTGGCCCAGAACACCGACTTGCGCGCCTCCTTGGCGTTGGGCACCGTAAAGAAGCGCATCAGCACGTGCGGCAGGCCGGCGGTGCCGAACATCAGCGCAATGCCGAACGAGATCGCGGAAATCGGGTCCTTGATGAAGTTGCCCGGGCTCATGATCGAGTCCTGCTTGGCATGGACCTCCACCGCCTTGGCGAACAGCGCCTCCGGGCTGAAGTGATACTGCGCCAGCACCATGAACGCCATGAACGAGGCGCCGCCAAGCAGCAGGCACGCCTTGATGATCTGCACCCAGGTGGTCGCGGTCATGCCGCCGAACAGCACGTACACCATCATCAGCGCGCCGACGATGACCACGGCGATCCAGTACTCCAGCCCGAACAGCAGCTTGATCAGCTGGCCCGCGCCGACCATCTGCGCGATCAGGTAGAACGCCACCACCACCAGCGTGCCCGATGCCGCGAACGCGCGCACAGGCCCCTGCTTGAAGCGGTACGCGGCGACATCCGCAAAGGTGAAGCGGCCCAGGTTGCGCAGCCGCTCCGCCATCAGGAACGTGATCACCGGCCAGCCCACCAGGAAGCCGATCGAATAGATCAGGCCGTCATAGCCGTTGGCATACACCGCGGCGGAAATGCCCAGGAACGACGCCGCCGACATGAAGTCGCCGGCGATCGCCAGGCCGTTCTGGAAGCCGGTGATGCCACCGCCGCCCGTGTAGAAAGCCGCGGCCGACTTGGTCTTGGATGCGGCCCACTTGGTGATGTACAGCGTGCCGAGGACGAACACCATGAACATGCCGATGGCGGTCCAGTTGGTCGGCTGGCGCACGGCCTGCCCCATGTCGCCGCCGGCGGCGAACACGCCCGCCGACAGCAGCAGTGCCGCGGCGCCGAAGATTGCGTGGCGGGCGTTCATGCGACCTCCCGCTTGATACGTTCGGTCAGCTCGTCGTAGCTGCGGTTGGCATGCTGCACATACAGCCCGGTGATGACCACCGTGAAGACGATCACGAACAGCCCGATCGGCATGCCCCACGTCATCACGCCCTCGCCCAGCTTCCTGGCGAGCAGCTCCTTGTCGAAGGCGATCAGCAGCACGTAGCCGTAGTAGATCACCATCATCGCCGCGGTCAGCAGCCAGCCGAGGCGCGAACGACTGCGCACCAGCTGCAGATAATTGGGATTGGTCTTCAGTCGCCTGACCAGGTCTTCATGCATTCCTGTCTCCTGCCATCTATGCGTGGTCTTGCCCGCTGGGTTTTGCCCGATGCACCCGCGGCGGGACGCCGCGAGTCCGTGCTGCATAAGTTAATGGCCGCCCCTTACCTGCTTCTTACACGGGACAGGAATCGGCACCGGGTAAACGCTGAGTCGAGGCGTGGGACAGGATGCTCCCTGGCGACGTCGGTTGTTGGTTGGCATGGGCGACGCATGCGCCGCAAGTCTGATCGGGCCCAACACTATCGCGGCCGGACGAATGACAAAGCGCGTGTGGCGGGACGTCGGCAGCATTTTCTCCGCAACTGCATCCGGTGGCACGGCTTCTGCGTAAAAGCAAGCGGACGCTGCAGCGTTCTGCCCTCTAGTTACCGCTCGTCTTACCGCCTTCGGAGTACCACCATGAATCGACAGTTCGCTCACACGCTCCTTGCCACCGCTGCGATCGCGCTGGCCTGCACCGCCAGCATTGCCCATGCCACCGCCCCTCGCGACAGCGGGCAGGCAGGCGACAAGTACGGCTATTCCTTCCGGGGCGACATGCGTGATGTGTATAGCAACAGCGCACGCGCCGGCCGCTTTGACGTATTTGCCGAGGGTGCCAGCAAGGAGGCACCGTCCGGCGATACGCAGTCCCTCTCCGGAATGGACCGCAGCGGCGTATCGGCCGGTCCCGCGCGAAAGTTTGACGTCTATACCGATGGCGCACTGGCGTAAGGCGTGAACGCCCGGGACGCGACCCCCTGCGCGCGGCGGCGTTTCGAAACCCGATAGCGCCCGCCGGCGCGCTCACTCCAGATCGGCAAAGCGCTTGCCGCGCGCCGCCAGGTCTGCCAGCAACGGCGCCGGATGGAACTCCTCGCCGAGCATTTCCTCGTACTGCCGCAGCGTCCGCACCACCTTGTCCAGCCCGATGGTGTCGGCATAGAACATCGGGCCGCCCCGGTACACCGGCCAGCCATAACCGTTGTTCCAGATCACATCAATGTCGGACGCCCGCAGCGCCTTGCCCTCCTGCAGGATCTTCGCGCCCTCGTTGATCATCGGGAAAACACAGCGCTCCAGGATTTCCTGGTCGGATACCGCGCGTCGGGTGCGTCCCTGGCGCGCGGCAAAATCGCGGATCACCTGCTCTACCACTGGCGATGGCCGCGCGTTGCGCTGCGCGTCGTAGTCGTAATAGCCCGCGCCGGTCTTTTGGCCGCGTCGCTCCATCTCGCAAAGGATCTCGCGCAGCGTCGAGCCGGTCGAACGCTCGCGCACCCAGCCCAGGTCCAGTCCCGCCAGGTCGCTCATCGCGAACGGGCCCATCGGGAAGCCGAAGTCATACAGAACGCGGTCGATGTCCCAGGGCAGCGCGCCCTCCAGCGCCAGCTTTTGCGCTTCGCGCTGCCGCTGCGCCAGCATCCGGTTGCCGACGAAGCCGGGGCAGACGCCGACCAGCGCCGCGACCTTGCCGATCTTGCGGGCCAGCTCCATTGAAGTCCGCACCACGGACTTTGCGGTCTTCTCGCCGCGCACCACTTCCAGCAGCTTCATCACATTGGCCGGGGAGAAGAAATGCAGCCCGATCACGGCCTCGGGGCGCGAGGTGGCCGCGGCGATCTCGTTGACATCCAGCGCAGAGGTATTGGTGGCCAGGATGGCGCCCGGTTTGACGATCCGGTCGAGCCGCCCGAACAGCGCCTTCTTGACTTCCATGTTCTCGAACACCGCTTCGATCACCAGGTCGGCATCGGCCAGTTGTTCCAGTTCCAGCGTGGGCGTCAGCAGCGCCATGCGCGCCTCGACATCGGCGGCGCTCAGGCGCCCCTTTTTCATGGTGTTGTCGTAGTTCGCGCGGATGGTGCTCAGGCCGCGGTCAAGTGCTTGCTGCGTAGTCTCGACGATGGTGACGGGCATGCCCGCGTTGAGGAAATTCATCGCGATGCCGCCGCCCATGGTGCCTGCACCCACGATGCCGACTTTGCTCACCGGGATCGCCGGCACATCGGCGCCAATGTCGGGCACGTTCCAGACCTGGCGCGAGGCGAAGAAGACGTAGCGCTGCGCGGCGGACTGGCCCCCTGCCATCAATTCCTGGAACAGTTCGCGCTCGCGCCGCAGGCCTTCGTCAAAGGGCAGTCCGACCGCCGCCTCGATACAGCGGATATTGGCCTCGGGCGCGTCGAAACCGCGGAAGCGGCGCGCATTGGCCTTGCGGAAGGCCGCAAACAGTTCGCCATTGCCGCCGCCATTTCCACGAACAGGCGCGATCTTGTCGTCAAGGTCGCGCACCTTGCGCAGCGGCCGCTTCTCTTCAACGATCCGGCGCGCGAACGCGATCGCATCGGCGCGAAGCGTGGCATTGTCGGCAAGCGCGTCGAGCAGGCCCATTTCGGCAGCTTCGGGCGCCGGCACGTGGGTGCCGTAGGCAACCATTTCCAGCGCCTTTTCCACGCCGACCAGCCGGGGCAGCCGCTGCGTGCCGCCTGCGCCGGGCAGCAGCCCGAGGTGGACTTCGGGCAGGCCGCATTTCGCACTGCGCGCGGCAATGCGGTAATGGCACACCAGGGCCACCTCCAGCCCGCCGCCGAGCGCGGTGCCATGGATGGCGGCGACCACGGGCTTGGGGCTGTTTTCAATGGCCGCCTGCACGTCTGGCAGCGCGGGCGGCACGAACGGCTTGCCGAACTCGGTGATGTCGGCGCCGGCGATGAAAGTCTTGCCGGCACAGGCCAGCACGATGCCCTGCACCGCCGGGTCGGCGATACAGCGCTCGATTCCCAGCAGGATGCCCGCGCGCACGGCGGCGGAAAGCGCATTCACTGGGGGCGAATCGACGGTCAGCACGGCGATATTGCCGTCCACGGCCAGGCTGGTGACTGCGTTGATGGCGGTCATGCAAGCTCCTTGTGCTTTCGGGGAGAAAGGATAAAAAGGGAATCGGCCGGCGAGGCAAGTCTCAGTCTTGCAGGCCGGCTACATCGTCGACGTGCGTGACAGCGCGGTTCGACCCGGTCCGGCGCGACCGCGGATCGGCAATGCGAAGTGCCAGCACGAAGGCGGCCAGCTTGACTGCGATGGCAACGACGAAGACCAGCGGGAAGTGCACCGACTGCGCCAGCAGCCCGCCGATCACTGGCCCGACGGCCATCATGCTGAAAGTGGCCGTGTCCGATACCGCGAGCAGCATCGGCCGGTCCTTGCGTGTGCCGAACTCCATCACCAGGTTGTCCGCCGAGATAAAGAAGCCGCCGAAGCCTGCACCCAGGCCGCAGAACGCCAGCAGGAAGCCCGGCAGCGTGGCGCACGCCAGCAGCCATGCCGTGGCGCCGATCCACGTGGCGATGCTGGCCAGGAACACCACCCGGTAGCCATGCCTGTCCGCGACGCGGCCCCAGGCGAGGTTGCTGCCCGTCTGCGCCAGCAGGTAGGCCAGGCTCAGGTACCCGAGCGTGGCGCCATCCAGCCCCAGCAGCCGGCCGGCGTAGATCGCATAGAACGGCAGCGCCATCATGCCCAGCGCCACCAATGCCCGCGCGACAAAAAAGCGCACGAAATCCCGGTCCGCTGCCAGCAGCGCCGGCAATTCACGCACGCGCCGACTGAAGCCGGCGCGCACGCGCACGTCGTGCAGGGCCGGCTCGCGCATGCCCGCCAGTGCCGAGATCCCCAGGCTGGTCAGCACAAAGGCAGCCAGGAAGGTGGCGGCATAGCCGTTGCCGAACACGTCATTGCCGACCAGGTAGCGCCCGCCCATCCACGCCACCGCTGCCGCGGTGAGGCCGCCGAAGAAATTGCGCAGCGCCGTCAGCCGCCCGCGCCGCGCCAGCGGGATGATCTTGGAGGTCAGGTAGTTGAAGCTGACAT
This sequence comes from Cupriavidus sp. NPDC089707, assembly GCF_044748965.1. Classification (NCBI taxonomy): domain Bacteria; kingdom Pseudomonadati; phylum Pseudomonadota; class Betaproteobacteria; order Burkholderiales; family Burkholderiaceae; genus Cupriavidus; species Cupriavidus sp. NPDC089707. Next base: position 45,695 of record NZ_JBIVHB010000027.1, read on the forward strand.
TCTGCACGCCGTTGAGCAGCCCGAACAGCAGCAGGAACGCTGCCGCGGCCAACAGCGCGCCGCGCCCGCTCAGCAGCAGCGCCGACAGCGCCAGCCCCAGGATCTGCCCGCGCACCAGCCAGCCCACCAGGTAGATCAGCGGCATGACGCGCTGGCGATGCTCGATCAGCGTCGCGCCCCAGATCGACGAGGCGGCCATGCCGGCATATTGCGCCGCAAGCACGAGCTCGACAGTGAGTTTCGAGCCGGACAACAGGTACAGGTAAGCGGGCACGAAGGTGGGCGCGGTCACCAGCCGGAAACCGGTCATGCCGAGCATGCCGTGAATCAGGAATGCCTTTGCATTGCGCGGCAGGTGATGGTCGACATGGTCGCGGAAATGCTGTTCGGCCCGTTGTTGCTCCATCTCCGCGGCTTCGCCCGGCAGCGCGCCGCTCATGCCGGCCTGCATTGTCACGTTGTCTCCCGCTATGGCTCCGGCTTAGTGCTGCGCTGGATCCTTTTTTCGTATTCTTGGTATGGTTGCGATGAATGCTAGCACAAGCGTTCGTTTTTCGAGAGTGACGACATGGCGTGCTTTCGAAGTTTGGGAATCCAGGCGGCAAGCCAGCGCCGACAGCCATCAGGCGATAGCGGCCGGGAAACTGGCAATGCGGCACGACCCCTACGATTTTGACCATATATGCCATGAAAATTCAGCATATTTGCCCCGATTTGCTGCACTGCATTAGTCCGCTCCAGCCTTGACGGTGGTTGCGCTCGCCCCATCTCCGCCTCCTCGTCCGGCTCCGGCTGACGACGCTCCATCGCGCCGGTTTAGGTTTTGGAGTATTGACGCTGCCAGATCCGGCTTGTATAAAAGTTCCTGCCGCTGCGGTAGCTGTCGATGTTTTTCGAAAATAGAGACTGCTTCTGCAGTGCCCCTGATCCTGCCGGCCGCCGGGCGACAGCGCAGGACACGGGCCCACAGGCGCACAACAAGGAGACGAACTTGGACGCACTGGAAACGTTCCGGCAGCAGGCGCACGCTTGGCTGGAGGCCAATTGCCCCCCTGAGATGCGCCTGCCGATGCAGGACGAGGAAGACATCTGCTGGGGCGGACGCAAGTTCCGCTACCAGTCAGAAGCGCAGCGGCTGTGGCTGCAGCGGATGGCCGAACAGGGCTGGACCGTACCGGAATGGCCGCGCGAGTATGGCGGCGCCGGATTGAGCGCAGCCGAGGCACGGGTGCTGCGCGCCGAGATGCAGCGGCTGAACTGCCGCGCGCCGCTGCAGAGCTTCGGCATTTCCATGCTTGGTCCCGCGCTGCTGAAATATGGCACCGAGGCGCAGAAGCGCGAACACCTGCCCAGGATTGCGCGCGGCGAAATCCGCTGGTGCCAGGGCTACTCCGAACCCAACGCCGGCTCCGACCTGGCCGCGCTGCAGACCCGCGCCGAAGAGCGCGGCGATCATTTCGTGGTCAACGGCCAGAAGATCTGGACGTCGTATGCCGACAAGGCCGACTGGATCTTCTGCCTGGTGCGCACCGATTTCGCGGCACAGAAGCACACCGGCATCAGCTTCCTGCTGTTCGACATGGCGTCGCCGGGCGTCTCGACCCGGCCGATCGTGCTGATCTCCGGCAAGTCGCCCTTCTGCGAGACCTTCTTCGACGACGTGAAGGTGCCGCGCCATCAACTGGTCGGCGAGCTCAACGGTGGCTGGGCCATCGCCAAGTACCTGCTGACACATGAGCGCGAGATGATCAGCGCGATCGGCAGCCGCGGCTTTCGCCAGCCGCTGGGGCGCCATGCCGCCAAGGTCATCGGCGTGGACGAGCGTCATCGGCTCGACGACCCGATGCTGCGCGCGCAGATCGCCCGCTTCGAGGTCGACGAGGCCGCCTTCGCCGCGGCCGGCGAGCGCGCCCGCGACCTGGCCCGGCAAGGCGAAGGCATGGCCGCGTTCTCGTCCGTACTGAAGTACTACGGCGCGGAACTGAACAAGCGGCGCTACGAGCTGCTGATGTCGGTCGGCGGCACCGATGCCCTCGAATGGGAAGGCCCGCGCAGCCAGGAAGGTGCGCTGGCGCGGGCATGGCTGCGCACCAAGGCAAATTCGATCGAGGGCGGCACCAGCGAGGTCCAGCTCAATATCGTCGCCAAGCGCCTGCTCGGCCTGCACGGCGCCTGAGCCGCTCACGCAACCCTCCACGACCCCACCTCTGCCAAACGCCGCCATGCCCATCGTATTGACCGACACGCAGGAGATGCTGCGCGACAGCGCCATGACGTTCCTGCACGAGAACGCCCCGATCTCCGCGCTGCGCACGCTGCGCGACACCCGCGACCCGGTCGGCTTCTCGCGCGAGCTGTGGCAGCGCTGCGCCGCGCTCGGCTTCGCCGGGGTGATGATCGACGAAGCCTACGGCGGCAGCGGTCTCGGCGCGGTCGAGGCCGGCGTGATCGCGGAAGCGATCGGCACCACGCTGGCGCCGTTGCCCTTTCTGTCCACCGCCGTGCTCGGCGCCGCACTGGTCGGCCTGTATGGCAGCGACAGCCAGCGCAGTGCGCTGCTGCCGGAGATTGCCGCGGGCCGGCACCTGATGGCGCTGGCGCTGGATGAAACCGCCCGGCACCGGCCCGAGCGCATTGCCACGCAGGCGCGGCGCTGCGCAGACGGCTACGTGCTCGATGGCAGCAAGGTCTTCGTGGTTGATGGCCATGTGGCCGATACGCTGGTGGTCGCCGCGCACACGGGCGCCGCCGGCGCGAGCGGCGGCGTCTCGCTGTTCCTGGTACCGCGCGACCACGCCGGCGTACAGATTGAGCGCTGCGTGCTGGCCGATGCCACCAATGCCGCGCGCATCGTCTTCGACGCCGCGACGGTGCCGGCCGACGCGCTGCTGGGCAGCGAGGGGGACGGGTCGCAAATGCTGGAGCGCGTGCTGGACATCGCCCGCGCCGTGCTGTCGTCCGAGCTGCTCGGCATCGCCGATGCCAGCTTCACGCGCACACTGGCCTACCTGAAGGAGCGCAGGCAGTTCGGCAAGGCCATCGGCGAATTCCAGGCACTGCAGCATCGCGCCGCGCATCTCTTTGCCGAGATCGAACTGGCGCGCGCCGCGGTGCTGCGTTGCCAGCAGCGGCTCGACGAAGCCAACGCCGACGGGCCCGAGCCGCTGGTCTGCGTGGCCAAGGCCAAGGCCGGCGATACGGCCACCCTGGCGGTGCAGGAAGGCGTGCAGATGCACGGCGGCATCGGCATGACTGACGAATTCGATATCGGCTTCTTCATGAAGCGCGCCCGCACCGCGCAGGAATGGCTGGGCGACGCGAACTGGCAGCTCGACCGCTGGGCCACGCTGCGCGGCTACTGAGCGACTGAGCGATTGAGAAAGGCGGCCCCATCCGCAGGGGCCTGCAGGACATCACGCAACACCGAGGCGGCAACGGACGCCCTGGTTGCGGAGCCACGCGCCCGCACCGGCCCGACCGCCAGCAAGGAGGCAGCATGTCGGCAAGTCCCTGGGCACCCGCGTTCCCCGCATTCCCCGCATTCTCGACAGCGACCGCAACGGCTGGCGGCAGGCCACGTTGCCGGCAGCCGCACGGAGGCCGGCAATGAGCGCCTATCTCCTGCGCCGCCTGCTGGCGCTGCTGCCGACGCTGGTGTTCGCCAGCATCATCGTGTTCGCCATCGTGCGGCTGGTGCCGGGCGACGTGGTCGACCTGATGCTGAGCCAGAACGACATCAGCGCCGATACGCGCACCCGCGAAGACCTGGTCCGCGCGCTCGGCCTTGACCGCCCGATGTGGGAGCAGTACCTGCACTGGGTCGGCAATATCGTGCTGCATGGCGACCTGGGGCAGTCGCTGTGGCAAGGCGAGCCGGTCCTGAGGATGGTGATGGCGCGCATCCCCGCGACCTTCTCGCTGGGCGTGCTGGCCCTGGCCGTGGCGCTGACGGTGGCCCTGCCGATCGGCGTGCTGTCGGCGATCCGCCAGGACACCGCAGCAGACTATGTGGCGCGCTCCTTTTCAATCCTGATGCTGGCGGTGCCCTCATTCTGGCTGGGCACGATGGTGATGGTGTTTCCGTCGGTGTGGTGGGGCTGGTCGCCGGAAGTGCGCTACGTCCCCTTCCTGGAAGACCCCGTGCAGCATGTCAGGCAGATGCTGGTGCCGGCCATCGTGCTCGGCATGGCGCTGTCGGCGATCACCATGCGCATGACGCGGACCATGATGCTGGAGGTGCTGCGCCAGGACTATATCCGCACTGCCTGGGCCAAGGGGCTGAACGAGCCGCTGGTGATCCTGCGGCATGCGCTGCGCAATGCGCTGATCCCGGTGGTGACGCTGATCGGGCTGCAGGCGCCGCTGCTGATCGGCGGCGCCGTGGTGATCGAACAGATCTTCGTCGTGCCGGGCATGGGCTTGCTGCTGCTCGATGCCGTGCACCAGCGCGACTATCCGCTGATCACCGGCATCTTCCTCGTGGTCGGCGTCGCGGTGATGCTGATCAACCTGCTCGTCGACCTGAGCTACGGCCTGTTCGACCCCAAAGTGAGGCACCGCTGATGGCACCCCCTACCGTCGATCCGCAAGCCGCTTCCGCCACGCTGCCTGGCGCCCTGCCCCGCTCTGCCCGGCAACGCCAGCCCCGCTTTGCCCTGCTGCGGCGGCTGTTCCGCGACAAGCCGCTGGGTGCCGCCGGCGCGGTGATCTGCGCGGTGTTCCTGTTCTGCGGCGTGTTCGCCGACTTGCTGGCGCCATATGGCATGAACGAGATCAACATGATGGCGCGGCTGCAGCCGCCCTCGTGGGCGCATCCGTTCGGCACCGACAACCTCGGCCGCGACATGTTCTCGCGCTGCCTGTACGGCGCCCGGCTGTCGGTGGTGATCGGACTGTCGGCGGCGACCCTGGCCACGGCGATCTCGCTGGTGCTCGGCATCCTGACCGGCTACCTGGGCGGCAAGTTCGACCTGGTGGTGCAGCGCATGGTCGACGCCTGGATGAGCTTTCCCGACCTGGTGATCCTGATCGTGGTGGTCTCCGTGCTGGGCCCGGGCAGCTGGCAGATCGTCTGCACGCTCGGCCTGCTGCTTGGCATCGGCGGTTCGCGAATTGTGCGCAGCGCGGTGGTGTCGGTGCGCGAGAACATGTATGTGCATGCGGCGCAGTCGATGGGCGCGTCGACCGGCCGCATCCTGTGGCGCCATATCCTGCCCAACGTGCTGCCGCCGGTGATCGTGCTGTTCACCACGCGCGTGGGGACTGCGATCCTGGCCGAGTCGGGGCTGTCCTTCCTCGGACTTGGCGTGCCGCCGCCGGCACCGACCTGGGGCGGAATGCTGTCGGGCGACGGCCGCACCTTTATGTTCCAGGGCCCCTGGCTGGCGCTGGCGCCTGGCGCCTGCCTGACGATCGTGGTCTATGCGATCAACGTGTACGGCGATGCGCTGCGCGACCTGCTCGACCCGCGCATGCGGGGCAGCCGCTGAGAACAGCAGATTGACGAGCGGCCGGCATGACGAGCCGGCACATCTTGACCCCCAAGGAGCAGACGATGGTGCGCAGCGTGAAGACGGACGGCAGGACGACGAGGCGGGCTTCCCTGACGGTGGCGATGGCGGCGACGGCAATGGCCGCGGCCCTCGCCTGCGGCACGGCAGCCGCCCAGGCGGAAGCGCCGAAGTATGGCGGCACCATCGAAGTCGGCTCGGTCTACCCTACCATCTCCGCCTTGTCGTGGGACCTGGGCGACTGGAACTGGAAGCAGAACTACGACACCGGCCAGGTCTATGAGCAGCTCTTCGCCGCCGATCTGTCCAAGGCCCGCCGCAACGGCGGCAAGTACGCCTTCCAGGCCGACGCCTGGCTGCCCGAGGATGCCATCCGCGGCGAGCTTGCCGAAAGCTGGAAATGGACCGACCCGCTCACGCTCGAAGTCAAGCTGCGCAAGAACGTGCGCTTCCCGGCCAAGCCGGGCGTGATGGAAGAGCGAGAGCTGACCGCGGAGGACGTGGTGTTCAGCTACAGCCGCCAGAGCGCCAGCGCCAAGAAAATCCCCACCTATTTCGACCACCTGAGCAAGGTCGAGGCGGTGGACAAGCACACCGTCGTGTTCCGCTTCAAGGAATTCAATGCGGAATGGGACTACCGCTTCGGCTGGGGCTACTACTCCGGCATCATGCCCAAGGAGGTTGCCACCGCGGGCGCCGCGAACTGGAAGAACGTCACCGGCTCCGGCCCGTTCACGCTGAGCCAGTTCGTGCAAGGCAATTCCAGCACGTATGCGAAGAACGCGCAGTACTGGGACACCGAGAAGATCGGCGGCAAGGACTATAAGCTGCCCTTTGCCGACAAGGTTGTGCTGCGCACCGTCAAGGACGAGGCCACCCGCAACACCATGCTGCGCACCGGCAAGCTCGACGTGCTGGAAATGGTGCGCTGGACCGCCGTCGATGAGCTGAAGAAGAGCGCGCCGCAGCTCAAGTGGTCCCGCTGGCTCTCCTACACCGGGCAGTACCTGGCCCTGCGCGTTGACGCCAAGCCGTTCAACGATATCCGCGTGCGCCGCGCGCTGAACATGGCGGTCAACAAGCAGGAGATCGTCAAGCAGTACTACGGCGGCAATGCGGAACTGTTCGCCTATCCCCAGCACCCGGACTACACCGGCTACTTCGAGCCGCTGAGCGCGATGCCGGAATCGGTCAAGGAGCTGTTCACCTACAACCCGGAGAAGGCGAAGAAGCTGCTGGCCGAGGCAGGCTACCCGAAGGGCTTCAAGTTCAAGGTGCAGGTCTGCGCCTGCAGCCAGGACCATATGGAAATGCTGCCGCTGATCGGCGCCTACCTGGAGCAGGTCGGCGTGCGCATCGAGATCCAGCCGATGGAGTACGGCGCCTTCCTGTCGGCGATGACGACCAAGACCAATGCGCCGGGCTACATGATGAACAACGGCCATACCAACCCGACCACGACGATCCGCAAGAGCTTCGTCGCGGGACAGGTGTGGAACGCCTCGCAGTGGAACGATCCCAAGTTCGATGCCCGCGTCAACCAGGCCTTCCAGATGCGCGACCTGGGCAAGCGCCAGGAAGCGCTGCGTGCCATGACCCGCGACATCCTGGCCGAAGCGCCGTATATCTGGTTGCCGACGCCCTACCTGTTCACCGCGTGGTGGCCGTGGGTCAAGAACTATGACGGCGAGTTGCGTGCGGGCGCCGTGCGCAACGGGCCCATCTATGCCAGGGCATGGATCGACCAGGAGATGAAGAAGAAGTTCGGCTTCTGATTTCCCCACCGCCAACCCGCACTGTCGACAGGAATGCAAGCATGACAGACCCAATCCTGCAGGTAAAAAACCTGACCACGCGCTTCCGCACCGACCGCGGCGTGGTCACCGCGGTGGACCGGGTCTCGTTCGACGTGGCCGCCGGCGAGACGCTGGCGATCGTCGGCGAGTCGGGTTCGGGCAAGAGCGTGACCGCGCTGTCGATCCTCGGCCTGATCCCGCAGCCGCCCGGCGTGATCGAGTCCGGCGAGATCCGCTTCGAAGGACAGGACCTGCTCAAGCTCAAGCCGGCGGCCATGCGCGCCATCCGCGGCAACCGCATCGCGATGGTGTTCCAGGAGCCGATGTCGTCGATGAACCCGGCGCTGACGGTGGGCAAGCAGATCGCCGAGCCGATCCGCGTGCACCAGGGCCGCGCCTGGCGCGACGCCTACGAAGAGGCCGCGGATCTGCTGGCGCAGGTGCAGATCCCGGAGCCGCGCAGCCGCGTCCATGCCTATCCGCACCAGTTTTCGGGCGGCATGCGGCAGCGCGCGATGATCGCGATGGCGCTGGCCTGCAAGCCGAAGCTGATCATCGCCGACGAACCGACCACCGCGCTCGATGTCACCGTGCAGGCCCAGATCCTGGACCTGCTGAAGGGGCTGGCGCAGAAGGCCGGGACGGCCCTGATCCTGATCACGCATGACCTTGGCGTGGTGGCGCGCTATGCAGACCGCGTCGCGGTGATGTACGGCGGGCGGCTGGTGGAGGCGGCGACCGCGGACGAACTGTACCGCCATCCCGCGCACCCCTACACGCGCGGCCTGATGGCGTGCGTGCCGCGCCTGGACGGCGACACCAGCCAGCCGCTGGTCCCGATCGACGGCCAGCCGCCCGACCTGACCGCGCTGGGGCCGGGCTGTGCTTTCCTGCCGCGCTGCCGGCTGGCGCAGGACCGGTGCCGGCAGGCGCCGCCCGAACTGCGCGCGGTTTCCGACCAACACCTCAAGGCTTGCTTCCTCCATGACGCCCATTGATACGCCCCTGGCGCGCAGCGTCGCGCCGCCTGAGCGCACGGATCGCACGGATCGCACGGATCGCACGCATGCCAGCGCAAGCGCCGAGGCGCCGGCCAATTGCGAACCGCGCCAACCGCTCCAATCCGACAACGTGATCCTGAAGGTCGAAGACCTGAAGGTCCATTTCCCCGTGACGCGCGGCGTGCTGCTCAAGCGCCAGGTCGGCTCGGTCAAGGCGGTCGATGGCGTCTCGTTCACGCTGCGCCGCGGCGAGACGCTGGGGCTGGTGGGCGAAAGCGGCTGCGGCAAGTCCACCACCGGCCTGGCCATCATGAAGATGCTGCCCGCCAGCGCGGGCCGCATCGCCTTCGACGGTGAGGACCTCGCCGGCTTCAGCGGCGCGCGCGAAAAACGCTTCCGCCGCAGCGTGCAGATGGTCTACCAGGATCCGTTCGCGTCGCTGAACCCGCGCATGAAGGTGCGCGACATCATCGCCGAGCCGTTGCTGGTCCACGGCCTGGCCGGCGATCGTGCCGCGCTGCAGGCGCGCGTGGCCGAACTGCTCGACATGGTCGGCCTGCTGCCCTACATGGCCGACCGCTACCCGCACGAATTCTCGGGCGGCCAGCGGCAGCGCATCGGCATCGCGCGCGCGCTGGCGTTGAAACCAAGCCTGATGGTCTGCGACGAGCCGGTGTCGGCGCTGGACGTGTCGATCCAGGCGCAGGTGGTCAATGTGTTCATGGCGCTGCAACGCAGCCTGGGCCTGTCCTACCTGTTCATCGCCCATGACCTGGCGGTGGTGCGCCATATCAGCGACCGCATCGCGGTCATGTACCTGGGCCGCATCGTCGAGATCGCCAGCCGGCACCAGCTCTACGCCGAGCCGCGCCACCCGTACACGCGTGCGCTGCTGTCCGCAGTGCCGGTGGCCGACGTGCGCGCCGAACGCCAGCGCCAGCGCATCGTGCTGCAGGGCGAAGTCCCCAGCCCGATGCATCCGCCCTCGGGCTGCCGCTTCCATACGCGCTGCCCTTCGGCAATGCCCCAGTGCCGCAGCGCCGACCCGGTGCTGCGCGACCACGGCGACGGGCAGATGGTGGCCTGCCACCTTTACGGCTGACAGGAAGCCCTCGACAAACCCGGCTCAGCGCAGGAGGCCCATCATCATGGGCCGCACGAACAGCTCGGCGGCGTTATCCGAGGTGGCGTCGCGGACCCAGCGGCGCAGCTCGACCGCGGCGTTGATCATGCCGTGCACCTGCAGCGCGGCGATCGACTGGTCCAGCGGCCGGATCGAGCCGTCCTGCATGCCCTGCACCAGAAAACGGACAAAGCGCGTGGACAGCCGCGCCATGTCCTGCATCTTGCCGACGCGCATCTCTTCCGGCAGCGCGCCGTAGATGGTCAGCCGCAGCAGCGGCCCCTGGCTGGAGAACTGGTAATGCACCAGCGCGCGCGACACCGCGCACAGCTTGTCCCAGCCGGTGCCGGCCATGTCGTCGACCAGCGTCTGCGTGTCCCGGATCACCGCCGACATGCGGTCAAAGCATGCGGAGATCAGGTCGTCCTTGTTCTCGTTGTGGTGGTAGAACGCGCCCTTGGTCAGGTTCAGGCGGGCCGAGATCCGGTCCGCCGAGGCGCCACGGTAGCCCTGCTCGTTCAGCAGCTCGGTCGCGGCGCGCAGGAACGCCTGCTGGGTCGTTTCCGGCTGGCCCAGCGTCGGCAGCAGCGCTCCGACATCGAGCCGCGGCTGCCACGCGGTGCCAGGCGCGGCGATGCCGTTGAGCACGATGTCCGCCAGCGTCTGCGCGACCTTGGGATAGTCCGCCGGTTCGTAGCGCTCGATCCAGCTCATCGCGCCGCTGGTCAGCGAAAGCAGCAAGTGGGCCCGCGCGCTCAGCGCGCTGCGTTGTGCCGGGTCGGCGGGCGTGGCATCGCGCAATAGTCCACGGATTTGCCGGAACATGTCGTTGTAGGCGGAGAAGGCCACGTCGGCATGGCTGGCCGGCAGCGCGCGGATCTCGCGGAAACTCATCAGCTCCGGCCGCTCGCCTGCCGCGGTGCGAGCCAGCCGCGCGACGAACAGCGTGATGAAGGCGGCAACACGCTCGCCGGCGCTGCCGTGCTGTGAAGCCGCGCCAGCCAGGCCGCGCATTTCTGCGATGGTGCGCATCAGGCAGGCCAGCACAAGGTCTTCTTTCTTGCGGAAGTAATACGTGATGCTGTTGGTGTTCAACCCCACCAGCTGGCCGACGTCGGACAGCGTCGTGCCGCGCACGCCCTTGCGGTTGAACAGTGCCGCGGCGGCATCGAGAATGCCTTCGCGCTTTTCGACATAACGGCGGGTCTGCCTGGCTTCCGACTGGTCCGTGAGCATGAGCGGTCCGGTTGCGTGGTGTGCGAACCGGTTTTTCGAAGATACGGTGCCAGGGATTATAGGCGCGGGTATAGCGTATTGCCCGCGAGAGATGTCGGGATGTTCCCGCTTTGCCGCACGTACCGTATTGTTGAAGCGCCCGGGACGGCTACGAAGCTGTCCTCGGCCTCGCCCTGGATGTCCGCTGCACCGGCGCCGGCATGGCCGCGGCAGGCTCGATGCCGTCCGCATTGACCAGCACGCCCGCCGACACGATGTAGGCCGCCGCGCTCTCGATATCGCCGCGCAGCGCCGCGCAGGCCGCGTCGCTGTCATGCCGGCGCAGGGCCTCGACCAGCATGTCGTGATGCTTGACCGCGACGCGCTCTTCCACGCGGCGCGATCCGGAGCGCAGGTCGTGGTTGAGGATCGGCCCGATGCGCAGCCACTGCGACTCGATCATCTGCAGCAGGATCGGCATCCGCGCCGCCGCATAGACGGCAAAGTGGAACGCCTGGTTGGCGGCGATGACCGCCGCGCCGTCGGGCCTGGCCTTCGACATCTCCGCCGCAAACCGGCTGCGCAGCGACTCGACCTGCGATAGTTCGGCGTCGGTGATGCGCTCCGCGGCGGTGGCAGTCGCCAACCCCTCCAGCTGCACCCGGATCTTGGTGATTTCCTCGAACTGGCTGACGTTCATCCGCGGCACGCGCAGCGCCCGGTTGGGCGTCAGTTCCAGCGCCTGCTCGGCGACCAGGCGGTGCACCGCCTCGCGCACCGGCATCACGCTCACGCCGAGCGCTGCCGCGATATTGCGCAGCGAGATCTGCTCCCCCGGCATCATCTGGCCGGTGATCAGCAGTTCCCGCAGCTGCGTGTAGACGTCACGGCTCAGCGTCTGGCGGGTCAGCGGCGTTACGAGTTCGTTCAAGGGCATACGGCGAAGCATACCACATAGGGTAATCCGCTATATGCGATCTGTGATCACAGTCTTAATCTTGCTTCCGAAGGCAGGTGTTCGCCTGTCGCATGAACTTGTCAGCACGTAAGCAAGGAGAGCGGAAGCATGTGGAAAGATGAATCGCTGGCGGGCAAACGCGTCCTGGTGACCGCCGGCGCGGACGGAATCGGCCTGGCAATCACGCGGGCATTCGTTGAAGCCGGCGCCCGCGTCGCGGTATGTGACGTCTCGGGCGCGAGCCTGGAGCGGCTTGCGTCGGAACTGCCCGGCGTGCTGGCGGTCAAGGCCGATGTGTCCCGCGAAGACGATGTCGAGGCGCTGTTCCGCGCGATCGACGCGGGGCTGGGCGGCCTTGATGTGCTGGTCAACAACGCCGGGGTCGCCGGCCCCACCGGCGGCGTCGAAACGTTGTCGCTGGCCGACTGGGAACGCTGCCTCGCCGTCAACATCACCGGCCAGTTTCTGTGCACCCGCGCCGCGGTGCCGCGTCTGCGCCAGGGGCACGCGCCGGCGATCGTCAACCTGTCGTCGGCGGCCGGCCATCTCGGCATGCCCGGCCGCTCCGCGTACTCCGCATCGAAATGGGCCGTGGTGGGCTTCACCAAGTCGCTGGCGCTGGAGCTGGGCGCGGATGGCATCCGGGTCAACACGGTGCTGCCAGGTGCGGTCGACGGTCCGCGTATCCGCGCGGTCATTGCCGCCAAGGCGGAGTCGCTAGGCAAGCCGCTCGACGAAGTCACGCGCAACTACACGTCGCAGGCAGCGCTGGGCCGCATGGTGACGATGCGCGATATCGCCAACATGGTGCGCTTCGCGTGCAGCGACCAGGCGGCCAACGTACACGGCCAGGAACTGGTCGTCGACGGACTGACCCAGGCCCTCAGCTAACACGCCCTGCCCTGCCCTCCCCGGGCCGGCGGATGTCCGCGGCCCGCATTCCCGACAACGCCAGACAAAGGAACCACCATGGCCAAGCGAGCCAAAGCCATCATCACCTGCGCGCCGACCGGCGCCATCCACACCCCGAGCATGTCGCCGCATCTGCCGGTGACCGCCGACGAAATCGCACAGGCCGCCATCGACGCCGCGCGTGCCGGCGCCGCCATCCTGCACCTGCATGCGCGCGATCCCAAGGACGGGCGCCCGTCGCAAGACCCCGAGCTGTTCCGCCCCTTCCTCGCCAGAATCAGCGCCGAGACCAATGCGGTGATCAACATCACCACCGGCGGCAGCCCGCACATGACGGTGGAGGAACGGATGCTGCCGGCCACGACCTTCAAGCCGGAGCTGGCCTCGCTCAACATGGGCTCGATGAACTTCGGCCTGTTCCCCATGCTGGAGCGCTTCAAGGACCTGCGCCATGACTGGGAGCGCGAGCACCTGGAGAACAGCCGCAACCTGATCTTCAAGAACACCTACCAGGATATCGAGAACATCCTGCGCATCGGCGATGCCAACGGCACGCGCTTCGAGTTCGAGTGCTATGACATCAGCCACCTGTACAATCTGCGGCACTTCTTCGACCGCGGCCTGGTCAAGGGCCCCGTCTTCATCCAGTCCGTGTTCGGGATCCTGGGCGGCATCGGGCCCGATCCCGAAGACCTGATGCACATGCACCGCACCGCGCAGCGCCTGTTCGGCGACCAGTTCCGCTGGTCGATCCTCGGCGCCGGCCGCGGCCAGATCCCGCTGGCGACGATCGGCGCGGCGATGGGGGCCAACGTGCGCGTCGGCCTGGAAGACTCCCTGTGGATCGGCCCGGGCCAGCTGGCGGCATCGAGCGCCGAGCAGGTCACGCGCATCCGCACCGTGCTTGAAGCGCTGAACATCGACGTGGCCACGCCGGACGAAGCCCGCGACATCCTCGACCTCAAGGGCGCTGCAGGCACCGCGTTCTGAACGCCGGCGGGGCCGCAACGGGCCGGCCCCCGCCATCATCGAATTCCGTCATTCACTGACGGGCACCGAAACCAATCAACCAGGCAGAACGGCAGCTGCGCGGCCCGCGAGGCGCAGCGCCGTATCCGCCCACCGGAGACCACGTTCATGCAGACCGTACCCGCCCCCGGCGCGCCATCGCTGGCCGCGCCGACAGACCGCCCGCTGACCGGGCTGCTGTTCCGCAAGCTCATGCCCTTGCTGGTGCTGTCGTATGTGATCAGCTTCCTCGATCGCACCAATATTGCGCTGGCCAAGACCCATATCGCCGTCGACCTGAACATCTCGGCGGCCGCCTATGGCCTCGGCGCGGGCCTGTTCTTCCTGAGCTATGCACTGCTCGAAGTTCCGAGCAATCTGATCATGCATCGGGTCGGGGCGCGCTTCTGGATCACCCGCATCATGATCACGTGGGGCCTGCTGTCCGCGGCGATGGCCTTTGTCCAGGGCGAGACGTCGTTCTACATCATGCGGGTGCTTCTCGGGGCGGCTGAAGCAGGCCTGTTCCCGGGCGTGATGCTGTACCTGACCTACTGGTTCGGCCGCGAGGACCGTGCGCGGGCGGTCGGCTATTTTCTGCTGGGCGTCTGCATCGCCAATATCGTGAGCGGCCCGCTTGGCGGTGCCCTGTTGGGCATGGACGGCATCTGGGGCTTCAAGGGCTGGCAATGGATGTTCGTGCTGGAAGGCCTGCCTGCCGTGTTCCTGGCCGCGGTGGTGTGGAAGAAGCTGCCCGACGGCCCGGAAAGCGCGCCGTGGCTGACGCCGGCGCAGGCGCAGCAGGTCCGGCGCCAGTTGGCCGCCGAGGCCGCAGACGGCAGTGCCGGCACGGGCGGCCACTCGTTCCTGGGCGCCGTCCGCGATCCGCAGGTCTGGCTGGCGATCTTCATCTACTTCTGCCACCAGATCGCGATCTATACGGTGATCTTCTTCCTGCCTGGCATCATCGGCACGTACGGCAAGCTCACGCCGCTGGAAATCGGGCTGCTCAACTCGCTGCCGTGGATTGCCGCAGCCGTCGGCGCCGCCTTGCTCCCGCGCCACGCCAACACCCCGCAGCGCGGACGCCGCCTGCTGTGCCTGGGCCTGGTCGTGATGGCGGCAGGCCTGCTGGTCGCGGCGTTATCGGGCCCGGTGTTGGCGCTGGTCGGCTTCTCGATGACAGCGCTGATGTTCTTCGTGGTGCAGTCGATCGTGTTCCTGTTCCCGTCGTCGCGGCTGACGGGCGTGGCGCTGGCGGGCGGGCTGGCACTGATCAATACCTGCGGCCTGGTCGGCGGCTTTATCGGGCCGTCGACGATGGGCCTGATCGAGCAGGCGACCGGCAGCACGCGCAACGGGCTGGTGATCATGGCCGTGCTGCTGCTGGTGGCGTGCGCAGTGGCGCCGCGGCTGCGCCAGGGGCAGGAGCACTGAGCCTGCAGCGCGCGGGCCCTTCAGGGCTCGTGCGCTGCAGCCGGTGCCGCCGGCTGGAACACCGGCAGCCGGAACAGGAACTCGCTGCCGCCACTGCGGCGGCGCCTGGCCACCAGCGTACCGCCGTGCGCCTCGACGATCGAGCGGCAGATCGCAAGCCCCATCCCCATGCCGTCGTCCTTGGTGGTGAAGAAGGCATCGAAGACCCGCGGCAGCACGTCTTCGGCAATGCCGCTCCCGTGATCCTGCACGCTGACGACCACCTCCTCCTGCTCGCGGTATGAAGCCACCAGCAGCTCGCGCTGCTCGACCGGCGTGCCGGCCATGGCGTCGAGCGCATTGGTGACGAGGTTGAGCACCACTTGCTGGAGCTGCACGCGGTCCGCTTCGACCTGCGTGGCGCCGGCGGCCAGACGGGTCACGGCCCTGACGTTGTGCGTGTCCAGTTCGGGCCGCACCATCACCAGCACCTCGCGCAGGACCTCGTCAGGCGACAGCGGCGCGAGCACTGCAGGCGCCTGCCGCGCCAGCGCGCGCAACGCACGCACGATGTCGGCGGCGCGCAGCGCATGCTGGCGGATAAAGGCAAAGCCCTCCAGCGCCTCGCCAAGTTCGGGCTGCGGCCGCTTCAGCCAGCGAACGCTGGCATCGACGGTCGCGACAATGGCCGTCAGCGGCTGGTTGACTTCATGGCCGATCGAGGCTGCCAGCGTTCCCATCACGGTCAGGTGCGAGGTGCGGGCCAGTTCGGCGCGCGCATCGCGCAGGCTGATCTCGGCGGCCACGCGGCGGTTGTTCTCGCCGATCAGCTGCTCGTACAGCCGCGCCGTTTCCAGCGAGATCGCGACCTGCGGCGCCAGCATTTCCAGTTCTGCGACGTGGTTCGCGCCGAACACGCCCGGGGCGTTGTTGTTCTCCAGGTAAACCGCGCCGATCAGGCTGTGTCCACGCACCAGCGGCAGGCACAGTACCGAGCGCACCCTGCTGTCGATGGCCGCCTTGGTGCGGATTGACGGCGCGTCGACCATGGCGTCGGCGAGCACCAGCGTCTGGCGCGTGCGCAGCACGCTGTTGAGCACCGCCAGCGGCAGCGCGTGCTCGGTAGGCGGCGCCGAGCCAAGTGCCACCGTCACCTTGCCGTCGAGCACGCGGCCCGAGGCCTCGATCATCGGCTCTCCGTCCCGCATCAGCACCAGCAGCCCGTAGCGGGCACCTGCGTGCAGGATCATGGTGCTCAGCAGGCTTTCGACCAGGCGATCCATCACGATCTCACTGGACAGTGCGCGCGCCGCCTGCCTGCCGAGTTCCCAGCCGGCGACCGGTGCAGCGGACGGCGTGTCGCCGGCCGCAGGCGTGTCGAGTTGCGGATACTGCACGGCCAGCAGCGTCGCCTTGTGTTCGGCGCCCCAGCGCTGGTAGCACGCGCGCGCCAGCGCGAGGTGCTGCCGGGCCGCGGTATGCAGGCCGTGCCGGGCACACAGCATGCCGGCCAGTTCATGCGCCAGCGCCTGCTCATGCACGAAGCCCGCCGCGGCTGCCGCCTCGGCCGACTGCTCATGGCAGGCCAGCGCGCGCAGCGGATCGCCTTCCGCCTGTGCCAGCGCGGCATCGACCAGCAACAGCTTGTTGCGGAACGTCAGGGGGTTGAGCGCTGCCCAACGCGCGAAGCAGGCGCGGTGCGCCGCGATGTCGGCGGCCGCCTGCGGAGCCTGCGCGTGCGCCAGCGCAAGGCTGAGGAACAGGCGGCAGTCGGCCACGTTGATATGCGCCGGCGCGGACCAGATCAGCGTCTCGGCCTGGCGCAGGCTGTGCACCGCCTGCGCCCATTGCCCCAGGAACACCGCGGCCATGCCGTCGTACAGGTAGATCCAGAAGCGGGTCGGCAGTGAGTTGCTGCGTGCCAGGCGCTGCGCGGCGGTCCCGCAGTGCGCGGCTTCCTCTTGCCACCCGCTGCTTTCGCCGCCCTCGCCGCCCTCGCCCTCGCTGTCGCCCACGCGCAGCCGCTGCACGAAATGCAGCTGCGAATGCAGGATCAGCTCGATGTCCCGGTACTGGACCTGGCGCGTCAGCGTCAGGCCGCGCGCGAGCTCTTCCGCTACCAGGCACAGCTGCTCGCCCATGACCAGCAGGTCGGACGCGATATGGTTGCAGGCATAGCAGGCCATGCCGATGTCGCCGGAGGCGCGCCCCAGCGTCACGGCTTGTTGCGCGTGGCCCAGCGCATACGAGAGCGGACGCGTCCAGGCGCTGACCTGGTCCACGGCGACCAGCGTGGCGATGCGTCCGGCTTCATAGCCATGGTGGTCGATCAGGGCCATCGCCGCCTGCCCGTACGCGAGCCCGTCCTCGTACGCCTCGTACAGGCTGGCGACAAATACGCCAAACCATGACAGGCCATAAGGAGACTCCGGCGTGGCGCCATGATCGAGTGTCAGCTCGACCATCTTGGCCACATGCAGGAAGCTGATGCCATCGCGCACGAACAGCGAAGAAATCAGCGTTGACAGCAGCCCCATCACGGCATGGATGCGTGGATCTCCAGTGGCTGGCAATGACGCCAGGCTGGCAATCTGGCGCGCGCCCAGCGCGGCACGCACGGCGCCATAGGCGTCGCGCATGCGCTGCGCCGACGGGGCGCGCTCCAGGTGGACATCGAGCAGCGCCAGCCCGGACAATGCGGCGTTGATCGCGCCTTCGTAGTCCGAGCGCACGGTCTGCAGGCTGGCGCGGAGACGGTACACGGCGGCCTGGTCGAGCGCGCTTTGCGCGCGCGCCAGCAGTGCGTCGATCCCGTCCGAGGCGGCGTCGAGCCGGGCCTGCGCCAGCAGGCATTCGCAACGCAGCAGGTTGGCGGCGTAAGCCAGGCCATAGTGCGCTTCCCACCAATCCGGCTGCATCAGCGCCTGGGCCGTGTCCATGTAGTGCAGCGCCTGGCCGATCGCGCCGGAGCGCCACGCGCGCCGCCCCGCCACCAGCAGCACTTCGACGAAGGCCACCCGCTGCGGCATCGGCAACGCCTGGCTGGCCCGGACGGCCACGCGCTCGATCTGGTTGCAGATCTCGAACGCATGGTCCGCCAGCTCGCTGCGCCAGTGGTCGATCATGATCTGCGCGATACGCGCGTGCTCGGCGGGACGTGCGTGCGGCTCGATCATCGAATACGCGGATTCGAGCACGCGGTCATGCTGGAACGCGTAGCCGCACGGCGCCTGAACCAGCAAGCCAGCCTCGACCAACGGTTGCAGCTGGCTGGCCAACTGTGCGGCGCTGACGCCGGCCACGCGGGCCAGCAGGCCGGCATCGCCGCGCAGCCCCACGCAGGCCAGTTGCTGCAGCAGTTCGGTCCCGGCGCGCGGCAGCCTGGCAAAGCGGCGGATCATCAGGTCGACGACGGTGCCGGTGTAATGCTGGTCGCCGACCTCGGCGGCATGCCAGTCCCAACCGGTGCCGCCGGCCTGCCTGGTCAGTACGCCGTCGTCGACGAGCGTGCGCAGCAACTGGTAGGAAAAGAACGGGTTGCCCGCGGTCCTGTGGTGCACGGCGTGCGCCAGCGCCGCGATACGCGCGGGCGGCTCATCGAGCGCGGCCCCGACCAGCTCCGCCAGATCATCGGGGGCCAGCGGCCTGACGGGGATGCGCGTGACCGCCAGCGCGCCGCCCCGGTTGGCATGCAGCAGCCACGAGAAGCGCCGCTCGACGTCCTGGCCGTGGTCCCGGTACGCGGCGATCAGCAGGATGCCGCCCGGACGCTGCACCGTGAAGGCTTCGAGCAAGGCGATGGTGAACGTGTCGGCCCACTGCAGGTCGTCGAAGAACAGCACCAGCGGCAGGCCCGGCGCGGCAAAGGCAGAAAAAGTGGCCAGCAGCGCGCTGTGCGCGCGGGCCTGCGCCTGCTGCGCCGGCACGTTGGCCAGCGGCGCCGTGCGGCCCAGCAACTGCGCGGCCTCGGGCACCAGTTCGGCCACCACCCTGCCCTGGCCCGCCAGCATGCCCAGCCAGCGCTCGCGCAGCGCCGCCAGCGTGGCGGGCGGCGCATCCAGCAACCCAAGCGTGAGCGCGAGGATGGCCTGCGCCACTGGCGCATAGGGAATATCGAGCTGGAGCTGGTCGCTCTTGCCGGCGGCAAAGCGGGCGGCGGTCTGCGCCGCGGCCTGGCGCGAGAAGGCGTTGGCCAGCGCGGACTTGCCGGTGCCGGCGGCGCCGGCGAGCAACACCAGCTCGGACTTGCCGCTAAGGCACACACGCCCCAGCGCGTCGGTCAGCAGCGCCATCTCGCGGGCGCGCCCCACCAGGCGCGCCGGGACTTGCAGCGCCGGGGGCGCCGGCTTGTCCGTCACTGACCGACCTGGCAGAGGCCGAGCTGCTGTGCCATCAGCACCAGCTCGGCAAAGGTGCGCGCCTTCATCTTGCGCATGGCCTGCCCGCGATGGATCTTGACCGTCACCTCGCTGATGCCGATTTCAGCCGCGATCTGCTTGTTCAGCAGGCCGGACACCGCCAGGCCCATGACTTCGGCCTCGCGCGGCGAAAGGGTCTCGTAGCTGGCGCGCAATGCGTCGGCCTTGCGCGCGCCTTCGCGGCGCAGGCGGTCCTTGGCCAGCGCGGCGCTGACCGCGTCGAGCAGGTCCTGCTCGCGGTACGGCTTGGGAATGAAGTCCACGGCGCCCGCCTTCATCGCGGCCACGCTCATCGCGATGTCGCCGTAGCCCGTCATGAAAATGATGGGCAGCGGCACGCCCATGCGGGCCAGCCGGCCCTGCAGATCCAGGCCGCTGGGGCCGCGCAGCCTGACGTCGAGCACCAGGCAGCACGGCGTATCCGGCAGTGGAAAGGCGAGCAGCTCGGCGGCGGACTCGAACAGTACCGCGCTCAGGCCAACCGAGCGGAACAGGTTGCCGAGCGCATGGTGCACGCCGGCATCGTCGTCGACGACCAGTACGGTCGCGTCATCGCAGGCACTGTCGTCGGCAGGCTCCAGGCTTTGGGATGTCACGGTCTGATCTCCAGTGCACGCGTGCGGGGCAGCACGAGCAGCGGATTATAACCAGCAGGCCGCGATCGGCAACGACCGCCATTTCGGCACAGGGGAGATGTACAGGTCACTCATACCATTGTGTTAGTCCGGCGCGCGCCGCTGCCGTAACGCTCGCCCACTTCCGCAGCAATCGCGCCGGGCCGACTAATACCAACATGCAATGGCGAGTCCTGTGGTTGCCGCCTAGTCTTCATATCCGGGCCGCGCTGCCGTGCCTTGCCGTTCCATATGCCGGCGGCCGCCGTCCGCCTGCGCTCAACCCCCCTTGTCCCGAGGATCCGACACCATGTCCAACCCGAAGCTCGAAGTCCTGACCCCGCAAAACAGCCAGCTGATCATCATCGACCACCAGCCGCAGATGGCCTTCGGGGTGCAGTCGATGGACCGGCAGGCCATGAAGAACAACGTCATCGGTCTGGCCAAGGCCGCAAAGATCTTCAATATCCCGACCACCATCACCACGGTCGAAAGCGAATCGTTTTCCGGCTACACCTATCCCGAGCTGCTCGACGTGTTCCCCGACCAGAAAACGCTGGAGCGCACCTCGATGAACTCGTGGGACGACCAGAAGGTCCGCGACGCGCTCAAGGCCAATGGCCGCAACAAGGTGATCGTCGCCGGCCTGTGGACCGAGGTCTGCAATACCACCTTCGCGCTGTGCGCGATGCTGGAAGGCAACTACGAAATCTACATGGTGGCCGATGCCTCCGGCGGCACCAGCAAGGAAGCGCACGACTACGCCATGCAGCGCATGGTCCAGGCCGGCGCGGTGCCGGTGACCTGGCAGCAGGTCTTGCTGGAATGGCAGCGCGACTGGGCCCACCGCGACACGTATGACGCCGTGATGAAACTGGTCAAGGAACATTCCGGCGCCTATGGCATGGGGGTCGACTACGCTTACACGATGGTGCACAAGGCGCCGCAGCGCACCGCCACGACGCACGAGTCGGTGGCGCCGGTGCCGGCGCGCTGATCCCGGCATCCGGCAAATCCCATGGCTTGCGCGCGGCGACCACGGCGGCGCGCAAGCCTGCCTGCCAGGCACCGGCAAGGTGCCTTCTTCGATTTCCTGCTTTCCGGAGGGCCTGATCGATGAAAACCATCACCACCCAAGACGGCACCCGCATCTTCTACAAGGACTGGGGCGCGGGCCAGCCGGTCGTGTTCTCGCATGGCTGGCCGCTGCACGCCGATGCATGGGACGCGCAGATGCTGTTTCTCGCGCGCCAGGGCTTCCGCGTGATCGCCCATGACCGCCGCGGCCACGGCCGCTCGGACCAGCCCGCGCAGGGCAACGACATGGACACCTACGCTGACGACCTCGCCGCGCTGATCGAAGCGCTGGACCTGCGCGACGCGGTGCTGGTCGGGCACTCCACCGGCGGCGGCGAGGTGGCGCACTACATCGGCCGTCACGGCACCAAACGCGTGGCCAAGGCGGTGCTGATCGGTGCGGTGCCGCCGCTGATGCTGAAGACCGACGCCAACCCGGGTGGGCTGCCGCTGGACGTGTTCGACGGCATCCGCAAGGGCGTGGCCGACAACCGCTCGCAGTTCTACCAGGACCTGGCGGTGCCGTTCTTCGGCTTCAACCGTCCTGGCGCCAAGGTCTCGCAGGGCACCGTCGATGCCTTCTGGGCGCAAGGCATGGCCGGCGGCATCGTCGGACAGTACGCCTGCATCCGCGAATTCTCGGAGGTCGACTACACCGAAGACCTGAAGAGGATCGACGTGCCCACGCTGATCCTGCACGGCGACGACGACCAGATCGTGCCGATCGACGCCTCGGCCCGGCGCGCAGCCGAGCTGGTCAAGGGCGCGACGCTCAAGGTCTACCCCGGCGCCTCGCACGGCATGTGCGTGGTCAACGCCGACCAGGTCAATGCCGACCTGCTTGCTTTCCTGAGGGGCTGAGCAGGATGTCACGAGGTCGCGTTACCCGCCGGCAATTCATTGGCACCGCGGCCGCGCTCGGCGCGGCCGTTTCCCCGGAGATCTTCGGCATGCAACCCAGCACCGCACCCAGCCTCATTCTCGTCAACGGCAAGTTCACCACGCTCGACAAGGCCAACCCGCAGGCGGACGCCGTGGCCATCCGCGACGGGCGCTTCGTCGCCGTCGGCACGCGGCAGGACGTGATGAAGCTGGCCGGTGCGCAGACGCAGGTCGTGGACCTGAACGGCCGTCGGGGCATCCCCGGGCTGATCGACAGCCACATGCACATCATCCGCGGCGGCCTGAACTACAACATGGAACTGCGCTGGGACGGCGTGCGCTCGCTGGCCGATGCCATGCGCATGCTCAAGGATCAGGTCGCGCGCACGCCGGCACCGCAATGGGTGCGCGTGGTCGGCGGCTTCACCGAACACCAGTTCGCCGAGAAGCGGCTGCCGACCATCGACGAACTGAACGCGGTGGCGCCCGATACCCCGGTATTCATCCTGCACCTGTACGACCGCGCCATCCTCAATGGCGCGGCGCTGCGCGCGGTCGGGTATACCAAAGACACGCCCAACCCGCCGGGCGGCGAGATCGCGCGCGATGCGCGCGGCAGCCCCACCGGGCTGCTGCTGGCCAAGCCGAACGCCACCATCCTGTACGCGACGCTGGCCAAGGGCCCCAAGCTGCCGCCCGAATACCAGAAGAACTCGACGCGCCATTTCATGCGCGAGGTCAACCGGCTGGGCGTGACCGGCGTGATCGATGCGGGCGGCGGGTACCAGAACTATCCCGAGGACTACAGCATCGTCGAGGAGCTGCACAAGGGAGGACAGCTGACGGTGCGGCTCGCGTACAACCTGTTTACGCAGAAGCCCAAGGAAGAACTGAACGACTTCAGGACCTGGACCGCCAAGGTCAGGCCGGGCCAGGGCGACGACATCTACCGCCACAACGGCGCCGGCGAGATGCTGGTCTACACCGCGGCCGACTTCGAGGACTTCCGCGTCGAGCGCCCCGACATGGCGCCGTCAATGGAGGCCGACCTGGAGCCAGTGATCCGGCTGCTCGCGGAGAAGCGCTGGCCGTGGCGGCTGCATGCCACCTACGACCAGACCATCTCCCGTGCGCTCGATGTCTATGAAAAGGTCGCCAGGGACATCCCGTTCAGCGGCCTGAACTGGTTCTTCGACCATGCCGAGACCATTTCCGACCGCAATATCGACCGCATCGCCGCGCTCGGCGGCGGCATCGCCGTGCAGCACCGCATGGCCTACCAGGGCGAATACTTCGTCGAGCGCTATGGCGCACGCGCCGCCGAGGCGACGCCGCCGGTCAAGAAGATGCTGGAAAAAGGCGTCAAGGTCGGCGCCGGCACTGATGCCACGCGCGTGGCCTCGTACAACCCGTGGGTGTCGCTGTATTGGCTCACCACCGGCAAGACCGTGGGCGGCATGGCGATGTACCCGCAAGCCAACCTGCTCGATCGAGAGACCGCCCTGCGGCTGTGGACCGAGGCCAACACGTGGTTCTCCTCTGAGGTCGGCAAGAAGGGCCAGATCAAGGCGGGCCAGCTCGCGGACCTGGCAGTGCTGTCGGCGGATTATTTCAGCGTGCCCGGCGACGAGATCCAGGACATCACCTCGGTGCTGACCATCCTGGGCGGCAAGGTGGTCTATGGCGACTCCGACTTCAGCAAGCTGTCGCCGGCGCTGCCTCCCCCGATGCCGGACTGGTCGCCGGTGCGCCACGTGGGCGGCTACCAGCCGCGGCCGGAAGCACGCAAGCTGGCGCTGAACACAGCGTGCGGGTGCGCGAGTTCGTGCGGCGTCCATGGCCATGCGCACGCCAGGGCCTGGACCGCTGGCGTGCCGACCTCGGACGAGAGCACGTTCTGGGGCGCGCTGGGCTGCTCATGCTGGGCTTTCTGACCGCAGCCAGCGGAGACCGGCCATGCCTGAACCGATGACTTCCGTTCCCCTGGCGCCCATCGGCGCCGCCGGCCTGCCGCGCTGGATGCGTTGGGTTGCCTTGCTCCTGCTGTGCGCGGCCTACCTGCAGGGCGGCCTGTTCAAACTGGCCGACTTTCCCGGCGCGGTGGCCGAGATGCGGCACTTCGGGCTGAATCCGCCGGTGCCGATGGCAGTCGCCATCATCGTGCTGGAGCTGGGCGCCTGCGCCATGATCCTGCTTGGCTGGCGGCGCTGGCTGGGCGCGCTGGCGCTGGCGGCATTCACGGTCGGCGCGACCTTCATCGCCAACCGCTTCTGGGACGTCCCGCCAGAAGCCCGCTTCATGATGACCAACGCGTTCTTCGAGCACCTGGGCCTGGCCGGCGGCTTCCTGCTGGTGGCCTGGCAGGACCTGCGCGAGCGCGCAACACGGCACGGCTGAGCAAGATGGCGGAGCAAGCAACGGACTCCCCTCCCCGCCCCGCCGACGGCGGCACCTTTGCGCCGCTGGCGCAGGCAACGTTTGCCGTGCTGTGGGCGGCCACCATCCTCGGCAATGTCGGCAGCTTCATGCGCGACGTGGCCAGTGCCTGGCTGGCCACCGACCTGTCGTCGTCGCCGGCCGCGGTCGCCACGATCCAGGCCGCGGCGACATTG
Source organism: Cupriavidus sp. NPDC089707 (assembly GCF_044748965.1). Classification (NCBI taxonomy): domain Bacteria; kingdom Pseudomonadati; phylum Pseudomonadota; class Betaproteobacteria; order Burkholderiales; family Burkholderiaceae; genus Cupriavidus; species Cupriavidus sp. NPDC089707. Next base: position 70,237 of record NZ_JBIVHB010000027.1, read on the forward strand.
CCGGTGTTCCTGCTGGCGATCCCCGCCGGCGTGCTGTCCGACATCCTCGACCGGCGCCGCTTCCTGATCGCGATCCAGGTCGGCCTGGCGCTGGTCAGCGGCACGCTGATGATGCTGGCCTGGCGCAACGCGCTGACGATCGAGATCCTGATCGGCATGGCTTTCCTGGGCGGCATCGGCGCGGCGCTGATGGGGCCGACGTGGCAATCGATCGTGCCCGAGCTGGTGCCGCAGCACGAACTCAGGCGGGCGGTCGCGCTCAACTCGCTGGGCGTCAACATCGCCCGCGCGATCGGACCGGCCGCGGGCGGCCTGCTGCTGGCGGCGTTCGGCGCGGCCGTCACGTATGGCATGGACTTGCTCAGCTATGTCTTCGTGGTCGCCGCGCTGCTGTGGTGGAAACGCCCGGCGCGCGCCGCCGACCCGCTGCGCGAGCATTTCCTGGGCGCGTTCCGCGCCGGGCTGCGCTTTACCCGCGCCCATAGCAAGCTGCATGTGGTGCTGGCCCGGGCGGCGGTGTACTTTGCCTTCGGCAGCAGCATCTGGGCGCTGTTGCCGCTGGTGGCCAGGCAACTGCTGAAAGGCGGCGCCAGCCTCTATGGCGTGATGCTGGGCGCGGTCGGGCTGGGCGCGATCGTCGGTGCACTGGTCATGCCGCGGCTGCAGCGGCGGCTGGACGCCGACGGGCTGATGCTGCTGTCTGCCTGCACTACCGCGGTGGTGATGGCCGGGCTGTGCGTGGCGCCGCCAGTCTGGATCGCACTGTTGCTGCTGCTGTTCCTGGGCGCGGCATGGATCATTGCGCTGACAACGCTGGGCGGCGTGGCGCAGGCGATTCTCCCCAACTGGGTGCGCGGCCGCGCGCTGGCGGTCTACCAGATGGTGTTCAACGGCGCGATGGCGGCGGGCAGCCTGTTGTGGGGCTTTGTCGCGCAGGCGCTGAGCACGCCCGGCGGGCTGCTGGTGGCGGCGATTGGCATGCTGACGGCAGCGCTGCTGCTGCACCGGCTGCGCCTGCCCCGCGGTGAAGAGGACCTGGGGCCGGCACGGCACTGGCCCGAACCCGAAGGCGCCGCCGATATCGCGCATGACCGCGGCCCGGTCATGATCCTGATCGAGTACTGCGTGCGCGCGCCAGACCGCGACGCGTTCCTGCGCGCGGTCCACCAGCTTTCCGAGGAACGGCTGCGTGACGGCGCCTTCAACTGGGGCGTGATGGAGGACCCGGCCGACCCCGAGTTGCTGACAGAGTGGTTCCTGGTCGAATCGTGGGCCGAGCATTTGCGCCAGCACGAGCGCGTGCCTCATGCGGATGCCGATCTGCAGCGCGAGGTCACCCGCTTCCATGTCGGCGACAAGCCGCCGCGCGTGCGGCACCTGCTCGGCGTCGGGTTGCCGCCGGCCCCCGCGGCTCGCCACTGATCCTGCATATGTTATTGGAGGCTTTCCGATGAAGCTCTACCTTGTCTCCCTCGGCGCCGGCATCCTTGTCGGCATCATCTACGCGCTGATGCAGGTCCGCTCGCCGGCGCCGCCGGTGGTGGCCCTGATCGGCCTGCTCGGCATGCTGATCGGCGAACAGGTGGTGCCGCCGATCAAGCGCCTGCTCGCCGGCGAGCCGGTCACCATTGCATGGTTCCACTCGGAATGCGTGCCCAAGATCACCGGCGCCCCGGGTCCCACGCTGAACGCCGCCAGCAAGACGCCCGCGGACGACGCTACGCACTGACCGGCTCCGGTCACGCGCCCGGCTCAGAGATCCCATGTGAAGGCCACGCCGGTCATTGCCATCGTCGACGACGACGCTGCCGTGAGGCATGCCATCGGCGGGCTGGTGCGCGCCTCAGGCATGGCGGTGGAGCTGTACGCGGGTGGGCCGGCACTGCTGCAGTCGTCGTCGGTCGACGGCATCGACTGCGTGATCACGGATCTGCAGATGCCCGGCATGAACGGCTTCGCGCTGTGTGAAGCGCTGCGTGCGCGCGGCTTGCGCATGCCAGTCATTTTCATGACGGCGTTCGACCTGCGGGACTTCGCGCAACGCGCGCGTGACGCGGGCGCGGCTTGCTTTCTCGGCAAGCCGTTCAGCGATACCGATGTGCTCCGGTGCATCGAGCGTGCGCTGGCGATGCACCGGGGGCCATCACGCCCCGGCCAGGGTCAGGCCAGCGCCGGATAGTCGATGTATCCGTGCGCGCCGCTTCCGCCGTAAAGCGAAGCGTCCTCGAACGGCTTGTTCAGCGGCTGGTTCTCGCGGAAGCGGCGCGGCAGGTCGGGATTGGTGATCATCTTGCGGCCGAACGACACCATGTCGGCGCGGCCGCCGCGGATGGCTTCCTCGGCCATTTCCTTCGAGTAGCCGTTATTGACCATCCAGACGCCGCTGTACAGGCGGTGCAGCGCTTCATAGTCGAACGGCACGTTGTCGCGCGGGCCGCCGGTGTGGCCTTCCACGACATGGATATACACCGGGTGCAGTTTTTCCAGTTCGCGCACGACATGCTCGAACAGCGGCTTCGGGTTGCTTTCCAGCGCGTCGTTGACCGGCGACACCGGCGCCAGGCGCACGCCGACATGGTCGGCGCCGATCTCCTCGATCACCGCGGCCATGACTTCGAGCAGGAAGCGCGCGCGGTTCTCGATGCTGCCGCCGTAGGCGTCGGTGCGCTTGTTGGTGCCGTCGCGCAGGAAGGCGTCGAGCAGGTAGCCGTGGGCGCCGTGCACTTCAACACCGTCGAAGCCAGCGCGGATGGCGTTGGCCGCTGCGGTGCGGAAGTCATCGACGACGCCGGCAATCTCGTCCACCTCCAGCGCACGCGGCAGCGAGCATTCGACGTAGCCCTGGCCGTTGATATAGGTCTTGGCGTTGGCCGCGATGGGCGATGGTGCCACCGGCGCCTGGTTGTCCGGCTGGAAATGCGTGTGCGACATGCGTCCGGTGTGCCAGATCTGCAGGAAGATCCTGCCGCCCTTCGCGTGCACCGCGTCGGTCACCTGCTTCCATGCGGCGATCTGCTCCGGCGTATAGACGCCCGGCGTATTGGTGTAGCCCTGAGCCGTGGTCGAGACCTGCGTGGCCTCGGCGATGATCAGGCCCACGCTGGCGCGCTGGCTGTAGTACTCGACCACCATGTCCGTCGGCACCAGGTCGTCGTCGGCGCGGCTGCGCGTGAGCGGCGCCATGGCCATGCGGTTGGCGAGTTCAAGCTTGCCCAGCCTGACCGGCTGGAACAGCGCATCGGCGAGAAAGGCTTCGTTCTGTGCACCCATGAATGGCTTACTCCGAGGTTGGTGATTGGCCGTCCGCTGCGGCGGCCGGCTGGAACAGGTGGTTGAACATCAGGTCGACGCTGCGACGCAGCGGCTCGACCGAGCGTTCGAGTTTCATGCGCAGCAAGGCGCCTTCCCAGGTATCCCAGGCCAGGCCGGACAGTTCGGCGGCCGCGATATCGGTGCGGATGGCGCGGTCCGCCTGGGCTTCGGCGATCATCCCGGCCAGGCGCTCGCGCCAGGCCAGTTGTGCCGCCTGCAGCGCAGCACGGCAGGTCTCGCTGGACGAGGCGATTTCCGCGGCGAAATTGCCGACCAGGCAGCCGGCCCGCTCCGTCCTGGCTTCGTGGTGAGCAATCATCTGGTCGAAGACGTAGCGGATCGCCGCCATCGGCCGCGGCGGCGCCGCTTCCATCATGGCTTCCCAGGACCGCTGCAGGTACGCCGCGTACTGCGCGATGATCGCTGCGGCGAACGTTTCCTTGCTGTCGAAATGGTTGTAGAACGACCCCTTCGGCACGCCGGCATGGTCGGTGATCTGCTGGATGCCGGTGGCGTTATAGCCGTGGCGCGAAAAGAGTTCGCGCCCTGCCTTCGTCAGGCGGTTCGGAATGTCGGTCTTGTCTGCGGTGCGGGCCATGGCTTGAATAATATGACCAGTCGTCTTAACAAGTCAAACGGCAGATAAGTGGTTAATTAGCCACTAACGAGGCGGTTTGTCTGGTGAAGATGCCGTTCCCTCTACCTTGGTTCGGCAGGCCGCGCTTCATAGAATGAATGAAGTCGCTCTTGGACAAGCGGTCCGGATTACGCCGCAGTCACCGCCATGCAAGCTGTCGCCTATCCTTACCAGCCGGTGCCGGAACGGGGCACCATGCGCTGCTTCCTGCTGGCCCTGCTGATGCACCTGTTGCTGGGCGCCCTGCTCTACTACGGCGTGCGCTGGCGCAACGCGGTGCCAGAAGGTGTGTCAGCCGAATTGTGGGAGTCCGTGCCAGAAGTGGTCACGCCACCGCCGGCGGTCACGCCGACGCCGACGCCAAAGCCCGTCGAGGAGGAGGACGCCGATATCTCCCTGCAGGAAAAACAGCGCAAGGCCGAACGTGCCGCCCGCGACGAAGCGCAGCAGGCACGGCAGCGTGAAAACCAGGCCCGCACCGACGCGGCCCGCAAGGAGGCGCAACGCAAGGCACAGGAGGAACTTCGCCAGGCTGACAACACGCGGCGCCAGGGCGAACTGGCCCGCCTGCAGGCACAGGCGGGCCGTGCCAACGTCGGGGCCGGTTCCGGCACCTCCGCGCGGCCTTCGTCGGGCTATGCGGAACGGGTCCGGCAGCGGGTCAAGCCGAACATCATCTTCAACGATGACCTCCCCGGCAATCCGGCGGCGGTGGTGGCGGTGCATATGGCGCCGGACGGTTCGGTGCTGTCGACGCGGCTGGCGAGGTCAAGCGGCAACCCCGGGTGGGACAACGCGGTGCTGCGCGCGGTCGCGCGCTCGGATCCGCTGCCGCGCGACGAGAACGGTGTCGCGCCCTCGAACATCAACATCACGTTCTGGCCGAAGGACCAGGGCGGCTAGTCGCGGCGCCGTGCGAGACGAAAGGGAAATACAGAGGGGAAACAAAAGGGATGGTGCCCATGGGCAGGATCGAACTGCCGACCTCTCCCTTACCAAGGGAGTGCTCTACCACTGAGCCACATGGGCGTACACGCTCCGGCGAAAACCGGAAGGATTTGGAGCGGGAGACGAGTCTCGAACTCGCGACCTCAACCTTGGCAAGGTTGCGCTCTACCAACTGAGCTACTCCCGCGCACTTTGGCTCCCCGACCTGGGCTCGAACCAGGGACCTGCGGATTAACAGTCCGTCGCTCTACCGACTGAGCTATCGGGGAATTCATCGCGTTTTCAGCGAAGCGCGGATTCTACAACAACGTTGGCGGGTTTTGAAAGGGGTCAACGACAAAAATCCGCAGAACGTGGTGCGGTCATTGCAGCCTGGTAGCGGCGCGGCGCTGAAGGCAACCCACATCTTCCAACAGGCCGTTGCAGTACCACCGTTGCCTGCCTATCCCAAATCTGTGCACATTGTGCACATCGAACGGCCGATCGCTTGTCCCCGCCCACCCGATACGCTTGAATCGGGTCACCCTTCCGGCAGAGGAAGGATGGAGACAACGATGCCTATTCCCAACACGGCGCGGCCACCGGAATGCGCCGATCGCACCGCACTGGCGCAGCTGCTTGAGCCCGCCTCGATCGCCATCATCGGCGCCTCGCGCGATACCAGCCGTATCGGCGGCGTGGCGCTGGATCACCTGCAGCGCCTCGGCTACCAGGGGCAGGTGTACCCGGTCAATCCGCGCTATGCGGAGATCGCCGGGCTGGCCTGCTATCCCGATGTGGAATCCCTGCCGGCCGTGCCGGACGTGGCGGTGCTGGCGCTCGGCGCCGACGACGTGCTGTCGCAGTTGCAGCGCTGCCATGCCCGCGGCATCCGGGCCGCCATCCTCTATGCGTCGGGCTTTGCCGAGGCCGGCGAGGCCGGCGTCGCGCGGCAGGCCGCGCTGACCGCCTTCGCGCGCGAAAGCGGCATGGCGATCGCCGGGCCCAACTGCATGGGGCTGGCCAACCTGACCACGCGTGCCATCACCGCCTTTGCCACCACCTTCCGCGCCTACCCGCCGCAGGACGGCCCCGGCGCGGTCAGCCTGCTGACGCAGAGCGGCAATGTCTGCGCCATTGTCTATGCCACCGGCAGGCAGATGGACGTGGGCTTCCACCAGTTCATCAATACCGGCAACGAAGCCTGCCTGGACTACGCCGACTACCTCGACTACCTCGCCGACGATGCCCAGACCAGCGCCGTGGTCGGCTACGTCGAGGGCCTGCGCAGCGGGCCGCGCTTTATCGACGCCGCGGCACGGCTGCGCGCGGCGGACAAGCCGCTGATCGTGCTGAAGGCCGGCGAGAGCGAGGCCGGTTCGGCGGCCACGCAATCGCACACAGCCGTGCTCGCCGGCAACCAGGCCATCTACCGCGCCGCCTTTGCCCAGGTCGGCGCAATGCAAGCCAGCGATCCGACCCACCTGACCGACCTGGCCTACCTGTCGGGCTTCCGCCAGCGCAGCGCGGGCCGCAGCGTGGTGGTGGCGTCGGTGTCGGGCGCGATGGGTGCGCTGTCCGCCGACCTGCTCAGCGCCGCCGGCCTGGACGTGCCGTGCCTGCCCGAGCCGGTGCAGCAGCGCCTGCAGGCCGCCGTACCGGAACTAGGCTCAGCGGCGAACCCGGTCGACCTGACCGGCCAGCTGTTCAACCGCAGCGGCCTTGCGTATGCCGTGCTCGACAACCTGGCGGCGGTCGACGGCGTGGACGTGATTTTCCTGTATGCCACCGCCTATCTGCTCGACCGCGTGGCGGACGAACTGATCGACGTGGCGGGCAAGACCAACCGGCTGATCGTCGTCGCGACCACCGGCGAGCCGGCCAGCCGCACCAGGCTGGCTGCGGCCGGCGTGGCGCTGTTCCCGGATGTGGCGCGGGCGGCCAAGGCCTTGGGCACGTACGTAGGATGGCTCGGCACCCAGGGGCGGACCGCGCACTGGATGGCACTGCGCGCGCAGGCGGCCGACCGTCCGCAGGCCGAAGCACTGCCCGCTACCGCGCTGGACGAGTATCAGGCCAAGCACTGGCTCGCCGGTTTCAGGGTGCCGATCGGCGTGGAAGCCGTGGCGTCCACACCCGCCGATGCCGCACGCGCCGCCGCGAGCCTCGGCTTCCCGGTGGCAGTAAAGGTGCTCAGTCCCGACATTGCTCACAAGACCGAGGTCGGCGGCGTGCAGCTGGGATTGCGCGATGCACAGCAGGTGCACGACGCGGCCGCGCAAGTCGTTGCCGCCGCGACGCGCGCCAAGCCGGATGCACGTCAGCGCGGCGTGCTGGTGCAGCAGATGGCCAGCGGCGTCTGCGAGCTGATCGTTGGCGTGACGCGCGACCCGGTATTCGGCCCGGCCATGACGGTCGGCCTGGGCGGGATATTTACCGAGGTCTTCCACGACGTGGCGCACCGCTTGCTGCCGGTGGACCGCGCCATGGCCCGCGAGATGCTCGCCAGCCTGCGCGGCTACCAGCTGATGACCGGCTTCCGCGGCAAGCCCCCCGCCGATATCGACGCGGCCGCGGATGCCATTACAGCGCTGTCCGACGCCGCGATGGCGCTGGGCGACTCGCTCGCTGAAATGGAAGTGAATCCCTTGCTGGTGCGCGAAGCGGGCCGCGGCGCGGTCGCCCTGGACGCGCTGGTGCTGACGCAGCAGCCGAACCACGACGGAGGCCGGCAATGAGAGACGACACCATCGACACCCGCCGCCGCGACACGCTGGCGCTGCTGGGCCTGGGCGGGCTGGCGCCGCTGGGCGCGCTGGGTATGCTGACCTCCGGCGCCGCGCGGGCGGCCGACTTCCCCGCGCGGCCGGTTACGCTGATCGTGCCGTTCGCGGCCGGCGGCGCCACCGATACGCTGGTGCGCACGCTGGCCGACAGCGCCGGCAAGACGCTGGGCCAGCCCGTCGTCGTGGAGAACAAGCCCGGCGCCGCCGGCGTGCTGGGCGCCAATGTGGTCGCGCGCGCCAAGCCCGATGGCTACACCCTCACCGTGATCCCGGAACCGGTGTTCCGGCTGCCCCACCTGCAAAAGACGCAATACGACCCCCTGCGCGATTTCACCTACGTGATCCACCTGACCGGCTACGCGCTTGGCGTGGCGGCACGCGCCGACGCGCCGTGGAAATCGTGGCAGGAGATGGTGGACGATGCGCGCCGCCGTCCGGGCAAGATCAGCTACGGCAGCACTGGCACCAACGGCACCATGCACGTGACCATGGAAGAGATCGGGCAGAAGCTAGGCGTCCAGTTCAACCATGTGCCCTACAAGGGCGAGTCCGAGATCATCGCCGCACTGATGGGCGGGCATATCGACCTGGGCGTCACGGCCGGCGGCATCGGCCCGTATGTCGACAGTGGCAAGGCGCGCTGGCTGGTGCTCTGGACGGCCGAGCATTCGCGCCGCTGGCCGCGCGTGCCGACCCTGCGCGATGCCGGCGTCGACATCGTATCCACCTCGCCGTTCGGCATCGCCGGCCCCCGCGACATGGACTCGCAGGCCGTGCAGGTGCTGCACGACGCCTTCCGCAAGGCGCTCAACGAACCGGCGATGCAGAAGCTGCTGGAGCGGCTCGACCAGGAGACCGCTTACCTGAACAGCGCCGACTACGCCGCCTTCGCGCGCCAGCGCTATGAAAGCCAGGGCAAGCTGGTCAAGCGCCTCGGCCTGACTGCCAACCCTTGATGCCCGATCCCGGAGCCCGCATGCAATATCGATCCGTCTTCCACGCCGGCCTGTTCGCCGGCCGTACCGTGCTGGTCACCGGCGCCGGCAGCGGCATCGGCCGCTGCACCGCGCATGAACTGGCCAGCCTGGGCGCGCGCGTGGCGCTCGCCGGGCGCAAGCTGGAAAAGCTGGAGCAGGTCCGCGAGGAAATCCTCGCCGCCGAGCCCGAAGCCGCAAACCGGCTGACGCTGCACAGCTGCGATATCCGCGACGAGGCGCAGGTGCGCGAGACCGTGGCCGCGGTACTGGCGGCACACGGCGGCATCGACGGTCTCTTCAACAACGCCGGCGGGCAGTTTCCCGCGCCGCTGCGCGACATCAGCCTGAAGGGCTGGGAAGCCGTGGTGCGCAACAACCTGACCGGCGGCTTCCTGGTGGCGCGCGAATGCTTCACGCAATGGATGGAGGCCAACGGCGGCGCCATCGTCAACATCATTGCCGACATGTGGAACGGCATGCCGGGCATGGGCCATTCTGGCGCGGCGCGCGCCGGCATGCTGTCGTTCACGGAGACCGCCGCATGCGAATGGGCCGCCGCGGGCGTGCGCGTCAACGCCGTGGCGCCGGGATGGATCGCGTCCAGCGGCTTTGACACCTATCCGTCCGATTTCCAGGCCAAGATCCGCCAGCTGGCGCGCAAGGTGCCGCTGCAGCGCCTGGGCACCGAGGCCGAGGTCTCCGCGGCGGTGGTGTTCCTGCTGTCTCCGGCGGCGGCTTTCATCACCGGCTCGACGCTGCGCGTCGACGGCGGCGTGCCCAACGCCAAGCACACCTGGCCGCAGCCGCAGCACCAGCGCTCGCAACCGTTCAACGGCTTCCCGCTCTACACGCTGCCGCAATGCCTGACGCCGTCCAACGAGTAAGCGAACACCATGATCCTGCAACCGGCCAACCCGCGCTACTACAGCGCGGACCATGAAGCGTTCCGCGCCAGCGTGCGGCGCTTCTTTGAAAAGGAAGTCGCGCCCAATGCCGAGGCCTGGGACGAGGCCGGCAGCTTCCCGCGCGAGCTGTACCGCAAGGCCGCGGAAGCCGGCCTGCTGGCGCCCGGCTTCCCCGAGGAGTACGGCGGCGCGCCGTGCGACGCCTTCTACCGCATGATCCTGTTCGAGGAGCGCGCCTGGGGCGGCTCGGGCGGGATCGCCTCGGGGCTGTTCTCGCACACCATCGGCGCGCCGCCGATCGCCGCGGTTGGCAGCGAGGCGCTGAAGGCGCGCGTGTTGCCGCGGATCCTGTCAGGCGAGAAGATCTCCGCGCTGGCGATCACAGAGCCCGCCGCCGGCTCCGACGTGGCCCGGCTGTCGACCAGCGCGCGCCGCGAAGGCGACCATTACGTTGTCAACGGCACCAAGCTCTATATCACCTCCGGCATGCGCGCCGACTACTTCACCGTTGCCGTGCGCACCGGCGGCCAAGGCTCCGGCGGCGTCTCGCTGCTGCTGATCGAAGGCGATAGGCCGGGGCTGAGCCGAACGCCGCTGAAGAAAATGGGCTGGTGGGCGTCCGACACCGCGCAGCTGTTCTTCGAGGACTGCCGCGTGCCGGTGGAAAATCTGGTCGGCGAGGAAGGCAAGGGCTTTGCCGCCATCACCCGCAACTTCAACCACGAGCGCCTGGCGCTGGCGGCGGCGGCCTGCGGCTATGCCCAGGTTTGCTTCCACGACGCGCTGGCGTGGGCACGCGAGCGCCATACCTTCGGCAAGCGGCTGGCTGACCACCAGGTGGTGCGCCACCAGCTGGTCGACATGGCTACGCGCATCGAATCCACGCGCGCCCTGCTCGATGACCTGGCCGCTCGGCTGGACGATGGCGCCGCGCCGGTGGCGCAGATCGCGATGGCGAAGAACATGGCCACGCGGACCTTCCAGTTCTGCGCGGACCGCGCGGTGCAATTGCTCGGGGGGATGGGCTATACGCGCGGCAGCCGCGTGGAGCGGCTGTACCGCGAGGTCAAGGTGATGATGATCGGCGGCGGGGCGGAGGAAATCATGAAGGACCTGGCGGCAAAGCAACTGGGGCTCTGAGCGCCAAAGTCAAAGGCTGCCAATGTTGGCGCCCCTCTCCCATTTATGGGAGAGGGGCGGGGGAGAGGGCAGGAGTTGCCACGAAGTGAGACGCCACGGTGCTTGCCATGCGCCTGCCCTCTCCCCCATCCCCTCTCCCGCAAGCGGGAGAGGGGAGCAAACAACCTGGAATTCTCCCTTTGTCAGCAATCTGCCGCGGGCGTTTAGGCTCCTGACAAAGTCAAAGGCTGCCAATGTTGTCTCCCCTCTCCCATTTATGGGAGAGGGGCGGGGGAGAGGGCAGGAGTTGCCACGAAGTGAGACGCCACGGTGCTTGCCATGCGCCGG